>UROZ01000032.1 GCA_900549655.1 uncultured Collinsella sp.
TGGTCTCCCCGGTCCATGTGGGGGACGGGGCCTATACCGCCGCCGGCTCCACGATTACGGAGGATGTGCCCGCCGACGCCCTGGCCATCGCCCGGGCCCGTCAGGTGGAGAAGCCTGGCTGGGCGGCAGCCCACCGGGCCAAGAAGGCGCGGAAGTGAACCAAGCCTGCGGCGCGGGGCCGCAGGACCGGAATGCTGTGAGGACCGCAGGAAGCGATAACAGGGGCTGCGCTCCCGTCTGGGGCGGGCTCCGCAATAAATGGAAGGAAGTTGAGTATGATCACACACGGGAAGAGCATCAAGATTTTTACCGGAAACTCCAATCCCAACCTGGCGAAGGCCATCTGTCAGGAGCTGGGGGTCCCCCTGGGCAATTCTGAGGTCGGGTCCTTTGCCGATGGCGAGAACTTTGCCTCCATCTACGAGACCGTCCGCGGCGCGGATGTGTTCGTGGTCCAGTCCACCTGCCCCTTTGAGAAGGACGGCCGCCTCCACACGGTGAATGACTCCCTGATGGAGCTGCTCATTATGATCGACGCCCTGCGCCGGGCCTCCGCCGGCCGGATCACCGCCGTGGTCCCCTACTTCGGCTATGCCCGCCAGGACCGCAAGGCCGGCCCGCGCGAGCCCATCACCGCCCGCCTCGTCGCCAACCTGCTCGAGCGCGCCGGCGTCAACCGCATCATCACCCTCGACCTGCACCAGGGCCAGATTCAGGGCTTCTTCGATATCCCGGTTAACCACCTGTCCGCGCTGCCGCTGTTTGGCCAGTACTACAACGACATGCACTTCGACACCGACAACCTGGTTGTCGTCTCCCCCGATGTGGGCCGCGCCAAGGCCGCCAAGAAGCTGTCCGACATGCTCGGCTGCGACCTGGCCATCGCCCACAAGGGCCGTCCGCGCCACAACGCCGCCGAGGTCATGGGCATCATCGGTGACATCAAGGGCAAGACCTGCATCATCAACGACGACATGATCGACACCGCTGGCACCCTGTGCGCCAACGTCAAGGAGCTCAAGGCTATGGGCGCCGGCGACATCTACGTATGCGCCACCCACGGCATCTTCTCCGGTCCGGCCATCGAGCGTCTGAACGACGCCCCGATCGTCGAGTGCCTCGTCACCGACGCCATTCCCGTCGAGGTCGGCGGCAAGATCAAGACCATCTCGGTCGCCGAGGAGTTCGCTCAGGCCATCTCCGCCGTTTACCACGAGGAGCCCGTCTCCACGCTCGTCGGCGGCGACTTCGCGCTGTAATCCAGCGTGCATCTCATCATCTTTGGTGTTTTTAAAGGGTCGGAAGCTCGCTTCCGACCCTTTTTCTACCCCTCGACAACCTTCCCTGGACAATTAGTTCAGATACGTATTTTTTTAAAGCTCCAAAGGCCGTTCTGAGCCTTCTGAGCTCCCCGGCGAACGCCATACTGCCCAAAGCTCATCGCTTTCGAGTACGACCGCCGCATATTTACCCTCAAATCGCCCTCGAAAGCCCTTAGAAACGCCTCGAACGCCCGCCGTCTTATACGTATCTGAACTAACTGTCCAGTAGCTATCGTCAACCTTCGCGGCAGAGCTCAATTTCCTGCAATCCCCTCAACCGATTCCACCGATTTCATAACACCCAGCCGTTCATGGCGCGCAGCGCCCCGCTGAGCGAAAAGAACGGTATGGCGGTCGCATTCTGCCGCCAACTTAGTACGTTATAGCTATGACGACCGTGATTTCACATCTCTCCGCCCTCCGCGCAATTCGTCGCGCACGACGGGCGTACTCTGCCCTACCCTGGGACTCCGTTGATAGCGAACAGCAAGCACAGGCCTTGGCTGGCTGCATTCCCAACAATGACGCGATAGACTTTGGCGCACTTTCGATACTCGACGCCTGGAATGAAGATGATTCCGAACTGCTCGATCTTCTCGTTTCAAACGAAGACAACAGGCGCCCCGACAAGCGACTTCTTCAGCATATTCTCTCCACTCCTCTTCCTGAAGGTGCAATTATGCACGTCGAGGCCGACATCTACGCAACGTCTCCTGCCATGACAGCCATGCTTTGTTCCAAAAATGAATCAGTCGCCAAAACCTTGATGCTCCTTATGGAGCTGCTCGGAACCTACTCACTTCCGCCCGAGGCAACTTACCCCATCGCCTACGACGACACGTGGCCCAAGGCCAACAGCTTCGAAGCGATGGACGACCTCGATTGCCAGGGCGACCAACCGACACCCGAAAAGCCAGCCGAAACACGCTACGAACAGGCACACTATAGATGCGAACCCGCTACAACCATCGAAGAACTCGAGGCAGTCGCACGGTTTGCCAAAAGTAGTTCCTACGCCTCGTTTCGTACGGCTGTCAAACTCGCCCGGGCCGGATCCGCATCCCCAGCGGAATCATTGATGTTCGCCGTCCTGGGCGCGCCCATGCGCTTTGGAGGATTCGGATGTTGCAGTCTGCCCATGGGAGGCCTGCTACTCAACTATCGAATCGACTTCGACACTCTTGCGGTCAACATGTCCTCGGGCATCCCCTATGCCATCTGCGACCTATATTGCCCGGCAGCCGGAGTCGACAACGAATACAACGGAATTGGGCATGAGCTTCAAAACGCTCGCATCCACGATGGCAATCGAAATAATGGCCTCAAGGCAATGGGCATCCACGTCCTGGTTATCAATCGCGACCAAATGAAAGACCTTGTTGCACTCGAAGCCTTCGCCCAAACGATGCATCGACTCGCGGGAGTCCGATTCCGATACCGTATCAAGGGCTATCGCAAGCGTCAGACCGCTTGGCTCAACGCCCTGCGGGCCGGAATCGGCCTTGCGCCGGTCTAAACGGCGAATCACCCGTGCACCGTCGAGCAGGGCTGGACAGTTAGTTCAAATACGTATAAATGGACACATTGAATTAGGCTGTTTTGCAGTTATCTCTATACCATTCGCCCGATTTGAAGGCAGGGTAGACTTCAAAACAGCGTCATATGGACTAACTAAAGCTCCAAAACAACGTATCGGCATTGAATCGAGCAATTCGAGTTCTCAGAACTTATACGTATCCGAACTAACTGTCCACCTCGATTTCGACGGCCGTCCAAACGCCCTCAAATAACCTCAATTGCCCTCCATTTGACAGCAGCAACAGGGTCGCTCACCATAGCAGGCGACAAATCAACGAAAGGATGAACATGGCAGCTGCACAGCCGCTTAAGATTCGCATGGTTGCCGGACTTGGCAACCCTGGCGAGGAGTATGCCGAGACCCGTCACAACGCTGGTTTCAAAGCAATCGACGAGCTGGCCCGTCAGGCCGGCGTCACGTACTGGAAAAACCAGGCCGGCGCCGAGGTCGCGCTCATCAACATCAACGATCCCAAGGAAGAGGGCGGTAAGCGCCAGATTGTGCTGGTCAAGCCGCAGTCGTACATGAACACCTCGGGCGGGCCCATCTCCAAGCTCTGCCGCGAGTACAAGATCAAGACCGAGGAGCTGCTCGTCATCCACGACGAGCTCGACATTCCCGCCGGTGACGTACGCGTCAAGGTGGGCGGAGGCCATGCCGGTCACAACGGCCTGCGCTCCATCATCGACAAGATGGGCAGCCGCGACTTCAGCCGCATCCGCACCGGCATCGGCAACCCTCCCGGCAAGATGGCCGTCGCCGACTACGTGCTCAAGCAGCTGCGCGCCCGCGAGGCCGAGGATTTCCAGGACACCTGCGCCCGCGCGGCCGACGCCGCCGGCCTGGCGATCGTGCACGGCGTGGTCTATGCCCGCGACCATGTCAACGGCGCCGCCTCCGCCAACGGCAAGCACTAAAACCTATCATTTAGGAACAGGTTTATTTTGGCAGGTTTTACCTGCGGAAACGCCCCAGTTGCGGCATCGCAATCAACCGCGCGCCGACATACATGCATAGCATCCCAAAGGGGGCCTGCCTCATCACAACCCGAGGCCGGCCCCCTTTGCCGTTTTACCTGATAAAACCGACCAAAATAAACCTCTCCCCCTTTGGTAGGCCAAAGTGGATAAACCCTGCTCCCAACCGCCGAAGACACACGTAAGTGACATGTCCATGAGGGTATAATTTGCACCGTATGTCTGCACAACGCCTGTGCGCGTACGGTTTTATTCGGGCTACCGTCCATTTCCGTGGAGGCACGGTTCGGCGGCCCTAACAAGAGAGGGGTTCTATGTATAAGATCCTGGAGAAGACGCAGTTCTCGGAGAAGGTGTTCAAGTTCCGCATCGAGGCGCCCGCAATCGCCAAGCATGCGCACGCTGGACAGTTCCTCATGGTCCGCGCCAACGAGACGGGCGAGCGCGTCCCGTTTACCCTGGCCGGCTGGAACGGTGACGAGGGCTGGGTCGAGTTCATCTTCATGGTGATCGGCAAGACCACCGAGATGCTTTCCACCTACGAGGCCGGCGAGTCGCTGCGCGACGTCGTGGGCCCGCTGGGAGTTCCCACCGAGATGGCCGAGGGCCCCTGCGCCGTCATTGGCGGCGGCGTCGGCCTGGCAATTGCCTTCCCGGTCGCCAAGCACCTGGTCGAGACCGGTCACGAGGTGCACGCCATCATGGGCGCCCGCACCAAGGACCTCCTGCTCATGGAGGACCAGTTCCGCGAGCTCCTCGACGAGGACCACATCCACATCACCACTGACGACGGCTCCTACGGCGAGCAGGGCGTTGTCACCGCTCCGTTGGAGCGCCTGCTGCAGGACAAGGCCGTGAGCCAGGTCTTCTGCGTCGGCCCCGTTCCGATGATGAAGTTCTCGACCCTCACCGCCCAGAAGTACGACACCCCCATCACCGCGTCCCTCAACCCCATCATGGTTGACGGCACCGGCATGTGCGGCTGCTGCCGCGTCGAGGTGGGCGGCGTGACCAAGTTCGCTTGCGTCGACGGCCCCGACTTCGATGCCACCCTGGTCGACTGGGATGACCTTCGTGCCCGCCAGGCCGCTTACCGTTCCGAAGAGGGCGAGTCCCTCAAGGCCTATGAGGAAAAGAGCTGCGCATGCCACTAGTTAACGGTCGTTTCGTTGCCGATATGAAGTCGCCCCGCACCCCCGATAACGAGGAGCCGGCTGCCGAGCGCGCCTGCGACTTCCGCCCCGTCGACAAGGGCTTCACCGAGGAGATGGCGCTGGCCGAGGCCGAGCGCTGCCTCAACTGTAAGAAGCCGTTCTGTGTTGAGGGCTGCCCCGTCAACATCAACATCCCCCGCTTTATCGAGCAGATCCGCGCGAAGGACTTCGGCGGCGCCCTCGATACCATCCGCGAGGACTCCATGCTTCCCGCTATCTGCGGCCGTGTCTGCCCGCAGGAGAACCAGTGCGAGGGCAAGTGCATCCGTGGTAAGAAGTCCGAGCCCGTGGCCATCGGCCAGCTCGAGCGCTTCCTGGGTGACCGCCCCGAGCTCGCTTCCACGCCCAAGATGGCTCCCAAGAACGGCAAGAAGGTCGCCGTCGTCGGCTCCGGCCCGTCCGGCATCACCTGCGCCGGCGAGCTCGCCCGCAACGGCTTTGACGTCACCGTCTTTGAGGCGTTCTTCACCGGCGGCGGCGTGCTGGTCTACGGCATCCCCGAGTTCCGTCTGCCCAAGGCAGTCGTCAAGCGCGAGATCGACGGCCTGGAGGACATGGGCGTCAAGTTTGAGTACAACTCCGTCGTGGGCAACATGGCCACGGCCGAGGAGCTGTTCGAGCAGGGCTTCGACGCCATCTACGTGGCGACCGGCGCTGGCCTGCCCAAGTTCCTCAACGTCCCCGGCGAGAACCTGCCCAACGTCTTCTTCGCGAACGAGTACCTCACCCGCGTGAACCTGATGAAGGCCAACAAGTTCCCCGAGTACGACACTCCCACCAAGCACGGCAAGAACGTCGTCGTCTTTGGTGGCGGCAACGTGGCTATGGACGCCGTCCGTACCGCCAAGCGCCTGGGCGCCGAGCACGCCATCATCGCCTACCGCCGTACCGAGGACGAGATGCCCTGCCGTCGCGCCGAGCTGCACCACGCTAAGGCCGAGGGCGTCGAGGTTCTGCCGCTCGTCTCCCCGCTCGAGTTTGTCGCTGGCGAGGACGGCTCCGTGTGCGCCGTCAAGGTCCAGAAGATGGAGCTCGGCGAGCCCGACGAGTCCGGCCGTCGTCGCCCGGTGCCCATCGAGGGCGCCATCGAGGAGATTCCCTGCGACGTCGCAATCTCGGCTATCGGCACCAACGCCAACCCCTTCGCAAAGAAGATCGGCGGCAAGATGGAGCTCAACAAGTGGGGCTACATCGTTGCCGACGAGGAGACCGGCCAGACCACCGATCCCCGCATCTGGGCCGGCGGCGACATCGTCACCGGTGCTGCTACGGTCATTCTGGCGATGGGCGCCGGCAAGAAGGCCGCCGCTTCCATCACCAAGAGCCTGCTGGGCGAGTAATCACCTGCAGCGCTAGCCACCAAACGGCAAAGTCCCCGTCGAGCACACGCCCGGCGGGGACTTTTTCTATGCCGACCACCCGACCACCACGATGGGGACAGGCACCTTTGTGGTGGTTTTGGACTTAGCCGACCGGTTTGTCTCGATCTGTAACAGGTAAGCCCTGTTGAGCCCCGTAGTTGTTACAGATCGAGACTATTAGATGCGGAGGACGAGGGCCACCACCAAAACCTAGCGCTCGCGACGCTTGGTTGCGGCGATGCCGGCAGCGGCGATGGTTGCGCCGGCGATGCCCAGGGCGGCGACTGTCATTGCGGTGTTGTCGCCCGTGGCAACCAGGGCGGCGTCGGACTTCTTTGCCGGCGTGGCCTTCTCAACCGTCTTGGTCGTGACGGTCGTTTTGGTCGGCGTCGCAGCGGGCTTGGTCTCCGGTTTCGTCTCGGGCTTCGCGTCGGGCTTCACCTCAGGCTGCGGCGTCGGCTTGGGATCCGGCGTAGGCTGCGGATCGGGAGCCGGCGTGGCCTCGGGCGTAAACGTCAGATTGGTGTTCAGCCACAGGGTGTAAATCCAACCGCTCTCGGGATCAACCTCACTTGCCTCGCCCACCTGATAGCCACACTCAACCCCATTGATCTTCAGCTTGGTATTGGGCGTAAAGTAGAAACCACGCGGCGGCTTAAAGTACAGGCCGTAACGATAGGTCACACCGGGCTTAAACGCGTCGATATGGTTGGTGATGTGCTGGTCCCAAAACTCGACGGAATTCACCTCACTGCCGTCGCTACCCGTCCAGAACTCACACTGAAGGACGGAGTCCGAATCCACCGGAGTGCCCGCCGTAAAGACCGGCCTGTCGCCCGCCTTAAAGGTGGTTGTGGCGCCGTTGATCTCTATAACGTCGATGGCACGCCATTCGTCGATTGGCTGCTCGCACAGCATATTGGCCGCGTTGGGCGCAAATACGCCATTGATAGTCTTAACGGTATTGCTCGCCCATTGGCCGTTAATGTTCACGTTGTAATCCTCGGCGAGGGTATTGTTGCCCTTGAGCCTCAGCTCAACGGAATACATGTAGAACTTGCCCTCTTCGAAGTGTTCGATCCTCCTCGCGCCCGTCGGATACTTAGCAGGGTCGGAATACCAGAAGGCAACGGGCTCCAGATGCGCAGGGTCGCTGCCGTCCATCTCCTCCCAGCACTCATACGCGATCTCGTACTTGTCGGCGTCGGCGGCAGGAATCGTCGCGGTCGCACGCGGCGCCTCGCCGGGCGCATAGTCGGTTTTCACATCGTTGACGTTCAAATTCTCGAGGGCTTCGTTTTCTGGCGCAACGAGCGTAATTTCGCTATTGATGGCGTAGCGGAGGTAATAGTCGTCCCTGGTTTCGTTGAGGGTAATCGAGCTGCCCGGCTGATAGGCGTTGAAGATATCATCGGGGTCGCCCACGATGATGCGGTCGCCCTCATAGTCGGTTCCGGTATACGTCAGTGCCGCGCCATTATAAAGAGCCTCATTGCGCGTGAGTCGATACGAGCCGTCTGCCGCGCCACCCGTAAAGGTCAGCGTCAGCCTCATGTGATCGCCAACGGGCTCAAAGCGAGCCGTCACATCGGACATAGATGCGTCCTGGACTTCAGCCAGGGTGCCCAAAGCAGCATCGGCCCGGTAGTACTTGGTTTCGACAAGTTCGCAGAGCGGCTTATCCGGCATACCGCCCTCAACATCGGGAAAATCATAGGTATACGACCGGCCCTTTTCGAGTGTGACATTGCTCGGAAGCACGCAGTCCGTGTAGTGATCGACCACGGTCGTGTTGATCTTAACGCCGCCCCCGCCAGTCACGTCGGTCACGCCGCAGGGCATGATGGCATCGCTTGCCGGCGTGGCGGCGGTGCCGCTGAGAGTGTTTTGTTCAGCGGGTGCCGCATCGTTAGATTCATCGGTAACGTCAGCCGGAGTCGTCTGCTGAGGTTCAGCGACGGTTTGTGCCTCCGGAGCAGCATCGACTGCTGGTACGGTCGCCGGAGCCGGTGCAGCCGCCGCAGCCGCATCCTCCGCAACTGCCGGCGTCACCGGAGCCGCGGCAACCTCACCCGTCGCGGCGGCGGGATCCGCGCACTCGGTCGCAAGTGCCAAGCTCGGCAGCAACAGCTGACCAACCATGAGCGCACACGCGCCAGCGCAAGCGATTTTGGCGCCCACGCAGCGCCAAGTACCGTGAACCAGCGAACAGGTGCGCTCGCGCTGGGTCTGCTTATCAAAGTGGCTTCCGTTCATAACGGCCTCCTTGGTCGAAAGGCTGCACCACCACAAAGGTGCCTGTCCCCTTTGCGGTGGTCCTGTACAACCAAGATGTGCCAAACGGCCCTGTACGCCTAGGTTCGTAGATGCGAACCTAGGCCTCTACCTGCTGAAATACAAAGAGCCGCCGCGAGGGCACTCATGCCCACGCGGCGGTCGAAAATAGCTATGAAAGCTTGCGCTAGCGGTCGTGGCGCTTGGACGCGACGAGGCCGGCGCCGATGACGGACGCACCGGCGATGCCGAGGGCGGCCGCCGCCGTCGCGGCGTTGTCGCCCGTGGCGGCCAGAGTGCCCACGGACTTCTGGGCAGCGGTGGCCTTCGCGGCCGGCTTGGGGGCAGCGGCCGTGGAGCTCGCCTGAGTCGGCGTCACGGACGGCGCGGCGGTCCCGCTGCCACCGCCCGGCTGAGGCGTGGGCGCCGGGGTGGGCTCAGGTGTGGGCTCAGGCTCGACCGTATCTCCGGAGCTGATTACCACGCTGCGGGCAACCTCGTCGGAGGTCCTAACATCCTGGATAGTGGACGACCCGGCAGTACCGATGACGAGTCCGTTTCCCGCAGCTTCTCGCACGGTGCCTCCGGCGGGAGTCGTAACTACCGATCCGCCATCAATTGAGAGACAAGGGGCTGCATCACCTTGATTGACAGCGTAGATTGCCGCCGCATTACCCGACACCTCAACATTTGAATTAATGATGTCAATTCGAGGGATGGCGGACTGGGAGCCGGACTGGGAATATATTCCGTAGCCATGTTTACGACTGTGGCCAGTTCCGTCACCGCATCGAACTGTAAGGCTCGAATTCTCGACGAGCACCCGCGACACGCCGTCCCCCGCGCGCATCCAAACACCATCCAAAACGTCGGCCCCATCACTCGCCACGAGCGTAACATCCGCTCCGTTGGTAACACTCAAATATGTATCCTTACCCCCGGACGAATACAGGGCGACCGACACACTGCATCCATTGCGCGCTGCCGCATCTAATTTTGCGTTATCCACCGCGATGCACCCTCCATGCTCGGAGGAGATGTTTTCGGCATAGACTGCAACGGCGTTGAGCCCCCCATTCGCCTCCGCCTCGACGTGGACGTCGGCGCCCTCGTTAATGGTTATGTTGCCTGCCCGCGTGTGAATGCCGATGGTATGAGGCGCTTTGTTCGTTGCCGTCACGTTAACGTTGGCACCGCGGATGTCCACGTCGCCGCCGGTCTTACCGTCCCCCGAAACCGCTATCGTATCGGTCCCGGCCGTCGCGTTGAGAGTCACGTCGCCCGAGATGGCGAGGCTACCGCACTCGACCTTAACAGCGCTCCTGCTCTTCTGTGGTTCGGCCGTCGCGTTGAGGGTTCCCTCCCCCGTGATGGCAAGGTTGCCGTCCTTGACCTCGATAGCGCTCTGCAAGGAATCGGCCGTTACGGTGTTGGTGCCCGTCACGCCGATATTGAGGTTGCCCTGAGCGCTGATACCGGCGCCGTTGTAGCCATTGAGCTTCATGTCGTCGGCGCCGTCCCAGGACCACGTTCCGGCCTCGTCGCCGGCGCCCTTGTTGTACTGCGTGCCGCCAACGTTGACCCATTTGGCGGCGAGCGCCACGCTCGGCAGCAGCAGCTGGCCGGCCATGAGCGCGCAAGCCCCCGCACAGGCAAGCTTGGCGCCCACACGTCGCCACGTTCCATGGGAGAGCGAGCATGCGCGGCCGCTGTTGATTAAGTTGTCATGGATTTGCTTTCGCATATGAGCCTCCTTGTCGTAAGGGGTGCTTCTGTGACTCCATGTTACGGGAAGTTATCCGGATCCCAAGGCACAAATTCGCATGTGGGCTATCTGCCAGCGCAAAAGGCGACGAGCGCGCGATTGCCAAGCGCGCCCTGTCTTCCGAAAGGCCCACCCCCTACCGTCCTGGTCTACAATCGAGGGCACGATTGTTCCGTCCATCCAAAGGACCATCCTTGAATCTGAGCAAGTCTAAAATCAATGCACTTCTGGCCCTCGCGCTCTTCACCTTCGCCTTCCTTGCCGCCGAGTTTCGTTTCGACGTCAACGTCGGGCTGCTCGCCGGTGCCGAACGCGTTGTAATCGCACAGGGCTTTATTCTGGGTGCGAGCGTGCTCGGCTTTATCGGATATGCACCACTGCTCGGTCTCGCCCAACGCAAAGGCCAGCCCCAGGCAGTTGTCAGCGCCGCCGTTCCCATCGCCATCCTGGGATTGACCCAGATCCAGTCCCCCACGGGCTCGCTTGCCCTCGAGATTCTGGGCTGCCTCGCATTCCTCGGACTCGGCCTGCTGGGCGCCGCTGCGCACCACGCCTTTTCACTGGCGTTTCAAGACGATCCCAAGCTCGCCACCGGTGCGGGAGCAGCCTATGCCGCGGGCATCCTGATGCAGTTCGCCGTCAACCTGCTCAATTGCGGCGGTATCGCAGAGCTCATCGTCCTTGGCGCAGCGACTATCGCCATATCCGCCCTCAGCGTCGTTCCCCAAAAAGCTGCCGAGAGCTCCAGCCCCGCCATCAATCCCTTTGCTGAGTCCTCTCATGCCCTCGCCAAGCAGGCATGCTGGAGCATCGCGCTCGTCATGATTCTTGCCTGTCTGTTCTCCACCCTCGACAACGTGGTCACACTCTCCAACGCCCACGGCACCATTGCCGTGCAGACTTGGCCGCGCCTCTTTTTGGCGGCAAGCGGCCTTGCCGCCGGTCTTATCTTTGACCTTGCCGAGCGCCGCTACATGGGACTTGTCATGCTCGGCATCGCCGTGCTCTCGACCATTTCCATCCTGGCCGTGGAGGCCGGCGCCGATCCCAACCTAGGCCTTGTCGTCTTTTACCTGAGCTCGGGCTTTTTCGTCACGTTCTTTACCGCCACCTTTACACAGCTGGCACCGCACATGCATGCGCCCGCCCTTTGGGCTGGCATGGGCCGCGCCGCCAACAATGTATGCGCTTTCACCACATCGGGCATCTCGCTTGCTCTCGTGACCTCGGATAACGTTGCCCTCATTATGATCGGTGCGCTCGTTTTGCTCGTCGCCGCCTGCGCGGCGTTTGTAGCCGCGGGCCTGTTCCGCCTGCCCCAAACCGAGCGGGAGCGCGAGCGCGAGCAGCTGGCAGAAGAAGCACTCGCCGCCCCCACCATCGAGGAGCAACGCCAGGCCTTCATCGCCAACCACGCTCTCACCCCGCGCGAAGTCGACGTGCTCATAGCCGTGACCCAGGATGAACGCCCGCTCAAGCAGGTTGCCGAGGAACTCGGTATCTCGATGCGCATGGTACAGCGCCACCTGAGCTCCATCTACCAAAAGACCGACACGCAGACGCGCGCCGGTCTCACCAAGGCCTTCCCCTCGGCCTAAAACAAAAACCACCGCAAAGGTGCTTGTCCCCTTTGTGGTGGTTATTGATCGGCTAGCCTTCGAGCTGCGCTACCTTGTAGCGGTAGGCAGCGGCGATGACATCTTTGCAGCCCTCGCGGCCCAGCTTGGCGCGGTTGACGACGATGTCCTTGCCACTCGTCATCTTCCACTTTCCGGCGCTGTAGCGCTTATAGAACGCCTCGCGCGCCTTCTGCTGCTGCTTGACCAGCTTGGCGCCCTTCTTTTTGTTAAGGCCGCGCTTCTTGCGCACGATCTCGACGCGGTCCTCAAAGGGTGCGGTCACCAACACGGCAATGTGGTTGGGATTGTTACGCAGCAGGTAATCGGACAGACGGCCTTCGATAATGCAGCTCTCGGTCTCGCCCAGATCCAAAATCACCTGGCTCATCTTTTGGAACAACTTGTCCGAGTACGAACGCGCATCGTAGCGGTCGGGCAGAAACGCCATGTTCTCCACGGCCAGGCGCTCGTCGTAGGCAGCCATCTTGTCGAGCGACTCGCCCGCGCGCAGCGACGCGCGCACCAGCAGCTCGTTATCGTACAGCGGAATCCCCAACTCGTCGGCAAGCATGCGACCAATCTCGTGGCCCTCGGCGCCAAAGTCGCGCGCGATGGTAATGACCACAGGATTCTTCTTGTTCTCCAGATCGCTCATCGCGATTCCTTTCTCTATGTGACAAAGGGGCTGTCCCTTTGTCACATTCTACGCTGCCACCATTCGCCTCTGATATGCGCGAACCAGCAACGAGATACCAAAGTTGAGCACAAAGTACATCGCAAACACCAGGCCGTAGAGCATAAGCACCTGCGACAGGTCGATCGCGTGGGCCATCACGACGTTTGCCGTGTACATGAGCTCGGCCACGTTAATGCCTGAAAGATACGAGCTGTCCTTGATGACGGTCGTGCACTGGCTAAACAGCGCCGGAATGATTGTCTTAAACGTCTGCGGCAGAATGATGTAGCGCATGGTGGCAAAGAAGCCGAAGCCCTGGCTCTGCGCTGCCTCAAACTGGCCGCGCGGAATCGAGTTGAGGCCGCCGCGCACAATCTCGGCCATAACAGCGCTGGTAAACAGCGTAAAGGCGATGGTCGAAATCACAATGTCCAAACCCTGCACCGTAAAGTAGATAAACAGGATCCACAGCAGGTTTGGCGTGCAACGGAACAGCTCGATATAGGCGCTCACCAAAATACGGAACGGGCGGGGCGCATAGCTTTTAACGAGCGCCAGCACCGTGCCAAAGATGAGCGAGAAAAAGATCGACAGCACCGAGATCTCGATCGTCTTAACAAAGCCGCCCCAAATGTAGAGCAGGTTGGTCGCGTTGAAGATTTCCATGCGCTAGGCCTCCTCTACGTTGTCGAGCCCCAGCTCGGCCAGGCTCACGCCGCGCGGACGCTCCTTGGAGCGGCGCTCGAGCCACTGCACCAGCATGGCGAGCGGAAAGCAGATGATGAAGTACATAAGGCAGCAGACGATGTATCCCTGCAGGTAACCGTACAGACTCACAAAGTTGTCGGAACGGTACATAAGATCGCCGCCGGCCACAAGCGCCAGCACCGACGTGTTCTTGACCAGGTTGAGCGCCTGGTTACACAGCGGCGGCAGAATGATCTTGAATGTCTGGGGCAACACGATGTACCAGTATGCCTGCGCACGGGTGAAGCCCTGGCTCTGGGCCGCCTCCATCTGACCGCGCGGAACCGCCTCGATACCAGTGCGGATAACCTCCGAAATGTAGGCCGCGTGATACAGGCCCACACCCAAGAAGCCCAGCACAAACGGCGCGATGCGCACCGGCTGGTCGGCACCGGTTATGGCCTGCAAAAACTGCGGACCGGCCATGTACATAAAGAGCACCTGCACGGGCAACGGGGTGTTCTGGTAAAACTCAACGTACACGCGGCTTATGGCGCGCAGCACGCGCGAGCGAGTGGTAGAGAACACGCCCAGCAGTGTGCCCAGCACCAGCGACAGCAGCAGACCGGCAACGACCACCTGCAGTGTCACGCCAAAGCCCTCCCAGAAGGGCCCCATGTTTTGGAATGTCGTCGACCAGCGGTCGGCGTCAAATAATCCTTCGAGCATTTGATTCCTTCCTTGGACGATGCGCCTATACAAGACCCCAGGTCTTGACCTCTTGGTCGAGCCAGCCGTCGGCCAGGCGATCGCAAATCACCTGATCGACCACGGCCGAAAGGTCGCAGCCCTTCTTGGTCGCCACGCCGTAGCCCTGCTCGCCAAACTTGACCTCGGGCTGCAGCAGCTCAACGGTCTCGTTCATGTAACCGGCCAGCGTGGAGCGGTCCATGGCAAAGACGTCGATATTGCCGGCGTCGAGCGAGCTCTTGATGATGGGATAGCCGCTAAAGGCCCTAAACTCTGGCTTGCAGCTAAAGCCGTTGTCCTTGATCATCTGCTCGATCAGGCCCTGCGTGGTAGCACCCTGGCTCACGCCGATGACCTTGCCGTCCAGATCCTCAATCGAGGTAAAGCCCGAACGCTTCTTGACCATAAGTCCCACGTAGTCGGTGCGGTACGGCGTCGAGAAATCCCAGCTCTCCTTGCGCTCGTCGGTGATGGTGTAGGTCGCCGCGACCACGTCAAGTTGGCCGTTATCGATCAGCGGGCCGCGCGTCTTGGGCGTTACGTCGGTAAACTCAACAAGCTCCTGAGCGCGAGCCTCCTTGTAGCTCACGCCAAAGACGGCAGCGGCGATCTGGTAGCACAAATCGACTTCCATGCCCTCAAAGCGGCCCTTGGCGGTGTCGTAATAGCCGTAGCCGGGAACGTCCTTCTTAACGCCGGCATTCAGATGGCCACGCGACTTGATGGCCGCAAGCTTGGACCCTTTGTCGGAGCCCTCGCCGCTGGTGGAGTCGCCGCAACCGGTAAGCACGGTCCCCGTCAGCGCAAGCATGCCGGCGCCCGCCAGCTGCAAAAAGTGACGGCGCGACATGGCCGCCCTCGTCATATCCGTCATGTCCATCACCGCGCCTAGTGCAGAATCTTGGACAGGAACTCGCGGCAACGCGGGTTCTCGGGGTTATCGAAGAAGTGCTCGGGCGTGCCCTCCTCCAGGATGCGGCCGTCCTCCATAAAGATGACGCGGTCGGCCACCTGGCGCGCAAAGCCCATCTCGTGCGTCACGCAGATCATGGTGATGTCCTCCTGCGCGAGCTCGATCATAACGTCCAGAACCTCCTGGACCATCTCGGGGTCGAGCGCCGAGGTCGGCTCGTCAAACAGGATGATGGGCTGCTTGGTGCACAGGGCACGGGCGATGGCGATACGCTGCTGCTGACCGCCCGAGAGATTCTGCGGATACTCGCCGGCCTTATGAGCCATGCCGACGCGCTTGAGCGCGGCGATGGCGATCTCGGTCGCCTCCTCCTTGCTCTTCTTTTGCAGCTTGATGGGCGCGAGCGTCAGGTTGCCCAGCACCGTCATGTTGGGATACAGGTTGAACTGCTGAAACACCATGGAACTATACTTGCGAGCCATCTCCAGGTGATTCTTTTTGGTGAGCGGCGTACCGTCGATGACGACCTCGCCCGACGTGGGCTCCTCCAGATAATCGACGCAACGGATGAGCGTCGACTTACCCGAGCCGGAAGGCCCGATCATTACGAGCTTCTCGCCGCGCTTGACGGTGAGATTGATATCTTTGAGCACATGCAGGTCGCCAAAGTACTTGTTGAGATGCTTGATCTCGATCATGTCTGCCATGAATGTCCCTTCCCTGCGTTTACACGAGTTGAACTATTGTACGGAAAGAACCACGTTTCCGCAGCCCACACTACATTCCCGTAAAGAACCCGCAACCTTCCACCCACTCATTGGGGACAGGCTTAAATGAGTACCTGCTCATTGGGCACTCATTTAAGCCTGTCCCCAATGAGCGCCCAATGACCAGCCAGGGGAGGCGCCCTTCATCGGCCGACAAAAAAGGGCGCGACCGCAATGGTCACGCCCCTCAGCATCGGCTATGTGTCGGTCAGCCCTTAAGACAGCTTTGCTCCGACGATCTTTGCCGCGGCCGGCTTATCGAAGTTGCCGCCGGTGGCCTTGCCCAGAGCGCCCATGACCTGGCCCATCTGCTTCTTAGAGGTCGCGCCCAGCTCGGCGATGACCTGCTCGATCAGGGCCTCGAGCTCCTCGCCCGAAACCTGCGCGGGCAGCAGACTCTCCAGAATCTTGACCTGCTCGGTCAGGTTGTCGGTACGGTCCTGGTCGGTGCCGGCCTTGATGGACATCTCCAGCGTCTCGCTCGTCTGCTTAATCAGACGCTTGATCATGCTGTTGACGTCTTCCTCGGTCACATCACGACGCTCGTTAACCTCGATGTTCTTCACCTCGGCCTTAACCTGGCGAATGATAGACAGGCGAACCTTGTCCTTGGCCTTCATGGCCGAAATCATTTCCTTCTGCAGCTCTTCGTTGGTCATCTGCAAATCCTCCTCAATAGTGCGGGCGGCACTCACGCGGGCACCGCCCCATGATTACTCAGTCGTCGACGAATCGTCGGTCGAACTCTTGGTGACGCCCTTCAGGCTGACGTTGTACGGCACGTCCTTGGGCATGGGGTTAACGGTGATGTCGGCGTCCTTCTTGTACTGCTCCAGCCACTCGCTGTACGCGGTGCTTGCCGCCTGCGTCTTCACCACGTTGGAGACGTACTTCTTGATCTCCTTGGGCACCTGCTTAATGTCATCGACCTGATTATCGACGTGGAAGTAGTCGGTGCACTTGATGATGTGATAACCATAGGTCGACTCGACGACGTCGCTCACATCGCCCTTATTGAGTCCCTCGAGTGCCGCCTGATAGCTGTCGACGAAGGTAGTGAGCTTGTCCCAGCCCACATCGCCCTTCTTCTCCTTGGAGCCGGTGTCGTCGGAATACTGCTCCACGGCATCCTCAAAGCTCAGCTCGCCGGAGTTGATCTTGTCCAGGCACTCCTGCGCCTTGGCCTTGGCGGCGGCCTTGTCCTCGTCGGAAGCGTCAGAATCGACCTTGATCAGGATATTCGACGAACGACGGGCATCGTTGTAGTTGGACAGGTTCTCATTGATGTAATCGACAATCTCGCTGTCCTTGGGCTTGCTGGTGGGTGCCACGGCATCCTTGAGCTTCTGCTGCGCCAGGCTCTCCTTGAGCGAATCCTTGTAGGTGTCCTCGGTGTAGCCGTAGGTCTTAAGGGTCTTCTTGAAAGCCTTAGCGCCGCCGGCACTCTTGCAGGCGTCCTTCCAAGCCTTCTCTACCTCCTCGTCCGAGACGGTCACGCCGTTTTCCTTCTGCGCCTGCTGAAGCAGGATCTGCTGCGCGTAGGAGTCGATGAGCTGCTTGCGGTACTTCTTGGGCGTGAGGTCATTGTCGACCAGGTACTGTGCCCAGTCCTTGTCCTTGGTGTAGCCGTAGGACGTGCGCATGCTCATGATCTGCTTGGTCACGGTGT
>UROZ01000033.1 GCA_900549655.1 uncultured Collinsella sp.
CGATCGTCGGTCCGACGGCGGTTGGTAAGAGTGATGTTGCCGACCGTTTGGCGGCTCGTCTTTCGTCCGAAGTGCTGTCGTGCGATGCGATGCAAATCTATCGCGGCATGGACATCGGTACCGCAAAGATGGCGCCCGATGAGTGTACGGCGCCGCTGCGTCTCGTCGACATTGTAGAGCCGGGTGTGGCGTACTCTGCGGCGCTTTATCAGGCTGACGCTCGCGCGCATGTTGAGCGTTTGCTTGGCGAGGGCCGCCTACCGGTGTTTTGCGGGGGCACAGGCTTGTATCTCAAGGCCGCCCTGGATGAGATGGATTTTCCCTCGGGCGAGCTTGAGGACGATCGTCGCGCGGAGTATCAGGAGCTTGCCGAGCGCATAGGCGAGGAAGCGCTGCACGCGCTGCTTGCCGAACGTGACCCCGAGTCCGCTGCGGTCATCCACCCTCATAATGTTCGTCGCGTGATTCGCGCGCTTGAAATGCACGATGATGGTGTGTCCTACGCGCAGCAAAAGTCGCAGTTTAGTGTTCCGCGCGAGCATTATCACGCTCTGTGGTTTGGATTGATGCGTAATCGCGAGGCGCTTTATGAGCGCATTAACCTTCGTGTCGACCTGATGTTTGAGCAGGGTCTTGTTGATGAGGTTCGCGGTCTTATGGACCAGGGGCTGGGAGATGCCCTGACTTCGATGCAGGCGATTGGCTATAAAGAGATTATCGATGCCCTTAACGGCGTGATTTCTATGGATGAGGCTCGCGAACTCATCAAGACGCGTTCGCGTCGCTATGCCAAGCGTCAGCTTTCGTGGTTTAAACGCGATGACCGCATTGTGTGGTTTGATATGGACGTGTTTACGATCGATGAGGTCGTTGAGGATATCCTTCATCGTATCGAGGCGGCCTAATGGCTCGGTTTCCCCTTGTTCCCACAGCACCTGAGCCCGAACGTGCCGTTCTTGTCGGAGTTGAGTGGCGCGATAACGCCTGGCCGCTCGATCGTTCGCTTGACGAGCTTGAGCGCCTTGCCCATACGGCTGGCGCTCAGTGCGTGGCGCGTTTGTCACAGCGTCTGGTTAAGCCGTATCCAAAATCGTTTATCGGCTCCGGTAAGGTTGAGGAGCTTTGCGGGCTCGTGCATCGTATGGATGCTGATGTTGTTATCTTCGACGATGATTTAACGCCCTCTCAGCAGTCGTATCTTGAGAAAGCCGTGGGCGAACCGGTTAAGATTATCGACCGTACGGCGTTGATTCTCGATATCTTTGGCCTGCACGCTCAGACTCGTGAGGGTCGCCTGCAGGTGCAGCTAGCCCAATTGCAGTATCTGTTGCCCCGCTTGCGCGGTATGTGGAGCCACCTTGCTAAAGAGCAGACACGCGGTGGCATTGGTTCACGCTTTGGTCAGGGCGAAAGCCAGCTCGAGGTTGACCGACGTTTAATTCGCAACAAGATCGCCGCGCTTCGTCGCGAGCTTAAGCAGGTTGAACAGCGCCGGGATGTCCAGTCAAAGAGCCGTATCGAGTCGCCAGCGTTTCGCGTTGCCTTAGCCGGTTATACCAATGCCGGTAAGTCGACGTTGCTCAATCGCCTGACCGGGTCTACGGTGCTTTCACAGGACAAATTGTTTGCCACGCTCGATCCGACGACGCGCTCGTATCGCTTGCCCGGTGGTCGTGGCATGACCGTTACCGATACCGTTGGCTTTATCCAAAAGCTACCGCATGGTCTCGTTGATGCCTTTAAGTCCACGCTGTCTGAGGTCCTTGGTGCCGACTTGATCCTTAAAGTTGTGGATGCCTCTGACGAGGACTACGAGCGCCAACTCGAGGCAGTCGATCGCGTTCTTGACGAGATCGGTGCCGGCGAGCGTTTGACGCTTACGGTGTTCAATAAAATCGACCTACTCGATAGCGTCGATCGATTGAGTTTCCGTCGTCGCTATCCCGAGGCCGTGCTGTTTTCGGCCCAGACGGGCGAGGGGCTCGACGATCTCGTCGACCGAATTGCTCGAGAGGCGGCTGCCACCGATGTGTTGCTCTCCGCTGATATCCCGTATCGCGAGGGCGCACTCATCACGCTGGTGCATGAGCAGGGAACCCTTCTGCATGAGGAATATCTAGAGGACGGCGTTCGCATTGTGGCGAAGTTACCGGCTCGAATCGCGCCGCGTCTTGAGCGCTATCGTACGGAATAAACGAGCTCTAGTACGCCTAGAATGACAGGCTGATGGAGCAGGTAGAACGGTAAGGCATGCCGACCGAGGACTGCGAGCGCCGGGATGGGATTGGCGTATGCCCATGCCGGCGCTTCGTGCCTTGATGCTTGTGATGCCTGGGCTGTAAAGAAGCCGGTAAGGTACATAAAGACAAACGGAATGAGCGGATAGTAATCTCCCGAAACAAAATCCGGGCCCGGGAATCCAAGCCATGCCAGGTAGGGGAGTGGGTAGACCGCCTTTGGAATGCCCCAGGTTAGGGTAAAAAGAACAAGGCATACTGCGATGCCCCACGAGCCCGGTATTTTTTGGAGTAACGGACGGGTGAGTGCAACCACCGCGGTGCACACCGCCATGCAATAAATGATGCCAAAGTTTACCGAATCGTCGACTGATACCAGTGTCGTTGCAATCCATACGATCAAGGCCGCGGCCGCGTATTTGAGGGCGCGCTTAACGTTATTGCGCGAGAACGTGCACATCCAGCCGGCGATAAACAAAAATACCCAGCTGATACTAGCGCGCCAGATATCCTGGAAAACCGTTTCGGTAAACCATGGCATATCCCATCCATATAGGTAAGCCAAATCGTAGCAGGCGTGGAAACCTGCCATCGATAGCATCGTAAACCCGCGGATGGTATCAAATATGGTGATGCGTTTTTGCATTACGAGAACCGGCGCATTAATCCGACAACCTTACCCAAAATAACGGGGTTCGTCGCATAGATGGGCTCCATGGTGTCGTTCTCGGGCTGCAGGCGCACGCGCCCCTGCTCCTTGTAGAATGTCTTGACGGTCGCCGAGCCATCGATCATGGCCACGACGATTTCGCCGTTCATGGCGCTCTTTTGCTCGCGAACGATAATGTAGTCACCGTTGTAGATGCCGACATTGATCATTGAGTTGCCGTGCACTTCAAGGATAAAGGAGCCCTGGTCTGTGGCGATTTCGGTCGGGATGGTAAAGGTGTCCTCGATATTTTGCTCGGCCAGAATGGGAATCCCAGCCGCGACGCGACCGACGAGCGGCAGCGAGACCGTTCCGCGGGGCGCTGTGGGTTCATCGGATTTGGAAATCGAGACGGAAGATCCGTCCTCATCAAAAAGCTCTAGGGCGCGAGGCTTGGTGGCATCGCGCTTGAGCAGACCTCGAGCCTCCAGGGCAGAGAGATGAGCATGCACCGTGCTGGGGGAGGAGAGGCCTACGGCCGATGCCATCTCGCGCACACTGGGCGGATAGCCCTTCTCCTGCTGATATTCCTTGATGAAGTCGTAAATCTGCTGCTGACGCTTGGTAATTTTGCGAGCCATCAGGGGATCCTCTCTGCCAATGTCAAACAAATGTTCGATTATTGCTTGACAGGAACAACTGTTCGAAGATAATAATAACCGAACATTCGTTCTCGCGCTAGACATTTTTGTCCGCGCGGCTTGATAAAACTGTTCTCAGCAAAACACGCGAGAGGAGAACATGATGAACGCAACGAATATGGTCCAGGGAAACCTGGCCCTTAAACTCGAGACGCCTGCAGAACCCACTTTTACGGTTGTTCAGGGTGGCCGCTCCGGCTTTCAGCCTTTGACCGTAAAGCCTGCTCGCAATCAGCAGGCTGTAGTTGCGCCGGCCCGCGTTGCCCTGAAGGTTCCGACGATTGTCGCCGTTGCCGTTGCGCTTACGCTCTTCGTTGTCCTCGCTACGTCGGTCTTTAGCGCTCGTCACGCCGCGTATGCCGAGTCCGTTTCCAACGTTACCTACGAGACTATTCGCGTTCAGCCTGGTGATTCTCTTTGGTCGCTTGCCGAGGAATATCCTATCGAAGGCCTTTCCACGCAAGAGACTTCCGACATGATCCGTAACGTCAATCATCTGGAGCATGGTTCGCTCGCCGCCGGTGCGCATCTTAAGGTTCCTGCTCGTTCGTAATCATTATCGCGCTGCGCATGGTACCCTTGTTATCGTTTAAGAGGAGGTACCATGCGCTGTCCCAAATGTGGCAAGGCACATACCCGCGTCGTTGATTCCCGTATGCAGGAGTCAAATAACACCATTAAGCGCCGTCGCGAATGTTGTTCGTGTAACTATCGCTTTACAACGTTTGAGCGATGCGAAGACCCAATCGAGGTCATTAAGTCAGACGGAACCAAGCAGCGGTTCGATCGCAATAAGCTGCTCGTCGGCTTGATGCGCGCCACCATCAAGCGTGATATCGATACTAAGAAGCTCAATGAGATTATCGACGACATCGAGGTCGAGCTGCGCTCTCGCACGCTGACGGCCGTCACGTCGCATGAGTTGGGTGACATGGTGCTCAAGCGCTTGGCAAAGATCGACAAGGTGGCGTACATCCGTTTTGCCTCGGTCTACCGCGATTTCAAAGACGTCGATGAGTTTCTGCAAGAGCTCGACAAGCTAAGGTGATTCCATGTCCAACATTACCGTCAACATAAAGCGCCTCGACCCCACCGTCGAGCTTCCCAAATACGCCCATCCCACTGATGCCGGCTTGGATTTGCGCTCCAACGAGGACTGCGTCCTGAAGCCCTTCGAACGCCGTCTGGTCTCTACGGGGCTGGCCATCGCCCTGCCCGATGGCTACGCCGGCTTCGTCCAGCCCCGCAGCGGCTTGGCCATCAAGCAGGGCCTGTCTATAGTCAATACGCCGGGCCTCATCGACGCCCACTACCGAGGAGAACTTAAGGTTATCCTCATCAACCTGGATCCCTCCATTAACATTCAAATCAATAAAGGCGACCGCATAGCCCAACTCGTCATCCAAGAAGTCCCCACGGTCAACCTCATAGAAGTAGAAGAACTAGACAAAACCGACCGAGGCAACGGAGGCTTCGGCTCCAGCGGCGTCGCCTAGGGGCGCTCTTATCCCTCCCGCCCGCTCTCACACATATCATTCCATGCTCAAACATTCTCGCTTCGCAGGGGCGCACGGATCCCGCTTTCGCCTGAGCCCCATACATATCATCCCGTGCTCAAACATTCTCGCTTCGCTGCGAAACTGCGCGCGGGACGATATGTATGGGGCTCAGGCGAAAGGGCTACATGCTTGACATAAAACAATCTTTCTAGTTAGCCGATGCGATAAAGGGATGCCTCCTTTGTCGCATCGGCTAACTCTATTTATATTTTCCTGTTTTACCTTTGCAGGTTCTAATGGAGGGGATACCGAAGTAGCTGCTAGTAAGTAAACGTAGCTGCTCAGCAGGAGCCGCCCATATATCGTTCCACGCGCAGTTTCGCAGCGCAGCGAGAATGTTTGAGCATGGGATGATATATAGGGGCCTCCCACAGGTAAGCGGACAGTCCAATGCTAGCGGATATGCGCGGGTTTTTCGCCCCAGTAGAAGCGGCAGAAGGCTCGTTTGCGCTTTTGGGGCTTGCCTACGAGCTCCATGGTTGCGATGGCTATGTCTTCGGCTGCGTGGGGGCGGCGTAGTACTTCGCCGTTGATGAGTAGGGCTTTGAGTGATTCAGGACGGTCGTGCAAGTGACGTAGGGTTACGATGAGTTCTCGTGCGGTGGTGACATGCATGCTGGCGCCCATGCCGGTGAGCATCGTGGTGTTGGCCTTTTCTTGACCGTATGATTTGCCCAGCAGGATCATCGGCAGATGCGCGCACAGGCACTCGGTGACCGTGAGTCCGCCCGATTTGAGGATTGCCAGGTCGCAGCCGTGCATGAGGGCCGCCATGTCGTCCACGTAGTCCAGAACCGTGACGTTTTCGAGCTTCATGGCGTCGAAGAGCGTCTTGAGACGGGTGGCGTATTCCTCATCCTTGCCCGGCAAAAAGACAAAGTGCATGTCCTCGAAGCTGCGCAGGAAGGGGAGTGTGCGGTCCATCTCCGCGCGAAAGCGAACGTACGGTTGAGGCAAACTGGCACCGGCCATCACCAACACAACGGTCTTGTCAGCGGGGAGATTGAACTTCTCGAGTTCTTCCTCGCGATTGTAGTTCGTATCAAACCCGGCGCGAATGGGGATGCCTGTAATGCGGATTTTGGTCTCGGGAACCTTACGGGGGCGAAGTGTCTCGGCCATAAATTCGTTGGCTACGCAGAACAGGTCGGTGTCCTTGTGGGGCCAAAAGCCTTCGACTTCATAGTCTGTTGGTACGCAGATGACCGGGTAATCGATACCCGTGATGACGCGGGCGCCCACAGCAACATTGGCTGCCGTAATGTGTGTTGCAACCACGGCCATGGGCCTGCGGGTGCGGACATAATCGTTGAAGGCGGGGAACATAATTCGCGACCATGCCGTGCCGCCACCCCAGAGCAGATGTCCCGTAAACGTATATCGCCAGGTTAGGTCATATATGGGGCGCGTGGCGCCGGTAAACGAAGCTGCTGTTTTATTACCATCGAACCTAATGCGTCCAAAATCGAGGATATCCAGGACTTCGATCTCAACATCCTCAGGGATTCCCTTGGTGCCGCGGATAAGATCAAATGCTTGTGCAATCGCGTTGGCGGCGGCTTTGTGGCCCGATCCAACCGATGCGTGTACAATGGTTACTAGGGGTTTTTGTGCAGGTGAAACGGTCATTTGCTCCGGTTGGGGAGTGCTTTGCGTGGGCAGGGGAGCGTCGTTGCTCGTCTGCGTTTGATCCATCGATAACTCCCCTTCAGCTTTGATATGCGATTTATCATTGTAGTGCATGAGTGTCATGTCCACGTAAATTTGGGTATGAGCGCAAAGAACGCCAATCTTTCGACAGGAGGTCTCTTCATGGCTACCCATCAGCCGATCGATGTTGCGATTATCGGTGGCGGCCCCGCGGGCTATGCTGCCGCCATTTACGCTGCGCGCTCCAGCCTAACGACGACCGTGATTGAACAGGGCATGTCGGGAGGGCAGATCGCCACAACCAATGAGGTCGAGAACTATCCGGGCATTCCGCTCTTGAGTGGCGCCGAACTCGGCGAGCGTTTTCAGCAGCATGCAGAAGGCCTGGGAGCACAGGTTACATGGAGCATGGTTACGGGTATCGATTACGATGCCGATACAGCGCTGTTTACGGTGCATCACGATTTGGGCGATACGCTGGCCTCGAGCGTTATCGCTTGCATGGGTGCCACGCCGCGATCTGCTGGTTTTGTTGGCGAGGATACGTATCGCGGTCGTGGCGTTTCGTACTGCGCGACATGCGACGGCATGTTCTTTCGTGGCAAGCAGGTTTTTGTCATCGGCGGCGGCAATGCTGCCTGTGAGGAAGCCCTGTTCTTGTCAGAAATCGCCAGCAGCGTGACCATCGTCTTGCGCCGCGATCAGTTTCGGGCTCCCGATGGCGTGGTTCAAAAGGTGCTCGCAAAAGATAATATTTCAGTTAGGTACCGAACTAGTATTGTGGAACTATCGGGCGAAGCTATGCCAACGATGATCGCCTTTAAGGACAATGCATCCGGCGAGACTCATACCGAGTCATTTGAGCCCGGCTCGTTTGGCATCTTTGTCTTTACCGGAACGCAACCCCATACCGAGCTTGTTGAGCATCTAGTCGATCTGGCGCCTGATGGCGGCATTTTGACTGATGAATCCATGGCGACCCGCACGCCAGGTCTATTTGCTGCTGGCGATATCCGTTCCAAGCGTTTACGCCAAGTTGTGACCGCCGTTTCTGATGGAGCCATAGCGGCAACCAGCGCATACACATTTCTTCGTGGATAAGTACGATAATATATCTTATGTAAGGTTGTTATCAATTATCTAAATGGTGGGACGATGCATCAGTGCGTTGTCCCACCAATTTTCTTGCCTGCTATGTGGTATGCAAAACTAGATAACGTAGAATACAATATAGAAAATGAACGGAGTACCTTTATGAACCACGTTAAACACGTTATTCCGATGTCTGATTCGTCGGTCAGCATTAAGCCTGAGGATATTCAGCCTACTGTGTTGCCCGATGCATTTATTCAGTCCGATATCGTACGCAAACTCAATACGTTGAGTCTGCCGCGCTATGACCAGTTGCCCAATGTGACGCTCTACCGCGACCAGGTCATTGAGTATGTTGCGCTGTGGATGGAGCCGCTGTCCCTTTGCGTTGAGCAGCCTATCATTACGCCATCGATGATCAATAACTACGTAAAGGTCGGCCTAGTGCCTGCTCCGGTCAAAAAGCAATATGGCCGCGAGCAGATTGCCCGCCTGATTGCTATCTGCATCTTTAAGCAGGTGCTACCTATTGCTGCGGTACAGGCACTCTTTAACATTCAGCGTTTGAGCTACGATGCCCCGACGGCCTTTGATTATGTGGTCGATCAGCTCGAGGCATCGATTCGTTCGGCGTTTTCTGTCGAGCAGACGCCGGTTCCCGATACGGCGCATCAGGTAACGCGTGAGTCGCTGCTTGTGCGCAGCGCGGTATCGTCCTTCGTTTCGAAGGCGTACCTGATGAGCTATCTCAAGTTCAACGGGTTTAATAGCTAGTCGACGTATAAAACGGGCGGGATAAAGAGGCATCTGTCGCTTTGTCCCGCCCGTATTTTTGCTTGGTTGGACTTTATTTGCCCGAAGCTACGCCCATGCCGTAGCCGATGATGAGGCCGTGCATCTCGGCGTAATAGGAATCCAGGCCGTTGCAGGGCATGATGATGGTCTTGGAGCCGGGCCAATGCTCGACTATGCGGTCAGTAAGCGCCTGGGCTCCAGCTTCGTTCTCAACGTGATCGATGACGACCTCACCGCCCGTAAAGCCCTCGGCTTCCATAGTGTCGATGATCTTGTTGAGCATCTTCTTTTCGCCTCGCGTGTGCCCCACGAGTTCGATTTTACCGGCCTCACTCGCCGTGCCCAAAATGCGGATATTGAGCTTGTCGGCAATAACGCCGGCTGCCTTAGGGATACGTCCGGCTTTGGCGAGGTTTTCGTAATTGCACAAGCTGAAGAGGATTTTGCTGTTCTGCTCAAGGCTATCGAAGTATGCGCAAGCTTCCTCGAATGAGACATCCGGATTGCTTGCAAGATAGCGGTCGAACAACAGGAAAATGAGGTCCATTTTGCCGCCAGCTGCGCGCGAATTGACTAGATGAATCTGCCGGTCGGGCTCCTCGGCAAGAACCATATCGCGAGCCGTGGCTGCCGCGTTGTAGCTGCCCGACACGCCCTCAGAGATCGGCATGCAGATGGTCTTGTCTGCCAATTTGAAGAGCTCGGCCCACTCCCCTACGCTGGGACAAGCGCTCGAAGAAGCGTTCGTCTCCGCCTGAACAGCGCAGTTGAGCTCATGAACATCGAGCGAAAGGTCATCGACGAATTCACGCTCCCCCACTCGAATTTTGAGGGGTGCAAATGCAAAGGTGGTATGAAGCGCGGTCGGTTGCCAATCGCGGAGGTTGCAGCTTGAATCGGAGATAAGTGCCCAGCTCATAGAGGGTCCTTTCTAATTGTTCCCTAACAATTATAGCCTTCTTGCAGACCGATTGGGCCGCTATCTAGTATTCAAAACTAGATAGCGGCCTGCACGAATGGCAAAAGAATGGACCCCATGACTCAAAGCCATGAGGTCCATATCCGTTTGCTTTATCTGAATACTTAGTAACGCACGAAGATATAGTTGTTGTTCATGCCGGCGGCAACGGAGCTGATGATAACACCCGTGTTGTAGTCGGAAGCATGAATCATCTGGCCACCACCGATGTAAATGCCGGTGTGGTACGAGTTGACCACAACGTCACCGGGCTGCGGATCGGACACACGCGTCCAGCCCATAAAGGTACCCGTGGTGCCCAGGCGGCAATAGCGACCAGTGAGGCAATAGCTAACAAAACCAGAGCAGTCGAAGCTGTTCGGGCCAATTCCGCCCCAGGAATAAGCACAACCAAGCTTGCTGTATGCACGCGAGACAACAGAACCGCCATCGACGGACTGGCTCGGAGCAGAAGGCGTCGGAGCCGGAGCAGGCGTAGAGGGCTGCGGCGTCGGAGCAGGTGCCGGCGTAGGAGCCGGAGTGTTGCCGCCCTGGTTGTTGTTATTGCTGGTCTGACCACCGTTGTTGGTGTTCTCGGTCGTACCGGCAGTCTCGTTGCTCACCGTGGCCTTCTCGGCGGTGCTGGCGTTGATGCCGGCCTGCAGCGCGGCGTTGGCCTCGGCCTCTGCGGCAAGCTCGGCCTGCAGCTGCGAATCCAAGGAGTTTACGACGTTCTGTGCTTCAGCCTGCTGGGCGTTAAGCTCGTCGACCTTCTTTTGCGTGGTGGCGACGTTCTTCTCCTGCTCGGCCTGCTTATCGGTGAGCTGCTGCTTAAGCTCCTTGACCTCTTGAATGGTCTGAGCCTGCTTATCGGAAACTTTGCCGTAGTAGAACAAACGGTTGAGCATATCGCTCAGGTCATCGACACCCGTCAGAACCTGAAGTAGGCTCAGGCCGCCGGTTTTGTACTCGCCGGCGACATAGGTCGACAGCTTGGACTGACCATCGGCGATCTCCTGCTGCTTTTGCGTGATCTCGCCAGCAGTCTGATCGAGCGCCTGCGTCTGCGTGGCGAGCTCATCGTAAATCTGCTGGGTTTGGGTACCGATCTGCTCGAGCTTAGTACGAGCAGCGGCAAGGTCGGATGCGGTATCGGCGTAGGCAGGAGCCGCGAGGCCCAAGCCCAAAACACAAGCGAGGGTTGCCGTAGCAGCGCAGCGTGCCATGTTTTTATGCGTGTTTGCTGTGCGCATGTAGCTTCCTTTCCAGTAACTAAGGGTAACGGCTAGTCCACCGTCACCAGGCTAAAGAGCTCCACATCGTCATCAGACGGCGTGAGCTTCTCGCGCGGGTTGAGAAACGCAAGCTCAAGGATACAACCGTAACCGATAAGCTTTGCGCCCATATCTCGCACCAGTTTACCTGTTGCCTCGACGGTTCCGCCCGTCGCGATCAAGTCGTCCAGAATCAACACGGTATCTTTAGAGCTGATAGCGTCGGCATGGATCTCAATTGAATCGGTGCCGTACTCGAGCTCGTAGCTCTGGCTTACGGTCTCGCGCGGTAGCTTGCCAGGTTTACGTGCGGGAACAAAGCCGGCGCCAAGGGCTACAGCTACCGGTACGCCAACCATAAAGCCGCGAGCCTCGGGACCCACGACCTTGGTGATGCCCATGCCGGCAAAGTGCTCGGCGAGGGCATCGGTCATGGCTTTGAGTGCCTCGGGATTGCCAAAGAGCGGCGTGATGTCTTTAAAGACGACTCCGGGCTCGGGATAGTCGGGGATGTCGACGATTTGAGATTCGAAGTCGTACATTGTATGACCTTTCAATGGGTTGCCGGATAAGCGGCAGCTGTTATTTGCCCGCGGTGGCGGTTCCGGTTTGCGAAGGGGCGACGACCTTGAGCGGCTTTACGAGAGAATCCTCGTGTGAAGCCGGCGCAGCTATCTCTTCGTTTTTGGCCTTGGTGGACTCGGAGCGAGTGATTTCCTCATCGAGTGCATCGATGTCGGCGTCCTCGACCACGGCGTTGAGCGACTCAAAAACGCGGTTCTTGAGCAGCGCGGTGTGCACGCCCTCCGTCAGGTCGTGAAGCTTCTTAAACGCACGTTCGAGCTTGGCATCGCGCTCGTCATCGGAGGTATCCATGCCGAGCATACTCACGAGCACCTGCTCAAACATCGAGGACTCGCGGTTGGCGGAAGACACGTATTGACGCAGGTTGCGCGGCTCGATATGGAAGCGTGACAGCTCGGAGCAGTAGCGGATGATCGGGAAATCGCGACCATCGACGAGCTCACGATTCTGCGGACTCTTGATGATGCGAATGAGGTCGTTCTCGGCGAGCGAGCGGATAAACGAAATCTCGACGCCCAGCATATCGGGAATGGTCTCGATGGGATGCAGCTTTTGCTTAGTCTCCTTGGGCTCCGTCTTGAGCGGAACATCGGACAGCAAGCCCACCTCGTAGGCGAGCGTTGACAGGTCCGTGGCGTTTTCCAAGCGCTGCTTAATTACGTTGAGCGGCATATAGCGGGTCTTCTGCAGGTGCAGAATGACCTCCAGACGATCAACGTCCTCTTTGGAGTACTGACGGTATCCCTTAGGCGTACGATGAGGGGTAATGAGCCCCTCATCCTCTAGAAATCTAATTTTTGAGTTCGAAAGATCGGGGTATGCGCCTCGAAGAAGGTTGACGACTTGGCCGATACTCAGATAGTTGCGTTCGGCCATGCCCTACTCACCGGTTTCGATGCGCTCCGGCGTGCTCTCGTGGTAGATGAGCGTAAACGTACCGATCTGGACGGAAGAACCGTCGTGCAGCGGGGCGGCATTGACGATGGCACCGTCGACCCAGGTGCCATTGAGCGAGCCCAAGTCCTCGATGCGAGCGCCGAGGCCCTCGCGAATAATGCGGGCGTGGCTGCGCGAAACGGTCATGTCATTGAGGAAGATGCCGTTCGCAGGATCGCGGCCGATGGTGGTCACGTCGTCCTCGAGCTCAAAGGCGGCACCAGTCTGCGGACCCTTGACGATGGACAGAACGGGAGCGGTGATGCGCACGTTGGCCATAAGGTCGGGAACGGTGACGTCGCTTGAAGGCACGCGGAATACGCAGGTAGCGCCAGCAGTCTTATCATTCTGAGGCATATTGTTAACCATGTTGTCCATGACAACCCCTAACTTATCGCGGACGTGCCGCAAATAATGAACCGTACGTAATCATACCCCAACGAATCAGTCTTCGATTTCAGGGTTCAGAAAGTCGATGTCCTCGTCCTCGGGATGCGCGAGAGCCTGTTTAATGGCCGCTCCGCCCTTAATGGAGTAGATGACAGCCGTGAGCATGGAGAAGATCACGCCGCCGTACACAAAGAAGATGCCGAGGGGCACCGAGCTTCCGTTGAGGCCCGGGAAGGCCGTGAGGGTTGAAGGTAAAAGATGCAGTCCGTCAATAACGGGGAAACCGAGCAGCATGAGCGAGAAGCCGGTCATGAGCAGCGCTGTCGCAATCTTTCCGGGGAAGACGACGTCAATGGGACGAGGGTGGTAATGGCGAACGATAAGTGTGCCGATGCCCAGATAGATGTCACGGCCGATAATGAGCACGCAGACCCAGATGGGTAGCTCTCCGCGGACCACCAGTCCCAAGACGCCGGCAAACAGCAGTGCACGGTCGCAGATGGGGTCCATGACCTTGCCGAGCCACGAGACCGTTTTAGTCATGCGGGCAATCTGACCGTCCATCCAGTCGGTGGAGGCCGCAACGGCGTAGATAACGATGGCGATGACGCGGTTGTTGTCCGTCACAAACAGGTACAGAAATACCAGGGTGAGGATCAGGCGCGTAAAGGTGATGAAATTGGAGATCGTAAAGATCTTATTCGACGGGTAATCGGAAGTGCCGATAAGCTCCTTTTTGATCTTCTTTTTGATGCCCACAGGACTCCCCCGCTGGTTAACGACAAAACTTTCGATACTATACCCGTTCCGGCGATGTCTATCCAGCGAAGCCATAGAGAGTCCAGACATGTGGAGGGCGCTCTCGCAACGTGAATGTACCGGGTTTGTGTACGTCAGCCTCCAACCATGTCATAAATTGTCGTGTTTGGAGGATGACGTACAAGTTTTTGTTGAGCGAAAGTATCGATCAAGAAAGCCGTTGATTATTCGTTGCTTCCCCCGATGATTCTTGATAAAAAAAGGTCAGGCACTATGTGCCTGACCTGCAAACTTCTGGTCGGGACGACTGGATTCGAACCAGCGACCCCTTGACCCCCAGTCAAGTGCGCTACCAAGCTGCGCCACGTCCCGAAGCTTTTCTTTGTTGCTCTGCTCTCGCTCGCAACAGGGAGTATATTAACCCGAAACTTTAGACTTGTGCAAGAACTTTTTTACAAATTTTGAAGCAAGTCCAAAATTGTATCTGCGAGCTGGGGTTTTGTTAGTACGGGAAGTTCTTGCGTGCCCGTTGTGCTCACAATCCAGGCCTTGTTGGTGTCGGTCCCAAAGCCTGAATCGGCGCGCGAGACATCGTTGGCGATAATGGCATCGCAACCCTTGCGGGCCAATTTGCGCTCGGCGTACTCGACAACGTTATCGGTCTCGGCCGCAAATCCGATCACGCATCGCTCGTCCTTCTGGCGCGAGAGCTCGGCCAAAATATCGACCGTTTCGACGAGCTCGATGTGATCCAAGCGTTCGTTGGACTTTTTGAGCTTATGGTCGGCAGGAGCGGCGGGGGTGTAGTCGGCGACGGCGGCCGCACAAATTGCCGCATCGGCCGTCTGGAAGGCGCTCAGGGCCGCCTGGAGCATCTCTGCGGCGGTTTGCACGCGCACGCACTCCACGCCGCGGGGAACATCGAGCGATGTCGGTCCCAACACGAGCGTGACCTCGCCACCGCGGCGTGCGGCCTCCCCTGCAAGGGCGACGCCCATCTTGCCTGATGAGCGGTTGCCAATGAAGCGCACCGGGTCGATCGGTTCGTGTGTGGGGCCGGCAGTGATGACGATGCGCTTGCCCGCCAGGTCTTGCGGCACGGGGTTGAGCACCTCACAGACAGCCTCGACGATGTCCTCGGGCTCGCTCATGCGTCCCGTGTCCACGTCGCCGCAGGCAAGGTAGCCGCTGCCCGGACCCACCACATGGACACCGCGCTCGCGCAACGTGGCCATGTTGGTCTGTGTAGCCGGCGCCTTCCACATGCCATTGTTCATGGCCGGCGCGATCACGATGAGTCGTGGCGTTGCCAGCAGCGTGGTGGAGATGAGGTCGTCTGCGATGCCGTTGGCCATCTTGGCGATGATATTGGCCGTCGCGGGCGCCACGAGCACCAGGTCGGGTTCCTGCGCCAGCGAAATGTGGTGGATGGGGTCGGAGGGATCGTCGAATAGGCCCACGGCAACGGGCTCGTTGGTGAGCGCACGAAAGGTGAGCGGGCCCACAAACTCCGTGGCATGCTCGCTCATAACGACCTTGACGCGCGCACCGCGCTATTGCAGCAGGCGCACGATATTGCACGACTTATAGGCGGCGATCCCGCCGGTAATGCCCAGCAGGATCGTTTTTCCCTCAAGTTGCATTGAATTGTTGGATGCCGCCGTCATCGCTAGGCTTCCTTGCTCGGGAGTACCAGGAGGCGGTGGCAGTACGGGCAGTGCGTAATCTCGCTACCGTCGTGGTTGAGGTCGCTCATGGACGATGCCTGCAGCGCGGTGTGGCAGACCGTGGGGATGTTGCCCTGGATGGTCTCGACGGCCAGGCCGCGGAACTGCTTGAGCAGACGCTCGTAGTCGGTGAGCACGTCGGCCGGCAGCGTGGCAGCAAGCGCGGTGCGCTCCTTCGTGGCGGCGTCAATCTGAGCCTGCAGGTCGGCAGCCTTGGCTCGGGCGGCCTTGGTGTCGGCCTTTACGCCCTCCTCGAACTTGGCGATGATGGCCTGCGCGCGAGCCTCGCGGTCGAGCGCCTCCTTATGAGCGACAACAACGTCCTTGCGGGTGTGCTCAATCTTGTCCAGGCGTTTGGCCAGGGTGGCGAGCTCGTTTTCTAGATCCTGAACCTCGCGGTAGTCGGAGCCGTCGACGTGACGCTTTTTGGCAGCCTCGATGGCGTTGTTGGTCTGAATCTCGGTGGTGTTGAGATCGTCGAGCTCAATGTCCAGATCCTTGCGCTGGGCGTAGAGCTTGGTCATCTCGGACTTGAGCTTCACATAGGTCTTGCGCTTGGAAGCGAGCTCCTTGAGCTCCGGCATATTGGCAAGTTCGCTCTTGTTGCGGGCGAGCTCCAAATCGATCTGTTGCAGCTTGAGTAGCGTAGCGCCGGCGCTCATAAGTTCTCTCCTTTTGTCACAGTCCACCATTGGCAAGGGTTCAGTATTTTAATCGCATGACGGGGGTCGACCCCGGCGTCAACTGCAGAGTTCATCAATATATCAACGAACGGCTCCTCAGAGCGGTCGTGGCCGAGCAAGATCACCGACAGCCCGCGCAAGGCAAGGTCTTGCGCCACGTGGTAGCCCGCCTCGCCGGTTACGATGACATCTGCGCCCGCGGCGATGGCGAGCTCTCCAAAGTCGCCCAGGGAGCCGCCCAAAATGGCGACGGTGCGGCAGGGGCGATCGGCTCCGCCCCACACGCGCGGGTCGCTGCCGAAGGCCGTGGCAGCACGGGTGGCAAGATCGCGCAGCGTGCACGGGTCGTTGAGCGTTGCAAGCGCGCCCAGGCCGGTGGCTTCGGGGTTGTCCACGTGCTCCAGTGAGCTCACTGGTGCGGCACCCAGCAGCTCGCTCAGGCAGACGCGGGCTTCGTGCGAGCGGTCCAGGTTGGTGTGGAGCGAGATAATGCTCACGCCGCAACGCGCTGCCTCGTAGAGCGCCGCGCTGCATTGGGGGCGTGCGGAATCCGACGGACAAAACGCCTCGGGCGCCTTGATATAGATGGGATGATGCGTCAGCAGCACGTTGGCGCCGGCCTCCTGGGCACGGTGCACATTGGCTTCGGTCGCATCGAGTGCGCAGGCAACACCGGAAATCTCCGCGGCAGGGTCGCCGACGGAGAGTCCTACATGGTCCCAACTCTCGGCATCGGTCTTGGGATAGCGTGCCAGCAGCGCACGTTCAAGCTCGGAGACGATCATGCGGCGCCTACGATCGAGAGCAGCGCCTGGGCGAACTCATTCAGGTCGGCAGGGTTCACGCGGTCATCGAAGGAGATGCGCAGTGCGCCCAATGCCTGCTCGCGACCGATGCCCATCGCGCTTAAAACATGGCTCGGGTCCATGCTGCCGCTCGAGCACGCCGAGCCTGCCGATACCTCAAAGCCGGCGGCGTCGAGCTTGACGATGAGCTCCTCGGAGTCCATGCCGTCGACGTAGATCGAAACCATACCCGGCAGACGGTCGACCTGCTCGTAGTCGCCCATGGTGGCATGAATGCGTGGATGGGCCGTAAGCGTGGCGTAGAGTTTGTCGGAAAGGGCTTGCAGCTTTTCGCGCTCCTGAGCCACTTGGGGCACCAGCGTGCGGGCAGCAGCGGCAAAGGCTAGCTGCGTGCGCAGGTCCTGCGTGCCGGCGCGACGTCCGGCTTCCTGTCCGCCGCCAAAGATGCGGGGGCGCAGTGGCGTGCGGGTCTTAACGTAGAGCGCGCCGGATGCCACAGGACCGCCAATTTTGTGGGCCGCGACGGACATAGCATCGACGCCCAGCTCGGTGACATCGAGTGGAATGTGCAGATAGCCCTGGATAGCATCGGTGTGGAACACTGCGCCCACGGTATGAGCGGCCGAGGCAAGCTCGCGGATGGGCTGCACCACGCCGGTCTCGTTGTTGGCGACCATAATGCTCACGAGCGACACGTCGTCGCTCAGCAAGTCGCTCAGCGTGGCAGGCTCAATGTAGCCCGCGCGG
>UROZ01000034.1 GCA_900549655.1 uncultured Collinsella sp.
CGTACATGTACGGATGAATGTGGGAGGTGTTCGGATGAAGTCGATAATCAAGGTCTGTCCAATAATTCGTCTGAAACATAATGAAAAACCGTTTGATGTGAGTTAATATAAAGAACGTCGTGAATCTGACTCCTGCCACATGCATGACAGGGGTTAAACACAAAAAGGAGTCAATTATGGTTTCTGAGAAGGCTACCCTCGTTAATCCTCAGGGTCTGCACATGCGTCCGGCTGGTCTGTTCGCCTCCACCATGGGCAAGTACGCCTGTGACGTGACGGTCGTCACCCCCGAGAAGGAGGTCAACGGCAAGTCCCCGATGGCCCTCATGGCTGCTGGTATCCCCTGCGGTACTGAGGTCGAGGTCAAGTGCGACGGCGCCGACGAGGCCGAGGCTCTGGCTGCTGCCATCGAGCTCATCAAGAGCGGTCTTGGCGAGTAGAACTCAAACGGGTCGCATGTTGAACAACTAAGTTCATATTTGGGGGCGCAGTGACCTGTTGTAAGGTAGCTGCGCTCTTTTGTCATGGATATGGCAAAACGCTTTATCACATGACACGGAGAGAGGAATGGGAATGTATCAGGGAGTCAACGCTTCCGAGGGCATCGGTATCGGCACCGTCATGGTCGCCGTCGATCCCGACTTGACGTTTGAGCCGCACGAGGTTGCTGATTCGGCAGCAGAGAAGGAGCGCTATCAGTCCGCTCTTTCGGTCTTCTGCGAGAAGACCCAGGCTCAGGCCGACCACATGAAGGAGACGGTGGGCGAGGCCGAGGCCGAGATCATGAGCGGACACATTGTTCTGGCTCAGGATCCGGGTATGACCGACGCCATCAACGCCGCCATTGACGGCGGTACCTGCGCCGAGCAGGCGCTCATGGACACCTCGACCATGTTCGAGAACATGTTCCTGTCCATGGACGACGAGATGTTCCGTCTTCGCGCGGCTGACATCGCCGACATCCGCACCGGTATTCTGGCCGAGCTGCTGGGCAAGGAGGTCGTCGACCTCTCCGTCCTGCCCGAGAACACTGTCGTTGTCGTGCACGACCTCACGCCGTCCATGACCGCCACGATCGATAAGGCCCACGTTGCCGGTATCGTCACCGAGACCGGTGGCCGCACGTCGCACTCCGCGATCATTGCGCGCGCCCTCGAGATCCCGGCTGTCCTTTCGGTCTCCAACAGCTGCACCGCACTGCGCAACGGCATGACCGTTGTCGTCGACGGCGGCAAGGGTATCGTCGAGGCCGATCCCGACGAGGAGACGCTCGCTGCCTACACCGCCAAGGCCGAGGCCTTCGCTGCCGAGAAGGCAGCCCTCGAGGCCTTCCGTGGCAAGCCGTCCGTGACTGCCGATGGTATCAAGAAGATCATCGCCTGCAACATCGGTAACCCCGATGACGTGCCCAACGCGCTCGATCACGACGCCGAGGCTATCGGTCTGTTCCGCTCCGAGTTCCTGTTCATGGACTCTGCTGAGCTTCCTTCCGAGGAGGAGCAGTTCAACGCCTACCGTAAGGTCGCCAGCGCGCTCAAGGGCGCTCCGGTCATCATCCGCACGCTCGATGTGGGTGGCGACAAGGAGATTCCGTATCTGCATATGGTCAAGGAAGACAACCCCTTCATGGGCTTCCGCGCCGTGCGTTACTGCTTGGCCAATCCCGACCAGTACAAGGTCCAGCTCCGCGCTCTGCTGCGCGCTAGCGCCTTCGGTGACGTCAAGATCATGATCCCGCTCGTCACCTGCGTCGAGGAGGTCTTGGCTGTCAAGGAGCTCGTCGAGCAGTGCAAGGCCGAGCTGACCGAAGAGGGGCGCAAGTTCAACGAGAACATCGAGGTCGGCATCATGGTTGAGACGCCCGCCGCTTCGCTGCTCGCAGACCGTCTTGCCGAGGTCGCCGACTTCTTCTCCATCGGCACCAACGACCTGATCGGCTACACCATGTGCGCCGACCGTGGTAACGACACCATCTCCAACCTGTACCAGGTTTACTATCCCGCCGTGCTCCGCTCGCTCAAGAACATCATCGAGAGCGGCGTGAAGGCCGGCATCATGGTCGGTATGTGCGGCGAGGCCGCTGCCGATCCGCTGCTCGAGCCGCTGCTGATCAGCTGGGGCCTGGAGGAGTTCTCGATGAGTGCTCCGTCGATCCTGCGCGCCCGTAAGACCATCAGCCAGTGGACCAAGGCCGAGTGCGACGAGCTCGCCGAGAAGGCGCTCGCCTGCAACACCGCCGCCGAGGTCAAGGCACTGCTCGAGTCCGCAGCTCGCTAATTTGGTATCAGAGGTAACCGCGTGGTTGGAATGGGCCGGCCACGCGGCCCTCACATATACAGGGGGTACTGTAAATGTTCTACACGCTAACCGCTAACCCGGCTGTCGACATGACGGTTTCGAGCTCTCCGCTCGAGCCCGATGAGAACGTCCGCACCGGCTCGGCCAGCTACACGGCTAACGGCAAGGGCCTTGACGTGTCCTTCGCCTTTAAGAAGATGGGCGTCGACACCGTCGCGCTCGGCTTCTTCGCTGGCTTCACGGGCAAGTTCATCGTCGAGGAGGTCATGAACCTGGGTTGCCTCTGCCGCCCGGTCTGGACCGACGGTATCACGCGCATTAACACCTACGTCAACGATGGCCAGCACGAGTACGGCATCCTGAACCCCGGCGCCCCGATCACGCCGCAGCACCAGGAGGAGCTCTACAACATCCTGGACACCGCGGGCGATCTTGAGTGCCTGATTGTCTCCGGCTCCGTGCCTCCCAAAGCTACGCCCGACTTCCTGGCTCAGGTCATGGAGCACGCTCAGGCTCGTGGCGCTGACGTCGTCCTGGACCTGTCCTCCGACAAGCTCAAGGAGCTCGCTCACAAGAAGCCGCTGCTCATCAAGCCGAACCATCACGAGATGAAGGCCATCTTCGGCGTGCCGGTCGACACCGACGACGAGGTCCGCGTTGCCATGAAGATGGCTCACGACGCTGGCGTTCAGAACGTGCTGCTCACCCGTGGTAGCCGCGGCGACGCTTACTTCTCCAACGGCGAGGACATCTGGTACGCCAAGCGTGAGTTCAACATCAAGCTGGTTTCTTCCGTCTGCGCCGGCGACTGCACCCTCGCTGCGTTCCTGCACAAGTGGTACAGGGATCGCGACAACGTCGAGGAGGCCATGAAGCTCGCTATGGCCACCGGCGCCAACGTTGCCGAGTCCGTCGGCATCGGCGACTTCGGTCACGTCGACGAGTACAGCAAGCGCGTTGCTGTCCGCAAGCTCGATCGTCAGTAATCGAAACGCGACATATTCGTGCGCATGTGGCGCCCCGGTTTCGGCTGGGGCGCCTTTTTGTTCCGCCACGGGGGAGAGGTGTTCCGCCGTACTTCATCGCTTCCACACCGTTCACCGAGTTGTCCTAGCCTTTTACCGATGCGTGGAATATACTTTCATTAACACGTTGCTTCGTGAAAGGAACATTCATGATTTACACGCTCACTGCAAATCCCGCCATTGATTACAACATCGCCTGCGACGGCCTTGACGCCAACACCGTCACGCGTACCCGCAATGCCGTCTACACGCCCAACGGCAAGGGCCTCAACGTCTCGTTTACGCTCGACCACTACGGCGTCGACACCACGATCCTTGGCTTCTTTGCCGGCTTCTCGGGTGAGTTTATCGTTAAGGGCGCCGAGGCCCTGGGCGTGCCCGTCAAGCCCGTGTGGACTGACGGCATCACGCGCGTCAACGTGTTCCTCAATGCCGGCCCCGACACCGAGTACAACATGGTCAACGCCGGTGCCGCCATCAACGAGGCCAACGAGCAGGAGATGTTTGAGCTTATCGATTCGCTCGATGACATGACCTGCCTGGTCATCAGTGGCTCGCTGCCTCCCAACACTTCCGAGGGCTTCTTGGCCGAGGTCCTGCGCCGCGTCAAGGCCAAGGGGGCCGAGTTCGTCCTCGATATCTCGAGCCATCAGCTGGCAGGCCTCATTGCTCTGGAGCCGCTGCTGATCAAGCCCAATGATGACGAGCTGCTCGACATCTTTGGCATTAAGGTGAGCGGTGGCGACGATGAGTCCGTCAAGGGCGCTATGGCCGAGCTTCATGCCAAGGGCGCCAAGAACGTGCTGCTGACCCTTGGTGGCGCCGGTGCGTACTTCTCCAACGGCGAGCATATCTGGTTTGCCAACCGCACCTTCGACGTCAAGCTGCTGTCGACGGTGTGCGCCGGCGATTCCTCGCTCGCTGCCTTCCTGTCCGTGTGGCACGACGCCCCCGAGCGCGTCGAGGACGCCCTGCGCCTTTCGATGGCCACTGGCGCCAACGTGGTCGAGTGCCCCGGTCTGGGTGATTTTGCCAAGGTGGACGAATATAAGAAGCACATCGAGGTTCGCCAGGTCTGCTAGTTCCGGCACCTTGTCTGAATAGTTTGATTATTTCGCATCCGTCTTAGACTAGGACGGATGCGTTTTTGTTTATCGGACTTGCGTGTGCAGTGGAGGCTGTTTCTTGCTAGACTTCTTGCAGACGCAATCGATAGCCAATTTGATAGTCGCAGGAGGCCATAGGCATGTGCAATGTTTCGCTCAACGGTACTCAACCGTCCGATGCGTCCCTGCGCGTCCTGCGCGCGCTTGAGGCGGCTGGTCTTGAGGCTTGGTACGTGGGCGGTTGGGTGCGCGACGCCCTGATGGGGTACCCCAGCCACGATGTTGATATGTGCTGTAGCGGCCTGTGGCAGGAGTCCAAAGCGGCGCTCGAGGCCGCCGGCATCGCGGTTGTGGAGTCGGGCATTAAATTTGGCGGAATCACGGCTATTTCCGATGGCGAGCGTATCGAGGTCACCACGTACCGTCTGGATGGCTTTTACACCGATGGTCGCCATCCCCAGAGTGTGGAGCGTGCCGCCTCGCTCGAGGACGATCTGGCGCGCCGCGACTTTACCGTCAATGCCATGGCCTGGCATCCCGAGCGCGGGCTTGTCGACCGCTACGACGGCCAGGGTGACTTGGAGTGCAAGCTGATTCGCGCTGTCGGCGATCCCAAGCGTCGCTTTAACGAGGACGCCCTGCGCATGCTGCGTGCGGTGCGCTTTGCCTGCCGTCTGGACTTTATGATTGAGCCCGAGACCAAGCGTGCGCTTGCCGAGTGCGCGCCGCTGCTCGAAGCCGTGGCGCGTGAGCGTGTGGGTATTGAGCTCGAGGGCATTCTTTCGACCGGTCATGGGGGAGACGCGATGCTCCGCTATCCCGAGCTCATCTGCGCCGCCGTGCCCGAGTTGGCAGCGGGTCGCGGGTTTGATCAGCGCAGTGTCTATCATGCGTTTAACGTCTACGTGCATATCGCCCGTGTGCTGACGGTGGCGGGGGAGCTCGCGCTGTGTGACGGCGTCGCGCCCTCGTCGAGCCTTATGTGGGCGGCGTTTTTGCACGATGTGTCCAAGCCCGAGTGCTTCACGGTCGATCACGCCGGCAGCGGACACTTCTACGGTCATCCCGAGCTCGGCGCCAAGAAGGCGCGCGTCATTATGGATCGCCTGGCCCTCTCGCACGACTTGGTGCGCGACGTGTGCCTGCTCATCAAATACCATGACAAGCCGCTGCGCCCCGAGCGCTCCTGCCTGCTCAATATGATGCGCGCGCTTTCGGGTGAGGGCGTCGACACGACCCGCCTGATTGACGAGCTCATGGACCTTAAGCGTGCCGACACACTTGGCAAGGCCCCGTCGTGCTTCTATTACGTTGAGACGATTGAGGAGATGCGCGCGATGGCGCACGAGCTGCTGAGGGCGGGGGAGCCCTATACGCTCAAGATGCTCGCCATCAACGGCGGCGACCTGATCCGTGCCGGAGTCAAGCCCGGGCCGGAACTGGGTCAGCTTCTCAACTCCGCCCTCGACGCCGTGATCGAAGACGATATTCCCAACGAGCGCGAAGCTCTTTTGGTTCATCTCAACTTGAATTAGCTACCAAGTTTACCTGCGTATTCCATAACCTGCCGACAATTTTTCGGCAATTTGGAATTTCTTCTTGCGCTTACGTTTTTTGTCCCGTAATATATTTCCTCGCAGCACGGCAGTGCAGATGTCATGTGGCCCGTTCGTCTAGCGGTTTAGGACGCCGCCCTCTCAAGGCGGAGATCACCAGTTCGAATCTGGTACGGGCTACCACGCATCTGATACCCGGACTTCCTATGGAAGGCCGGGTTTTTTATTTTCAAACAACCGTCTGCAATTCCCGTTTGAACCAGAGCTTTGCGTTCTGCCTATGGCCCTTACGGGTACAATATCCAAGATATTTTGACTGTTAGAAGGAGTCTCATGACGGAGTCCTCTCAGCATACGTCTAAGCCCCAGGTCGAGGTTGAGGCCTCGGGCGGAGATGACAATAAGAGCGCACGCCGCGGCGCCATCTTTATCGGCGTCGTGCTGGTAGGTTATATCGTCTATCTGGTGGTAACCGGGCAGATGGGGCAGTTCTGGGCCGCTATGTCGAGCGTCCAGGCGTCATGGCTCTTTGTCGCGTGTCTTTGCATGTTCATGTATCTGTTCTTTGGCATTGTGGCCTATGCGATCGCCGTCTGGCTCGATCCCAATTCGCCCGTCGGCATCCGCGACCTGATCTCGGTCGAGGCGAGTGGCATCTTCTTTGGCAACCTGACGCCCATGATGATGGGCTCCACCCCGGCTCAGATCTATCGCCTGACCAAGGCCGGCCAAAACGTGGGCGAGGCCGGCGCCACGCAATTCACGCGTTTTATCGTGTACCAGTTTGGCCTCGTTGCCTGGGGCGCTATCCTACTGCTTGCTCGCATGCCGTTTTTTGCCGAGCGCTATGGCGACATGACGTTGCTGTGCGTCTTTAGCTTTGGTGGGCACTGCTGCATCTTGCTGGGCATCTTCGCCGTCGCGCTCATGCCTAAGACCGTCACGCGCGTCGCCCATTGCATCATCAATTGGCTCGAGCGCATTGGTGTCTCGGCCACTAAGATCGAGAGTTGGCGCACGTTTGTCGATGGCGAGATCTACTCCTTCTCCGAGAAGTTCAAGCTTTCGGCCGGACATTTTTCTTCCATGCTGCTCACGGTGGTCATCACCATGCTGCAACTCGCGTTTTTCTATCTGGTGCCGTATTTCCTGATGCTTGCCTTTGGCCACCACGAGGTCGACTTTTTCTCGGTCATGGCCGCGAGCGCCTTTGTCCAGCTGCTGAGCTCTGCGGTCCCCCTGCCCGGTGGAACTGGTGGCGCTGAGGGCGGCTTTGCATTGTTCTTGGGTCATTTCTTTGGGTCGGCTTCGACCGCCGGCTATCTGCTGTGGCGCCTCATTACGTTTATTGCGCCGACCATTTTGGCTGCGCCCCTGCTGGGACTTAAGAGCGCCCACAACGAGAGCATCCATGCGCGCTGGGATCGTGTGATGCGCAAGCTCGGCCGCACGCCTCAGACGCCCTCTGCGCCCACTATGCCGCACCCCACGAATGCTGTTACTGTTGATCCCAAGAAGCGCGCTCAGAAGGCTTCTGGGACCGCTAAGCCGGCTCATAAAGCCTATGTGCGCCAGACAGGCGATGGTATTCGCGTATCTCCGTCGGCACTCAATAAGAAGAAGCATCCCAAGTCGCAGTAGGGCAGTCGTGCGTTCTTCATGATGCGGGGCATATTTGTGCTGTATGGAGGATAATCCTCTTACGTAGATTATCTCTCATCTGTTGATGAATGCTTGCATATCGAAGGGACACGCCCATGGCAACCAGCAAACCGCGTCTTGATCGTCGCATCATTCGCAGCCGTAATGCCATCCTTTCCGCTTTCGAGCGCCTGCTCATGGAAAAGCCGCTGGCAGACATTACGGTGAGTGCCATCGCGCGCGAGGCCAATGTCGACCGCAAGACCTTTTACGTTCACTTTGGTACGGTTGACGGCCTGCTCGATGCCATTGCCGTCGATGTGGTGGAGATGATTGTCGACTCGGTCGAGAAAACGCTTGCTTCTATGGACGGTGACACCAGCGAGCGCGCTCTTGGCGCGGCGGCGACCTTCTTTAAAACCGTTAATGAGGCACTGTGCAACAACTTAGTGCTCAATCGTCAGCTGATCGAGAATATTCCGCTCGATGATTTCATGGCTCGTCTTCGTGCGCCGCTCGAACATGAGATTGCCGAGCGCGATCTGCTGCCCCAAGGTCTCAAGGACGAGATGTTCGACTACTATCTGGCGTTTTTGCTGTCGGGTATTATCGGTATCTATCGCACGTGGGCGCTGTCTGACGGCTTGGTTCCTATCGAGCGCGTCTCGGAGGTCGCCAACGACCTAACTCTCAATGGCCTGTCGAGTCTGGAATCTCGCTTGGATTAGGCCTAGTTGGGCTCGTCGGCGTGGAAATTCCTGTTCCTGAGGTTCTCCGGCGCCTTGGAGACCTTGCCGGCGTAGGAGCTGTAGCCTGAGGATCCTTAAAAGAAAGTCCAGTTTATCCTTCCCACTCCAATTTTGGAATCCTCCGATGCGCCTTCGCACGCTCGCATGACCTCGATACCATGCGAGCGTGCGAACTCGACGAGCTCTGCGTTGCGGGCGTTTATGGTGCCGAAGGCGGCGGGGCACACGATAAGGCGTGCGCAGTGGACGAGGAGCTCTTTGGCGCGGGCTATGGTTTTATCCCCGATTGGCTCGAAGGCGCGCTCGGCCACGCATTCCGTCGCTAGGTCGCGCGCGAGCTCGCAGTCGATGTCCCCTTCGTGCAGAACGCCCGCGTAGAACGCCTTGCCCTGCCGGATGAGCTGGCGAAACACAGCCGACCCCGTACCTGCGCCAGCGATGACGAACGTGTGCGCATCGCCGTGTGGGCGCCCAATTTCCACGCTGCCGAAGCGCTCGTTGAAGGTGCCATGTTGAAGGCCATAGAGCTCGCCAATCGTCTCGCGCGTGAATATGTCCTCGGGTGCGCCGGCGCGGAAGACCCGGCCGTCCTTCACGCAAATCACCTTGTCGGCGCTTTTCTGCGCGAGCTCGAGTTCGTGGATGGACATGATGACAGCCACATTCCGCGATTTCGAAAGGTGGCGAAGTATTCGCAGCAGGTCGATCTGGTAGCGGATATCGAGATACGACGTGGGCTCGTCGAGCACGAGCACACGCGGATCCTGCGCGATGGCGCGTGCGAGCATGACGCGCTGGCGTTGCCCGTCGCTTATCTGCATGAAGTCGCGCTCGGCGAGCTTTTCCACATGTGCGGTTTTCATGGCCTCGTCGACCCGACTATGGTCGTCGGGCGAGAGTGTGCCCATTCGCCCGGTGTAGGGATGCCTTCCCGCCTCTACGATATCGCGGCAGGTGAGGAGCTCGGTCCGGGGTCGATCTGTCAGCATAACGGCAAGGTTCCTTGCGAACTCCGCCGTCTTCCATCGGGAAATCTCCCGCTCGTCGAGCTCGACCGCGCCGGCAAGCGGTGCCAGATGGCGTGTAATGGTTTTCAAGATGGTCGACTTGCCCGAGCCGTTCGGCCCGATGAGCGCCACGACGTCGCCCGCGCGAACCTCCAGCTCGACGCCTTCGACTACGACCTTCTTGTCGTAGCCCGCCGACAGGTCGCTTATGCGGAAAAGCGGCGCTCCGTCAGCCTGCGTTTTTACCGGGGTTTCGAGGTTCGACTCCCCTCCGAGCGTTTTGGGCCGCGGCACGAATTCCCCCATCTACCTCACCCGCTTCTTCAACATGAGTGCGATAACCACCGGCGCGCCGAAGATGGCGGTGACGGCGCTGATGGAAAGCTCGACGGGGGAAAACAGCGTGCGCGCGATCAAATCGCAGCCCGCGCAGAAGATGGCGCCTCCCAAGAAGCACGCAGGAATCACTCGGATGGGCTTCGACGACTTCAGCGCCGACTTAACGAGATGCGGAACCGCGATGCCTACGAACGACACCGGACCAGCGAACGCGGTCACGCAGGCGGAGAGCATGCTCGCTAGAAGGACGAGCACCACGCGGAAGCGTGCGACGTTCACGCCGACGCTTTTCGCGTAGGCTTCTCCCAGCTGGAAGGCGGAAAGGGGCTTCGATATCGCGAATACGCATGCGCTCACGGTGATCACCACGACCGCGATGACCGCGATGTCGTCCCAGCTCGAACCCGAGAAGCTACCCAAAGACCAGTTGTGCAGGTTCACGATGGACTGGTCGTCGGCGAAGGCGATGAGGAAGTTCGTCGCCGCCGAGCAGATGTATCCCACCATGACGCCCGCCACGATGAGCATGGCCATGGAACTTATGCGCCGTGCGATGAGGAGCACGAAGCCGATGGTGATAAGCGAGCCCAGAAACGCTGCGACCACCATGGCCGGCGAGGACATGGCCTGGTTCGCGCCCAGAAGTACGATCATCGTAAGCGCGACGACGAACTTTGCGCCCGAGGAGACGCCCAAGATGAACGGGTCGGCGATGGGGTTGTTGAAAAACGTCTGCAGCAGGAACCCGGAGAGGGAAAGCGCCCCGCCGAGAAGCACGGCTGAAAGCACGCGCGGCAGGCGAATCTCCCAGATGACTTGGCTTTCCATGGAATTGGCCGCGCCGCCCGAAAGGATGCCGGGGATGTGGTCTGCGGGCACGAGCACGCTCCCGATGCACAGGTTGGCCCCGACGAGCACGATGAGGGCAACGGCGAGCAGCGCCGTCACGACGCGACACCGCGCGGCGCGCCCCGATTCGTCGTATGTCATGGAAAGCCGGCTTCTCATGACGCTAGCCAAGCTTCCTCAGATAATGGAAGTCGCTCGCGTCATCGCCGGTGAACGCCCCGTGCAGCTCGTCGATAATGTCGGCGGTAGAAGTCATCTGCTGGTACATGTCGGCGCTTGTGACCCAGACGTTGCCGTTCTTCACGGCTTTGAACTGCGACAATAGCGCGTTTTTGCCTACGAAGTCGTTCAAGGTGGCAACCGATTCGTCGATGGTGCCGTTGTAGACGATGATGTCGGCATCCTTCGCCGTCGCGTAGAAGCGCTCCATTTCGAGCGTTACTGACGAACCTGACGTCGACGCCGTCTGCGCGTCATCGAGCGCGTAGTTGCCGCCTGCAAGCTCGATCATCTGTGCCACGTAGTCGCCCGCCCGCCGCGTGACGGCGGCCCCGTTCGAGTTAATGTAGAAATACGCCACGGTTTTACCTGACGACGCAAGCCTCGACGTTTGCTCGACGCGGGCCTTCTGCTCGTTGAACAGGTGCGCGGCCTCGTCTTCCTTGTCGAACAGGACGCCGAAAAGCTTAATCCACTCGAGGCGCCCGAGTGCTTCGGGCTCGCTCGACGACTGTTCGGTGAGCACGACGAGTCCGAGCTTCTGCAGCTTTTCCTTCACATCGGGTGTGTGGTTGATCATGGTGTTCTCGATGGCGAGCGTGCAGCCCGAGGCCGATATTCGCTCGTAGTCGGGCGCGCTGTACTTGCCGCCGTAGGCGATCGCCCCACTTTCGAGCGCGCTTTTGAAGCCCGCGACCGAGCAATCGTCGGCCTTCGTGCCCGACATGATGATATTGTCGTTCGCATCGAGCGCGTCGACCAGGCACATCGTCGCCGACGACACGAGGTACACCTTGTCGGCGGGGCGCCTTATGACCGCGATGTCGGAGCTCAACCCATCAGGTACCTTCGCATCTTGCGGCACCACGAGGAAGCGCTCCCCGTTCGAAATGCAGATAAGCCGCAGGCCGCCTTCGTACTCGTCGACAGTGAAGTGCTTGGCGTATTCAAGCTGAAGCGCCCCCGTCGGCTCCCAGCCGCAGCCCAAATCGGCGTTGTGGAAGTCGGCCGCGGCGCTTGAAGCCGTTCCCGCGGGGGAGTCGCCGCTTGCATCGTCGCCCGATTTCTCCTTCATGGTGGATGAGTCGAAGTGGAGCGTGTAGTCGATGGTGTGCGGCGTCGACATGGCGACGGTCTCGGCCGACACGGCGATGTCCTCGTCGAGCGTGACGGGTATCTCGAACGTGGAGTTGCCGCCGTCGTTTACGGGCGCGTAGTCCACGCCGTCGGCGGTCATCTTGTCGTAGTTCGAACTCGACCAGGTGATGGTCGCGGTGTAGGTGTCGCCATCCTTCACAATTGTGGTTGGTGAGGCGATGCTTGCGCGCCCTGACCCGCCGGAAAGCGAGACGCTCACAGTGTATTCCTGAGAGCCCGCCGTGCCACCGGTCGCGTTCGGGCTCGCACTGCATCCTGCGAAGGGAAGCGCGAGCAGGGCGACGAGAACGTAGGCGATCGCGCGCGCCGCGATGCTGCGGCGCTTCCTGTTTTCCCCCTTGGGAAGAATCGACCGCATGGCGTTACTTCAGTGCGTCGGCGCGCAGATCGACGCCAGCGGATTCGAATACGAGCGTGCGGTCGTACCACCGCTCCCTTCTAATGCTCCACGCGGCGCAGGCGGTGTCCTCGTCGAGCGCATCAACGGGCACGTCGTAGGTGTACTTGCCTTCCGCGTTTTCCACATAGGGGATGAAGTCGGCCTCGCTTGCGGCGGCAGCCTCGTCGCCCGTGCCCATGAAGAGCTTGCCGTAGCCCGTGCCGGAAAGTGTCATCACGCAGTGCATGGAGCCGTTTTCCACGATGAGCTGGGCGTCCACAATCCTGAACATGTTCGAGCTGGAATCTACGGTGATCGGATAGGTGCCGTCGGCCACTTTGTCGGCGGTGATGGGGTCAGTGCTTGCGCCCTCGGGCGCATCGGCCGCCTGTTCGGTCTTTTCCCGGGAATCGGCATCGCTTGTCTTTGCGCTGTCGATTGAATTTCCGCCGCAGCCGGCGAGCGAGAACGCGAAAAGCGCCGCCGACAGGGCGAAGGCGAGGGTTTTCTTCAACATGGAGGGGTTCCTTTCAATCGCTTCGACCGCCCGCGCCGTGCGGTGGGCGGGCGGGATGCGAATGCAACGGGCATGCGCCGTCAGTCGGGGAAGGCGCATGCCCGTTGCACGGGGACGCGACCGGCGCCCCCGTGCGCGGCGAGTTTACAGCTTGGCGATGGCGTCGTCCACGTGCGAGACGTAGATGTCGTCGACCGCGACGTTCTGTCCCAGACCCTGGAGCAGGCACGTCACTTCGAAGCCGGCGGCCACGAACTTCGCAGCCCAGCTGTCGGGGTCGGTCTCGTCTGCCATGTCGTTGTTCGCGTGGTCGCCCGCGACCACCATGAACGGCGCGAGCACGGCCTTCTTGTAGCCTGCGGCGCTCGCGGCGGCGATAACATCCTCGCAGGTCGGTTCAGCCTCGACGGTGCCGACGAAGAACTGCGTTAAGCCCTCGTTCTTAAACACTTCCTGCATCTTGGCATAGTCGGCGTTGGAATCGGCTTCGGTGCCGTGGCCCATGAGGCACAGCGCCGTCTTGCCGTCATCGAAGGACGCCATGTTCTCCTTAATGGCTGCGGCCACCTTCTTGTAGTCGTCGTCGGAGGTGAGCAGCGGGTCGCCGAGCGAGATTTTGTCGAACTTGTCGGCGTACTTGTCGAGCTCGTCTTTCACGTCGGTGTATTCCAGGCCACCCATGAGATGCGTCGGCTGCACGACGATTTCCTTCACGCCGTCTTCCACGCAGCGGTCGAGCGCCTCGGTCATGTTGTCGATCGTGATGCCGTCGCGCTTCTTCAGCTTATCGATGATGATCTGCGCGGTGAAGGCGCGGCGGATGTCGTAGTCCTGCCAGTACTTCTCGCGGATAGCGTCTTCGATGGCGCCGATGGTGATGTGGCGCGAGTCGTTGTAGCTCGTGCCGAAGCTCGTGACGAGGATGACCGGCTTCACGGCCTTCTTCTTTTCACTCGATTTCTCGGAACTCGCGGAGGTGCTGGAGCAGCCCGCGAGCGCGACTCCGGCGAGCGCGACGGCTCCGGTTGCTGCGGCGCCTATGAAGCCGCGGCGTGACATCTGGTCGGACATGGTTTTTCCTTTCCTCGGTTTGCCGGTCCCCCGGCGACAGTTGCTTGTCGGCACAAGCGAAAGAAAAGCGCACCCCTCGGGGTTCACAAGGAGCTAACGCCACGGCGATGCCGTGAGGAAAAGGCGAAGCAGTCTGGCTTGGGGCGCGAGGCGGTTCGCCCGCGCGTCCTATACAGTAATGTCCCTTGCCCAGGATTCCCACCTGGTTCCCTCCGCAAGCCAGCGCGGGCTGTGCGGGCGGCGCGCCGGTCATTTCCTTTTATCCGATTGTCATATGCTCGTTGCCGAAACTTTTACTATCATAGTGGGCACTTGTGAACGTGTCAAAGCCAGGGCGGGCAGCATTGCGCCTCCTGCCTGCGTATTTGCGCCGATTGCCGCCGCAGGCGCCGTGTTTTGCCCGCTGCGCGAAGGGCGGCGTAAACGGTTGCGATGAGAAACGGGAAGGGAAGGCTCGGATGATTCATATCGTTGGCGCAGGCTCGGGCGCCGCCGACCTTATCACGCTGCGCGGGGCGCGCCTTCTGCGCGCGGCCGACGTGGTCGTTTGGGCGGGGAGCCTTGTGAACCCCGAGCTGCTCGCCGATTGCAAGGAATCCTGCGTCGTCTACGACAGCGCGCACATGACCTTGGAGGAAGTGCTCGACGTGATGTGTGCGGCGGATGCGCGGGGCGAGGAAGTGGTGCGCCTGCACACGGGTGACCCGTGCCTATACGGCGCCATCCAGGAGCAGATGGACGCACTCGACGCGCGCGGCGTGGACTACGAGGTGGTGCCCGGCGTGTCGAGCTTTTGCGGTGCCGCGGCGGCGCTTCGCCAGGAATACACGCTGCCGGGAATCAGCCAGTCGGTCGTGATCACGCGGCTTTCCGGGCGCACCCCCATGCCCGCGGGCGAGGGCATGCGCACCATGGCGGAAAGCGGCTCGACTATGGTCATCTTCCTGAGCTCGGGTATGCTCGCCGAGCTTTCCGCCGAGCTTTTGGCCGCGGGCCGCAGCTCCGACGAGCCGGCGGCGCTCGTGTACAAGGCGACCTGGCCTGAGGAGCGCGTGGTGCGATGCACAGTGGGCACGCTCGCCGATGCGGGCGCGCGAGAGGGCATCGACCGCACGGCGCTCGTGGTGGTGGGCCGCGTGCTCGGAGCTCGCGGCGGGCTTGCGCACAACGGCGCGCAAGCGGAGTCGTACGAGCGCAGCAAGCTTTACGACCCTTCGTTTGCCACGGGGTATCGGAAGGCGAGCAGCTAGCGTGGCCTTCGAGCACTACATATATACCGGGACGACCCGCCTGCGCTGCGGCTATACCACGGGGAGCTGCGCCGCGCTCGCGGCGAAGGCGGCCTGCGAGATGCTCTTGTCACGAAAGCCCGTCGGCCGCGTGTCGATCGTCACCCCCGGCGGGCTGCCCGTCGAGACGGACGTGGTCGATGCATACATCGGCGAGGGGTGCTCCCAGTGCGCCGTGCGAAAGGATGCAGGCGACGACGCCGATGTGACCGACGGCGTGCTCGTGTACGCGCGCGTGGAACATGCGGGGTCGGGCACGGGTACTGCGGGCAGCAAGGACGTGCCCGCGCACGAATCGGAAGTTTCCGTCGATGGCGGCGTGGGCGTGGGGCGCGTGACGTTGCCCGGGCTCGAGCAGCCGGTGGGGGCGGCCGCCATCAACGCGACGCCGCGCGCGATGATTACTTCGGCGGTGCGTGAGGTGTGCGCCGCGCACGGCTTTTCTGGAAACATTGCTGTGACGATTTCGGTACCCGAGGGTGTGGCCCTTGCCGAAAAGACCTTCAACCCGCACCTGGGGATAGAGGACGGCATCTCCATCCTGGGAACGACGGGCATCGTCGAGCCGCGCAGCCTCGCTGCCTTGCGTGACAGCATCGAGCTCGAGATTCGGCAGCATGCGGCTATGGGGCGGCGCGGAGTCGTGCTCACGCCCGGCAACTACGGCGGGCAGTTCATCTCGGGGCATTTCCACCTAAACGGTGCGCCGGTGGTCTTCATCTCCAACTTTGTGGGCGACGCGATTGATTGCTGCATTCGCGAGGGATTTACCAATGTCCTTCTTGTGGGACACATCGGCAAGTTGGTGAAGGTCGCGGGCGGCATCATGGACACCCATTCGCGTACCGCCGACTGCCGCGCGGAGATTCTGGCCGCCCACGCGGCCATGGCCGGCGCGGGCGCGAAGACCGTGCGCGAGATCATGACGTCCGTCACGACCACGGCGGCACTCGAGGTAATCGAGGCCGCCGGCGTGGGGGACGCTGCGCGCGCCTCGCTCGCTACGGCAATCGAGGACAGGTTGCGCCGTCGCGCGGCGGGCGCATGCGACATCGCCGCGGTCGTGTTCGACGCCGAGCGCCGCGAGCTTTTCCGCACGTCGGGCGCCGATGCAGTTATCGGGAAATTGGGGGCGACGTATGAGTAAAGGCGTTCTGTACGGGGTGCGCCGCGCAATCGGCTGGTCGGGGACGAAGGTGGTCATGAAGGCGCGCCGCTCGCTTGCGGACACGAAGCGCTTCCTTTGCGAGGAGGGTGCCTTCGACGGTGCCGAGCTCGTTGAGGACTGTGGGCTTCCGGGCGAGCGCGTGTACCGCTCGCTCGTCGATGTGCCCGATCGGGGCAGCTACTTCTCGACGATGGTGGTGCGCTAGATGAGGATTTCCTGCATAGCGTTCACTGAGAGGGGGTATGCGTTGGCGGAGCGCACCGCACGCGCGCTTTCCGACTGCGCGCAGACAGGTGAAGATGACCCTGGCTGGGACGTTTCCGTTTCGCGCGGGTTCGGCGAGGGGAAGGCCGACCTGCGCGCATGGACGGCGCTCGCGTGGGAAGCGTCGGACGCGCTTCTGTTCGTGGGCGCGGCGGGCATCGCCGTGCGGGCGATCGCGCCGCATGTCGCCTCGAAGGCAAAAGATCCCGCGGTTGTGGTGATCGACGAGGCGGGGCGCTTTGCCGTCCCGCTTTTGTCGGGGCATTTGGGCGGTGCGAACGAGCTTGCGCAAACTGTGGCACGCGCGGCAGGGGCCATCCCCGTCATCACAACGGCGACCGACGTCCGCGGCGTGTGGGCGGTGGATACGTGGGCGCGCTGTGAGGGGCTCGCCGTTTCGAATCCCGAGGCTATCAAGCGAGTGTCGGCGAGGCTGCTTTCGGGCGGGCGCGTGGCGCTCTATTCCGACATGCCGATTTCGGGACAGCCGCCTGAGGGGGTTGACATTGCGTCCGACCGCGCTCGGGCCGATATCGTCGTGTCGCCGTTCGCTGGCGCGAACGCAGGTGCGTCCGTTTGCGCGGCGGAGACAACGGGCGAGGTCGTGCCCGCCGGTGAGACGGGGAAGCCGGCGGGCGTGCGG
>UROZ01000035.1 GCA_900549655.1 uncultured Collinsella sp.
CCATCGAGCACCTGGGTGCCACGTTCCTTCGCAATCATGCCGAGTGGTCGAGCCGTATCGTTTACTTTGGCCCCATGGGCTGCCGCACGGGCTTTTACCTGGTCGTGTTTGGCGAGGTGACGAGCGAGGAGATCCTGCCGCTCGTGCGCGAGCTCTTTGAGTTCGTCGCCGACTTTGAGGGCGATGTCCCCGGTGCCGCTCCCGAGGAGTGCGGCAACTACCTGGACCAGAACCTTCCCATGGCAAACTGGCTCGCGCGCCGCTACCTCGACCGCGACCTGGCCGATATCGACGAGAAGCACCTGCACTACCAGCAGGCGTAAGGATTGCCTTCTGCTTCTAAACCGTTCACATGGAGATATCGACCGTTTAACTGTTTAGTAATGTTTACACGAGGTCATTTACGGTGTTTCGCTTAAACTGGCAACCAGAGTGATATTCAGGCAAGGCTCCTGAAGCAGCATCTGTCGACATTGATTGTCGGATTCTGCTTCGGGAGCCTTGTTTTGTTTAAGGGGGACACATGGAAATCGTTAAACGAATTAACACCAGCGCTGTCCTCTGCATCGACGGAAATGGCAGGCAGCTGGTGGCATTCGGGCGTGGCCTGGGGTTTAAGGACGTTGGCGATGAATTACCGCTCTCGGAGATTCAACGAACGTTCTATAACGTTAGTTCCCGCTACATCGCTCTCATTGATGAAGTCTCGGATGAACTTCTCGAGCTGACCTCGGATGTTATTGATATGTCGACAGGACTGCTTCCCTATGAAGTAAGCCCTAATTTGCCGTTTATTCTTGCGGACCATATCGCGTATGCAATTAAGCGCAAGGAGCAAAACATTGTTGTCCATATGCCCTTGTCTTTTGATGTTCGCCAACAATATCCCGTCGAATTCAAAATCGGCGAGTACGCGCTTCGAATAATCAGGAAACGTCTCAATGTTAGGCTTCCCGCTCATGAGACAGTTGGAATTGCCATGGCGTTTATCAATAACATGGCCGATTCGGATTCATGTGAGCTGGCTGAAGAGTTTGGCACGGACGTTTACGATCGCGTTCTCGAAGAATCAACTATTGCTGTTGAAAGACGGCTTGGTATTCAAGTTGATCGGGAGGGCTTCGATTATGCAAGGTTCGCAACCCACCTTCAGTACCTATTCAATAGGTTGAACTCTGGCGAAAGTATCGTAAGCGACAACCGCAAGATGTATCTCTCGCTCAAAGATGAATATCCGGTGGCATCGGCGTGCGCCGATGACATCGCTTCTGTTCTCAGCCGGCTGACGGGCCAAGAACTTATAGACGAAGAAAGACTCTATCTGATGATGCATATCAATCGAATCGCATCGAAAGCTAGGTAATTGGTCGGCGAAGGCGCGCGCTTTGCCGATGGTTACATATAAAACACAACATGGGAGAAATGGTATTTATGGCAGATACAACCAAGCTCGCTGCCGAGATTCTCGAGATGGTGGGCGGTGCAGAAAACGTTACATTTGTAGCCCACTGCATGACTCGTTTAAGGTTCAATCTTAAGGACGAAAGCATCGTAGATGATGCAAAAGTCAAGGCAATCGATGGTGTGATCGATATTCGCCATTCAGCAGGGCAATACCAAGTGATTGTGGGGCCCAAGGTCGATAAGGTCTACGAAATCGTTGCAAAGGAAACCGGGGTTGACACCGGGAAGTCCGCGGCAGATGAAGGCGAGACCAAAGGTTTTCTGGGAAAGCTGATGAAGCTGATCAGCGGCATCATGATGCCCGTTCTTCCCGCCTTGATTGCATGCGGAATGATAAACGCCGTCCTTAGTATCCTGACGACGGCAGGTGTCGTTTCCGCTGAGAGCGGAATTTATACCCTGCTGTACGGCATGGGAAACGCCAGCATGTATTTCTTGCCCGTTCTCGTCGGATCGTCTGCGGCCAAATTCTTTGGAATCGATCAATATATCGGTGCGGTGCTCGGTGCAATCCTGCTTTACCCGACTTTTGTTGCCGCAGCTGGAGCTGGTGATGCGCTGGATTTGTTCGGCATGAAGTTCACGATGGTGAGCTATGCCTCGACGGTGTTTCCCGCTATCGTGGCGGCTTGGTTCGCATCCGTTCTTTATAAGTGGCTGCGTGCGGTTCTTCCCGATGCTTTGGCATTTGCACTCGTTCCGTTCCTGACAGTTGCTATTGCTGCCCCCATCTCGCTTCTTGTGGTTGGCCCGGTTATCCAACAGGCGAGCTCCTTGCTTGCGACTGCCGTACTGGCGGTCTATCAGTTCAGCCCCATTCTTTGCGGCGTTATTCTTGGACCGATATTTGGCCTCGTCATGATTCCTCTTGGACTCCATTGGGCCCTCATTGTGATCTCCATCAACAATATTATGACCGTCGGTTCCGACCCTATCCTTGGACTTCTTTGCGGTAGCATGGGTGTCGTCGGCGCTTGCTTGGCGTTTGCTTTCCGCTCGAAGGATCCGAGCGAAAAGAGCCTTGGATTCAGCTGTGCCATTACGAGCCTGTGCGGAATTACAGAACCTGCCCTGTACGGCATAGTTTTGGAGCACAAGAAGATCATCGTCGCTTCCATGATTTCTGGTGCAATTAGCGCTGTTATCCCGGCTATCTTCAATACCCGCACGTTCGTTATGACGTCGAGTGGTATTTTCAGCTTCCCCGGCTACATGAATCCTTCCGGTGATATGAGCAGCCTTATTGGTGCGATCCTTTGCAATGTCGTTGGTTTTATTCTTACCTTCGTCCTCGTCTACATCATGTATCGCCCTGATGCAGACACGTCGGCGGAATAGACAATTATTCGGAATGTAAGCTGCTGAAAACCCCGCGGCAGATTGCATATGGTGGGCTTGCGATTGATCTGCGCGAGCCCACCTCGTTTTTGGAGTGACTGGTTATGACAATTACTGCCGATATGACATTTGGAGAAATCGCACTTCTTCCTGAGTTCGCTGGGTTCGGTGAGCATCTCATGCTTTGCCGACCTTCAACTTGGGAGCGCATGTGGAATAAGCCCATCGCGGCCCATTTGAATTCCGACACTAATCCGTATGAAGTTACTCGTGTTCTGCGCGGGTTGAATCGGATTGTTGAGCTTGCGGATGACGGGAGGCAGGTTGCATACGATATTTGGGATGAAGCCGATTGTATTCGCGATCCGACCCGGCGCAACACAAAGCTGTTTTTCTTTCCGGGGCGACCGGGGGCGCCATTCGTTATCGCGATTTCGGGTGGGGGCTATCAGAGCGTTTGTCACCAAATGGAAGGTTTTCCCGTTGCTCCCGAGCTCAACGATGCGGGCTATAACGTGTTTGTGTTGTCATACAGGGTGAGGGTCGAGCCGCTGATGCCGCGTCCGATCGATGACCTTAATCGCGCAGTCCGTTTTGTCCTCGAGAATTCAACGCGATTTAATGTGGACAAAAAATATGCGGTTATCGGTTTTTCCGCTGGCGCGCATTTGACCGCCGAGTGGGGGACGGATAACAAGGGGTTTGCATCTTACGGATGCGAGCCGCCAAAAGCTTTGGTTCTGTGTTACGCCCCGATTGACCTTCATGAGTCCGAATGTGCGTCAGACCATAGATTTCTTGATTCGGTGTGCGGTGGAGCTGGGCACGATGCGATTGATGATTTCTGCATTGATCAACATGTGTGGGAACGGTATCCGCCGACATATCTTTGGCAATGCGCCGACGATGATGTCGTATCGCCCGGCAATCTCGGAAAGATGGTTGACGCACTGGATGCGGCTGGGGTGCACCACGAGGAGATTGTGTATCCAGAAGGAGGACATGCGTTAATGAAACCTCATGCGCCGGAAACTGATCACTGGTGCTCGGGTGTCATTGAGTTCCTTAAGGGCTATCTCGGCTAAGTAAAATACACGCCGCCCTTTTGCCCATGTGACTCTGGTGCGTGTTGTTTGCGGTATTGACTCCATCAAAAGACGGCTAATGTTCTAGAATGTTTATATAGTCACATTTACGAACAGGAGCGAACATGCATATCTACTCTGTTACCGATCCCGAGTTCAAGTCCTACGGCCGCGTGTGGGACGACGTACCCTCCAGCCTGACAGCTCCGCTTGTCGAGGCACTTTCCGCCACGCCCATTCCCGAGGGTAGCAAGTATGTGGCCTCCGCGCCCGAGCTGGAACAGGTCGAAGGTGCCGACACGCTCGGTCTGCTCATGTACGGCGGCCGCCCCTTCCAGCTGGGCTGGTGCAACGGCCGTAACACGAAGCTCAACTGCCTGGAGTATCACCGCGCCAGCGAGTTCAACCTGGGCGCCCGCGATTTTATCCTGCTGCTGGCCAAGCGCGAGCAGATCGTCGACGGCAAGCTCGATACCGCGCAGGTCAAGGCCTTCCGCGCGCCGGCCGGCACGCTCGTCGAGGTCTACGCCACGACGCTGCACTACACGCCGTGCATGGTCGACGACGGTGGCTTCCAGGTAATGGTAGCGCTGCCCGCCGGCACCAATGGTCCGCGTCCCGAGGCCGCTGCCAACATGTCCGCCGCCGGCGACAGCTACTGCTACTGGAAGGCCGACAAGTGGGTCCTCTGCCACGCCGATAGTCCCAAAGCAGCCGAGGGCGGCTACGTAGGCCTAACCGGCAAAAACCTCGACATCACCTGCGACTAGCGCTTCGTCTCAATCCTGTAACATCTAGCAGCCAAAATCGTCTCTACCTGTTACAGAACGAGACAAACTGCAGGGGGCTGCCCGAAAATCTCAATCTGTAACACCAGGCTCGGTTTTGACGGTCTAACTGTTACAGACCGAGACAAACCGGTCAAAACCATCACAAAGGTGCCTGTCCCCTTCGTGGTGGTTTTCCTACAGCTGACTGCGCAGGTAGTCAGCCATATAAGGAACAGCGAAGCGCACGTACCCGCGGCGGGCCTGTTCGATTACGCCGGCGTCGATAAGGCGCCGGCGATACTTTTGTGCGTAGTCGGGTGTGACCGACATGCGCTCGGCTACATCAGAAATGCGCGACACGGTGTCTTCGTCATCCGCCATTGCGGCAAGAAACGCAACGTCTTGGTCCGAGAGCGCGGCGAGCGTCGTCTCGCACACATCGTTTTCGAAATCGACCTTTGACGCCTCGATGGCTCCGTCGACTAGCTCTCGTGTTGCGCGTTCTCCTGCCTGGCAACGATTGGCGATGTTGTAACCGATGAGCTGCAACATGTAGGGCGAGCCCTGGGTTGCGCGAGCGGCATCTAGTCGAAGATCGCTTGGGATATCAAGGTCGAGTTCTTCGAAAGCCCGCTGGTAATAGGTGTCGACGTCTCCGACTGAAAGCGGTTCGAGTGTGACTTTGCGAGCGCGGTTGAGAAACGTCAGCACGCGGTCATTGAGCGTCGCCGAGACCGCTCCCGGAAGGCCCGCCATAACGAGTGCGACGTTGAGTCTCTCGCCGACGAGTTCTTGATAAGCGGTGACGAGTTGTCTGATCTCGGGCGAATTAGCCTGAAGCTCATCGATGAGGATGAGGATGCCATGTCCTTGCTCGGTTAGTTTGCGCGCCAGTTGCGTGAGCTTGAACTGGAAACTCTTGGTTTCCTGCACATCGCGCGTGAACTCAAGGCCGGCTGAGAAACCGAAGACGCTCAGGCTGCCGCCCGTGAGTTTAGGGAGATGGCGTTTGTTGGCATAGGGCTCGCCCGCCTCTTGGATTTTTTCAACAATGCGCTCGAGCATGTCCTCGGAGGCAACGGTGGGCGTGGCGACGACGAAGCCAAGCTTGCGAGCGCGATCGACGAGCTCCCACAGGAGAACCGTCTTGCCGCTTCCTCGCTGGCCGAGCATGAGCATGGCGCGGTCTCGATTGCCCGGCTCCTGTTCAAGGCCGGAGATGAATGTTGAAATTACATTTCCTCGCCCAACGAGATAGGATGGGCGATTTCCAAATGAAGGGGAGAAGATGGTTTCAGTCATAAGTCTCCTTTCCTTTTTTTCCTATTTTTTCCTTTTTTTCCTATTCAGTCAAATTGACTACTGGTCGAGGGCGGCTTCAGGGGGGGGGCTCATCGAAAAGAACCTCGACATCAACGAAGACCGGGACCTTCTGTCTCGTTCTGTAACATCTAGCAGGCTAAATCGTCTTTTCCTGTTACAGAACGAGACAAACTGCAGGGGGCTGCCCGAAAATCTCGATCTGTAACACCAGGCTCGGTTTTAACGGTCTAACTGTTACAGATTGAGACAAACCGGCGGAGCGGACTATCTCTCGGGTCCAAACCACCACAAAGGTGCCTGTCCTCTTTTTGGTGGTTGGGTATCAGAAAGTGTCAGGCTCGGGCGGCTGCTGGGCGCCTGCGTGCGAAAAGAAGTGTCGACCTGCGTTGTTGTCGTTGGGTGGCGCCCCGTTTACGGGGATACTGAAACCACGACAAGCAGCGTATGAAAGGATCGATGTATGGCTTTCCGTAATGACTTCCTGTGGGGCGGCGCAACGGCTGCCAACCAGTGCGAGGGCGCCTACGACGTGGACGGCCGCGGCCTGGCCAACGTGGACGTGGCTCCGCACGGCTCCGAGCGCTATGCGGTGGTCTCTGGCCAGCGTAAGATGCTCGACTTCGAGGATGGCTACTACTATCCCGCGCAGACCGGCATCGATTTCTACCATCACTACAAGGAGGACATCGCCCTCTTCGCCGAGATGGGCTTTAAGACCTTCCGCATGAGCCTGGCATGGACCCGCATCTTCCCCAACGGTGACGAGGCTGAGCCCAACGAGGCCGGCCTGGCTTTCTATGAAGATGTGTTCCGCGAGTGCCAAAAGTACGGCATCGAGCCGCTCGTGACCATCACGCACTTCGACTGCCCGATTCACCTCATCAAGGAATACGGCGGCTGGCGCAACCGCAAGCTCATCGACTTCTACAAGAACCTCGCGACCACGATCTTCACTCGCTACAAGGGCCTGGTGAAGTACTGGCTCACCTTTAACGAGATCAATATGATTCTGCACCTGCCGTTTATGGGTGCCGGCCTGGTCTTTGAGGAGGGCGAGAACAAGGAGGCCGTCGAGTACCTGGCCGCCCACAACGAGCTCGTCGCCAGCGCTTGGGCCACCAAGATCGCCCACGAGATCGACCCCGAGGTCAAGATCGGCTGCATGCTCGCCGCCGGCAGCTACTATCCCTACAGCTGCCGTCCGGGCGACGTGCGCCAGGCACAGCTCGACAACCAGGACAACTACTTCTTCGTCGACGTCCAGAGCCGCGGCTATTACCCGGCCTATGCCGTCAAGAAGTTCGAGCGTCTGGGCATCGATGTGGGCATGACCGACGAGGACCGCGAGATCCTTGCCGACAACACCGTCGACTTCATCAGCTTTAGCTACTACTCCACCCGTTGCTCGGCCGGTGCCGACAACCCCGATGTCGAGCGCACCCAGGGCAACGCCTTCGCCGGCGCCAAGAATCCGTATCTGCAGGAGAGCCAGTGGGGCTGGGCCATCGATCCGCTGGGCTTCCGCATTACCCTCAACGACCTGTACGACCGCTATCAGAAGCCGCTGTTCGTGGTCGAGAACGGCCTGGGCGCCAAGGACGTTGTCGAGGAGGACGGCTCCATCAACGACGACTACCGTATCGATTACCTGCGCCAGCACATCCAGGCCATGCGCGACGCGGTGACCGAGGACGGCATTGACCTGCTGGGCTACACCACCTGGGGTCCGATCGACCTGGTCTCGGCCGGCACGGGCGAGATGTCCAAGCGCTACGGCTTCATCTACGTGGACCGCGACGACGCCGGCAACGGTACCCTCAAGCGCTCCAAGAAGAAGAGCTTCGACTGGTACAAGCGCGTCATTGCTTCGAATGGCGAGGACCTGTCCTAAGGGCACCGAGCCCCCCCCAACTGCATAGCTTCCTAGTCAAAGCGCCCGGCGAGCAGTTTGTGCTTGCCGGGCGTTTTGCCGTCCGCGGATTTTGGGACATGCGGCCCGTTTTTTGAGCCCGCCTGTCGGTACACTAAAAGCACTATGGGTACCCGCGAGCGACATATCGGCCATGCGGCCGCCCGATCCGCGCCGGTAGCGGATCCCAGGGGCGGCAGGCTCTTCGCCATGCCGCGATTCCTCGTTGGCATAACGCGCCTGGTGTACCGTCGTCGCGCCTTCGTCATTGCCGGCGTCATAACCGCACTATTTCTTCTGTTTTTGGCGGTCTTGCCGGCGTTATTCGCTTCCGATCCCAAGCTCTCCAACACCGTGCCCATCTATAGCGAGGTGTCCAAAGAGGTCGTGGACGGGCTTATCCATTCGAGCTCGATTCCGCTGCTTGTCGCTGCCGTCGCGTTCTCAATCTGGGGTGTGCTGGTCTATCTGCGCTGTCTGGATTACGTCTTGCGCCGGCGCCTCGTTGCCGTTGCCACCATCAGCGCCCTGTGGATGATCGAGGTCATCCTCAAGTACAAGTCGTTCACGCCGTTCTATGCCACCGTGCTGTGGTACCTGTACTATGTGCCCATGACGCTCATTCCGCTCCTCTACCAGCTGTGCGGCCTGCGCCTTGCAGGGTTGGAACAACATCGCGTGGGTCGCCGCTGCCGTATGGCCCTGTGGATCGCGGCTATCCTGCTCATCGGGTTTGTGCTCACCAACGATTTCCACCGGCAGGTATTCCACTTTGATCGCACAAGCGACACCTGGAGTAACGACTACACGTACGGCTGGGGTTATTTTGCCGTTCTGATATGGACGGCCTTTAACTTCGTGGCCTTTTTCATTTTGGTGGGGCGCTCCTCGTCCTATCGTATCCAACGTTTTTCGGGCACGGCGGCACTCGTCTGCTGGGCGGCGCGTTCTTTGCCATTTCGTACGCCCTGCGCGTGCCTTGGGCATGGAAGCTCAACTTTTCGCTCGTCTATTGCGTGCTGTGCGTGGTGACGCTCGAGATTTGCCTCGATTGCGGCGTCATTCCGTCGTACCACGGCATTGCCAACATTTTCGACACCCTGCCGCTCGATCTTAAGGTTATAACGCGCGACCTGCAGGAAGTCTATGCCACGCCGGTATCAAAGCCGATTCCGGCGGGCGTGCGCGAAGAGCTGCGCACTCAGGAGCACGGGCATGCCCACGCCTTTACCGTGGCGTCCGATCCCGATGTGATGTACCGCGCCTTTCCGCTGCTGGGCGGATCGGCATTGCTCGCCCAAGACGTATCGGAGCTCAACGAGCTCAACCGCGAGCTGGCGTACCGGCGCATGGAATTGCAGCGCCAAAACGAACTGCTTACGGCCGACTACGATCTTAAGACGCATCTTGCCGACCAGGAGGCCGAGGCCTTGCTGGTCAAAGATGTTGACCAGGCGCTTGCCCGCGCGCTCGATGAGATGTATGGGCTGCTGAGCTCGCTGCCGCCGTTAACCGATGAGGCATCCTCGCACGAGCGCTATCGCATGCTGCAATGTGCCAAGATGCTCGTCGCCTATTGCAAACGCAAGGGCTCGCTCACGTTGGCGCAGCATGGGGAAAGCGGATTTGACCGCGATCGCATCCAACTCATTGCCAACGAGCTAGCAAGTGACTTGCGCACCATCGATGTCGACTGCGCTTCGATCATCGCCATACAGCGTCCGATGCATGCCAGTACGGTAAGCGCGCTGTACGACTGCGTGTATGACTTTGCGTTTTTCGCCTACACCACCGATCATCCGGCACTCATGTACCATCTGAGCGAACACGATTCGTGCAGCGTGGAGCTGCGTGCCACGCTCTTTTCCAACGACGAGGAAGACTTGTCGCAGGCGCCCGCCGCGCACGAGCTCGAGGTTGCACTGCAGGGGCGTAACGTGGCGTATCGTCTTGAGGGCGAGGCCGGTCAGCTGCGTATGATCGTGCTGATGCCGCGGGCGGGTGAGTGATGATGCAGATGCCGCTTATCCTTCCCCAGATCGTTGCGCTCGATGTGCTCTTTGCCTTGGTGGCATGCCTGCAGACCATCCATGTTCCGCTCATCGCATCGCGTCGTTCGTCTTACAACCGCAAAGTGATTTGCGTCTATGAGTCGAGCCTTGTGCTGCACTTGATTATCTCGGCCGTCATCTTGTTCGCGTCGAGCGGGTCGTATCTGGTGGCGCCGCTCTATGTCGTCGCCGAGGCGGCGGGCGCGCTGCTATGGCTCAACGCCGCGATTGCCGCCTATGGCGTAGTCCTTATGGTGCATTATCGTCGTCCCGTCATGATGGTTGAGCTGCTGCTTGTTGCCGCCGCGACGCCGCCGGTTATTTACGTCATGGGCTCGACATGGCCTGCAGTCCTTATCGCGGAGGGCGCGTTCTTCCTGTTCCGCTCCATCGCGGCGCTTTTGATGGACGTGCGCAACCGCCAGGAGGACATCACGGCGTTTTCGACAATCGAGACCATTAACGTGATCCCCGTCGGCATTCTGTATCTGGATTCGAAAGGCCGCCCGTTGCTCATGAACCGCTGCATGCGCAGGAACCTTGTGGAGCTTCACATGCCCACCGACCTGCACGACATGAGCGATACATGGAACGGCCTTCGAAAACTCAGTGCGCAGATGCCCGAGAGCAGCAAAAATCGCGTTCGAATCGACCTGGACCGCTTTGGGGAGTCGCGTGCGGTGGTCGAGGTTTCCTCCTCCGAGATTCGTCTGTTCGCATGTGATGAGGTTATGGTTTCGGGCCGTCCCTTTGAGCGCATTATTGGCTTGGACGTGACGGAGTACGCGCATGCCAACGACCGTCTGGCGCAGGCCAATCACCTGCTTGAGCTTGCGGGTCAAGAGCTCCAGGCCCAGATCGAAGAAGTCAAAAAGGTTGCCGACAATGCGGCCTACCTGCGCATGCGTGCCCGCGTGCACGATGTGATCGGCCAGCGCCTGTCCATCCTTCATCGATATCTGGAAGAGGGGCGTCTGGATGACGAGTCGCTCGAGCAGATTGACCCGCTGCTGCGCTCGATTGCCGCCGACCTGCGTAGCGGTGGCGCTAGCGAGCCTGCGGAGCAACTGGGCGATATCGTTCATGCCTTTGGCCTGGTGAGCGTTCAGATCGATGTAGATGGATCGCTTCCGGACGATGCTCACGTCGCTGCCGCCTTTTTGCAGATTATCCGCGAGGCATCGACCAATGCCACCAAGCATGCGCAGGCCCACCAAGTCCAGGTGCGCCTGTGGCGGGAGGGGTCGGATGGCGGCGCCATTGCACACATGACGGTCTCAAACGACGGCGCACCTGCCCCCGTATCGTATCGCGAGGGAACGGGTTTTCCAGGTATGAGGCATGTCGCGCAAAATCTGGGCGGCAGCCTGGAGGTCCATGCCGCCCCGCCCTTTACGCTTACGGTATCCATTCCGCTGAACTCCAACGCAACGGTCCAAAGGAGAAGCTCATGATTCGTATCCTTATCGTCGAAGACCAAGCCATCTTGCGCGAGAGCCTCGCGCGCTCCGTTGGCGACCAGCCCGACATGACCGTTGTTGCCGCCATCGCCGATGCCTCAGATGCCTTGGACGTTGCGCTCAAGGAGCGCCCGGACATGATACTGATGGATGTGTGCACTGAGCACGATTCCAACGGCATCGTGGCGGCGGCGCGCATCAAAGAGCAGCTGCCCGAGTGCCGCGTCATTATCATGACGGGCATGCCCGAGATTACGTTTGTGGATCAGGCGCGCGAGGCAGGCGTCGACAGCTTTGTGTACAAGAACGTCGGCATCGATGAGCTCTTTGCCGTGATGCGCTCCACGCTGGCGGGCTATTGCACGTTTCCCAAGCCGCCCGAAAGCATCTTTTCGGGCACGGCGGCGCTCGACGACGTTGAGTTGTCGATTTTGCGCCTTGCCTGCGAAGGCAAGAGCCGTCGCGAGATCGCGGCCGAGTTGTTTATGAGCGAGGGCACCATCAAGCGCCGCATCTCGGAGATTCTCAACAAGACCGGCTACGACAACATCATGCGCCTGGCCGTGCACGCGGTAACGGAGGGCAGCATTGTTCCCAACATGGAGCGCTAACGCTCGGTACGCATCGGCATAAAAGCGACGGGGCCGCAGGATTAACTCCTGCGGCCCCGTCTGGTGTGCGCGGATGTGTCCGCCAATCCGCGGCTGATGTTACATGCCGTTACGCGATGGTTGCGCTGTAGGAGGCGACGTCCTCGTAGGAATCGGTCAGGTAGGCGTCGATGCCAATGGTCGTGTTGACCAGGTCGTCGAGGCTATCGAGCTCGCCGCTCGAGAACGTGAATTCCTCGGTGGCGTTGGTGCCGGGCATCAGGTGAGCCGAGAACCAGGGTTCCTTCATGGTGCCGTTGACGTTGGTCTTACCGCTGGGAGCGTAGAAGGTCAGGTCCTTGTCGCTCTTGTTGGTGATGTTGACGACAAAGCCGATGTCGCCCCAGTCGTCCTTGAACTTCTCGGTGACGGTGATGGTGCACAGATCGTCATCGGCGACGGTGACGGCGGGGGAGATTTCGACGCTCTGGACATCTTCGTCTTCGACGGCCTCATCGATCTCCTCTTCCTTTTCGGCAGCCTCGCGATCCTTCTTCACCGTGCCGGACAGATCCTTGTCGGACTTGGTAAAGACGAGGTTGCCGTCATCCTCTTCGAGGATGAGTTTGCCGTCCTTGAGCTTCATGTCGTGCGACTCATCTTCGGCGGTGATCGTCACGGTGGTGGCGTCCTTTGCCTCCCATTTAAGGTCGACAACCTCAAGGAACAGGTCGAGGGCGCCTGTACCGTCCTCATCGAGAATCAGGACGCAGTGGACACCCCAATCCTCGAGCATCTTCATGTACTCATCGGTCAGCTCTTCGCCATCCACGGTTCCACCCGAGAGCTCCCAGCTGCCGACGAAGTCGGCCTTGGGGTCTTTGGCGCCGCCGCTGCAGCCCGTCAGGGCAAAGGCGAGCGCCAGGACGCATGTCAGGAATGCGAGCACGGACTTTTTGAACGTTGTCTTCATGGTGTCCTCCTTAATCGAACGAAACCCATAGAAGCAGGAGCGGGGGCGGCGGATCCCCCGCCAATTACCAGATAGAGGGGCTAGGGCCTGGGCGTTCCGCAGTTGCTGCAGAACTTGCCGCCGTTTTCGCTACCGCAGTTGGGGCAGAACCACTTGGCCGGTGCCGGGGCAGGCGCGGGGCTGCCGCACTCGGGGCAGAACTTGCCGGTGTTGCTGGCGCCGCAGCTGCAGGTCCACGTGCCGGCCGCAGGCGCGGCGGCGGGAGCCGGTGCGGGGGCGGGGGCCGGAGCCGGTTGCGGGGCGGCCTGCTGCTGCGCCTGGCCGGCAGCGAACAGTTGGCTGGCGTTCATGCCGCCCATGCCGCCTGCCATGCCCATGCCCATAAAGCCGGCCATCGCGCCGTTGGGGCTGGCTGCTGCCGCACGCATCGCGTCGCTCTGGGCGCTGGCGATATTGGCGGCCGCCATCGTGGGATCGCGTATGACCGCGGCCTTCTGCAGGTCCTTGATCATCTGCTCGTCTTCTTGCGAAGCGGCGATTGAGTTGACGCCAAAGCTCACGATCTCGACGCCGCGCAGGTCACGCCAGTCGGCGGAGAGGACCTCGTTGAGCGCGCGGGCGAGCTCGGTGGTGTGGCCGGGGATGGCGCTGTAGCGGATGCCCATCTCCGAGATCTTGGCAAAGGCGGGCTGCAGGGCGGTGAGCAGCTCGGACTTAAGCTGGCTGTCGATCTTGTCGCGCGTGTAGCTATCGGTCACGTTGCCGCATACATTGGTGTAGAACAGCAGCGGGTTGGTGATGCGGTACGAATACTCGCCGTTGCAGCGCACGGAGATGTCGACGTCCAGGCCAATGTTGTTGTCGACCACGCGGAAGGGCACGGGCGAGGCGGTGCCGTACTTATTGCCGATAATCTCCTTGGTGTTAATGAAGTAGACGCGCTGGTCCTTGCCCGCGTCGCCGCCGAAGGTAAAGCGGCTGCCGATATTGGCGAAGGTCTCCTTGATGGAGTCGCCCAGGTTGCCGCTAAAGACGCTCGGCTCGCTGCCGGTATCGAAGACGAACTCGCCGGGCTCCAGTGCGACTTCGATGATCTTGCCGTTTTGCACCACGAGCATGCCCTGGCCGTCGTTGACGGCGATGACGGAGCCGTTGGAGATGACGTTGTCCTCGCCGCGTGTGTTGGAGCTGCGGCCGCCGGTGCGCTTGCTGCCCTTGCAGGCTAAGACGTCAGCGGGCATCGATTCGCAATAGATAAATTCCTTCCACTGGTCGGCCATGACGCCGCCGGCAGCACCCAATCCAGCTTTTAAGAGTCCCATGGTGATCTTCCTTTCTCGTCAAAGGCCGGGTGGTATTGGTCAGAATGGCTAATCGTCCTTGTTGTCCTTCATGACGACCGAGGTCTCGGTGTGGCTGAAGGTATCGTGCTTCTCGGTCAGGTCGAGCTCGCCACAGTAGCAATCGGCGTGGGTGGCCTCGTTGGCCGTCTTGAGCTGGCCCACCAGCAGCACGTCTGCGATGACCACGATGATCAACGGCGCGACGATGTTGATGAGGATGCCCTCGATATCAAAGCTGAGGTAATCCGGATCGAAGGCGTATTCGCCCATAAAGAGAATCTGGGAGAGGACAAATCCGATCGCAAAGAACAGCAGCGAGGCGATAATGAGCTTGGGCTTGGAGCAGGGGAGCTCGCCGACCATACGGCCGGTTTGGCCGTTCATGGCAAACAGGTAGCTCTTGCCGTTCCACGAGGTCGAGAGCATCCAGACGGGGAACAAGGCGTAGTCGCTGTCTTCCCAGGTGTAGTCGAGCTGCTTGCTCTCGACCGAGGCATCGTCGTACTCATCGATAACGGTCTCGCGCAGGGCCGAGATCGTGCTTTCTTCCATACGGCGCTCGGCACGGGCCTTGCAAGTCTCGCAGTCCTCATCGTAACGGTTGGCGATGTAGCCGGGCATGTAGGCGACCGAGAACGGGCGCAGCGCGTCGTAGTCAAACGGTTCGATGGCGTCCATGTGGCCGTCGGGCATCTTGGACGATCCGTCGACGGGCACGCGCTCAAACGAGATATTGCCTTTACGGTAGGCGTCGTAGTGGTCGGTGGTCGTGACGGTGCGATCGGATTCCTCAGTCACGGTCTCGTTGGTCGCATCAAAGCACACTTCGCCGTCTACGCGGGCGCCGTAAAGCCAAAACGGCACGTAAACGCCTTGGACCTCGTCGATGTGGTTGCCGGTGACAAAGCTCTTGGGCAGCAAGATCTTGCCCTTGTAGTGTTCCTTAAGGGCGGCCAGGACGTCGTCGCGCCCGAGTTTAAACGGGATCACCAGGTCGGGTGAGAAGTCGCCCGAAAGCTGGCCAGGTGCCACGGCGGGGTTGCCGCAGTACGGGCAGGTGGTGACGGCGACGGTGCCGTCCGAGATCAGTTCGGCGCCACACGACGAGCAGATATAGCCGGCGTTTTGAGCCAGCTCCTGCACGGCATCGTCGACAGCGGGCTTGGGGGCCGCGGCTGCGGCATCGGCTTTGGCATCTGCCTTGTTCTGGCGCTCGCGATAGAGGGCCTCGACTTCTTCGACTTCAAAACGTGAATCGCAGTAGTCGCAGACGAGCTTTTGCTCGGCACTGGCAAAGTGAAGGGGGCCGCCGCACGCGGGGCACTGATAGTTGACACTCTCGAAGGCCATGATCGGTCCTTTCCGTGCCGGAGACTATGCGCCGATGGCGCCGCCGCAGTATTCGCAGCGCCCGCTGGCATCGGGAATGGTGGTTGCACCGCAGAAGGGACAGGTGACCGCGGTCTTGGGGGCCTTGGCGGCCACGACGCTGTCGCGCGTTTCCTGGCGCAGTTGCACCAGGGCGTCGCGGACCTCGGTTGCCTGGCGCTTGGCCTCGCGGTATTCGATGGAACCGCGCTGGTCGATGGTGGAGTCGTTCACGCGCAGGTTGATCTCGGTAAAGTGCGGCGTGTTGACGTGGATGGTCAGGTTAAAGTCGTAATCCAGGTCGTAGCGCGGCGGGTTATAGCTCTCGCGCTCGCCGTCCTTGGTCTCGCGATAAATCTCGGTGCGATGCTCGTCGATATCCATATCGCAGCCGAGCACCTGCGAGAACTCAATGATGTCGGGATTGGCGTCGCGCCAGCGGCTCTGCGAGGTGATGATCAGCAGGCCCGCGTCCTCGTCGAGCATGATGTTGGTGCGCCCGGCAGAGAGCGTGCGCGTGGGGTTGAACGAGGCCAGGCGCTCGGCATTGGCCTCGCGGTAGGCGAGTTGCTCGCGGATATCGTCCGCGGTGCTGGAGCGATAGCCGTGAAAGTAGGGGGAGAGCTTGCCGGCGCACTCTTTGCACAGGTAGCCCTCGCTGATCTTGGTCTTTCCCAAAAGTCCCAGCTCGGTACCGCAAATCGCGCACTCTTTCTTCTCGAACATCTTGTCAAAGAAGCCCATGGCTGCCTCCCATCAACAGGTAGCGTGTGTCACTTTTGATGATGGGCGAGCGCGCGATCTTCCACGATACCCAGACGGCTCAAGGAGTCTCCACAACTGGGACACATGGCCCATTTTTGACTAGTCGCTGGGGACGTTCTTCGGCCACTCATTGGGGACGTACGCTACTGGGGCAATTGGGGCGACGAGCCGATGATGTCGTGATGCGGGATGGACTGGCGCTTGCTACCGACGATCTTGGTGGGGATTTTGCACCCGTATGTTCCGATTTCGCGCTCAACGCTCTACCGTCACATTTCCTCGATCAACAAAAAGACCGGTGCCGCTTCGCGTGTGGCCCCAATCAGCTTCTTCTGGTCCTGGACGCCCAAGGACTAACTAATCCTCCAATAAGTTGCGGTGGAATAGTCCCTAAATTAAAGTCAGGGGGCTTTAAACAGGAACTATTTCACCGCAACTGCTGAGGGGATAGACTGCGGCGGCGGCAGAGGCAACGGCAACGGCGTCGGCAGCTGCGGTAGCGGTAACGGCAGCTGGCGGGGTGTTTTCCGTCTGCTCGCTACAGTAGCTCGCCGTGGCGTGCAATGTAGCGGCGCTTTGCCAGCTGAGTGAGCGCAATATAGGCGGCGACGATGCCGATGAGCAGCGCAAAGAAGCTCGGCGGCAGCGGCATGAGGCCCAGTGCGTCGGCGATGGGGCTTGCCGGCAGCCAGGTGACAAGCGCCAGGCCTGGCA
>UROZ01000036.1 GCA_900549655.1 uncultured Collinsella sp.
CGTTTGGCCGCCCGGTCCGTGACGCGCTCGATTGCGCGCTCGGCATCGCGCAGAAGCTCGGCTATCAGACGGGCGACGACGAGGGCTATGTGGGAATCGCCGATATCCCGGGCTGCGGCGACAAACAGCTCGCGACTATCTGCCACGTGGACGTGGTTCCCGCCGGCCCTGGCTGGAACACCGACCCGTTCACCATGGAGCGCCGCGAGGGCTGGCTGCTCGGTCGCGGCGTGATTGACGACAAGGGCCCGGCGGTATTGTCACTCTACGCCGGCGCCTATCTGCTCAAGCACGGCATTACCCCGCGCTATACTTTCCGCGCGCTGCTGGGCTGCGATGAGGAAGTGGGCATGTCCGACGTTCACCATTATCTGGAGAACCACGCAGACCCCGACTTTTTGTTTACGCCCGATGCCGAGTTTCCGGTCTGCAATGCCGAGAAGGGCCAGTTTGGGGCGACGTTCGTGAGTCCCAAGATCGACGGCGGGCGCATCGTGTCGTGGAGCGGCTCCGAGGCGAGCAATGCCATTCCGTCGCAGTCCATCTGCGAGCTCGCGATTGCCGCCGATGAGCTGCCGGCGCCCGTTGAGAACGCCGACCGCCTGGAGATCACGGCGCTTGATAACGGGCATGCGCAGATTTTCGCCCACGGTATTGGCGGCCACGCTTCGGTGCCTGAGGGCACCATCAACGCCGTCGGCCTGATCGTGTCGTATCTGCGCGAGGCCGAAGACGCGTTTGGTGCACGCGACGAGCGCCTGCTGACGCCTGCCGAGCACGAGTTCGTCAAGTTCCTGGCCTTTGTGCATGCGGATGCCTATGGCCGCGGCCTAGGTATCGATGCGACGAGTCCGGCGTTTGGCCCGCTTACCTGCAACGCTGGCGTCATCCGCGTGGCGGATGGCCATATTGAGCAGGTCATCGACGTGCGCTTCCCCGACAGCACGAGTGCCGATACCATCCGCGAGCAGCTCGATCCGCTCGTGGGCCGTTTTGGCGTGACGTGCCGTGTGGGTCGTGCGAAGGTGCCGTTCTCGGTCTCTGCCGACGATCCGGCCGTGAAGGCGCTTATTGATACCTATAACGAGTTTACGGGCAAGCATGCCGAGCCCTTTGCCATGGGCGGCGGCACGTACGCGCGCAACTTTGCCCGCGCCGTATCGTTTGGTCCCGAGGAGACCGGCCTGGAGCTGCCCGCATGGGGCGGCCAGATGCACGGCCCCAACGAGTGCGCCAACGAGGAACAGCTCAAGCAAGCGCTCAAGATCTATATTGTTGCGATCCTTCGTTTGAATGAATTAGAGCTTTAGGGTTACGCGGTTTTACCAAACCGCGTAACCAGTCGACGCTGCAAACGCCCCCAAGCGGCAATCTGACGTTCAATCGTCGGTCGCGTACAAAAGTACGCTTCCCTCCTCTTTCACGTCACCTTGCTCGCTTAGGGGCGTTTTCGCTGACTTATGCTCAACCTGCGGGGTTTCCAAGGTAGTCCTTGGGGACGTTCTTAAATGACTAGTCAAACAAGAACGTCCCCAACGACTAGTCGTTTAAGAACGTCCCCAACAACTACCTTCCTCTGGTGTAAAAGGTGCGCCATGTTCGGCGCTGGATTGTTATTCGTTTGTAAAGGCCGTGCTGCGCTTGCGGTAAGGGTCTATCAGATGCCCGTAAAAAACCGCAGTTGGCGCGGGCACTGCCCGATCGAGGCCGTATCTTTCCAAACAGCAAAGCGGGCAGGGTGCCCGCGAATCGCATGTATGAAAGGAAGATCATGCTCGATCAGGCTTATTCTCGTCGTCAGTTCCTCGGCCTCGCTGGTGGTCTTGCCAGCATCGTCGGTCTCGGTCTCGTTGGGTGCGGCGGCTCCGGCGCATCCGATGCCGCCGACAAGGGTAGCGCCGCTGCTGCCGAGTCCGTCTCCGGCGAGGTGACCTACGACGGTGCCTCTTCGTTCCAGGCTCTCGTCGAGGCCGCTGCCGAGAAGTTCATGGACGCCAACCCCGATGTCTCCGTCTCCGGCTCGGGTAACGGTTCGGGCAAGGGCCTGACCGCTGTCGCCGCCGGTACCGTTACCATCGGTAACTCCGACGTCTTCGCCGAGACCAAGCTCGAGGCCGACCAGGTCAAGAACCTCGTCGACCACGAGGTCGCCGTCGTGGGCATGGGCCCCGTCGTCTCCAAGAATGTCAAGGTCGACGACCTGTCCCTCGAGCAGCTCAAGGGCATCTTCTCCGGCCAGATCACCAACTGGAAGGAGGTCGGTGGCGACGACGCTACCATCGTCGTCCTCAACCGCAAGGCCGGCTCCGGCACCCGCGCCACCTTCGAGGCTGCCGTCTTTGGCGACGAGGCTGTCGACTTTAAGGGCGACGCCGAGCTCGACAAGTCCGGCGACGTCCAGACTCAGATTGCCAGTACCGACAACGCCATCTCCTACCTCGACTTCTCGCACTTTGACGACTCCAAGTTCAACGCCATCAAGGTCGAGGGTGTGGAGCCCAAGAGCAAGAACGTCACCGACGACTCCTTTAAGATCTGGGCTACCGAGCACATGTACTGCGCCAAGGACGCCGACAAGGCCACTACCGCCTTCCTGGACTTTATGCTGTCCGAGGACGTTCAGGGCAAGCTCGTCGAGGAACAGGGCTTTATCCCCGTCTCTGCCATGAAGGTCGCCAAGGACGCCAGCGGCAAGGTCTCAGCTAAATAAGTAATCGCCCCCGGAAAGGTTTGCAATGGCAAAACAGCTGCCAAAGCGCGACCTTGAGAACGTGGGCCTGGGCGTCACGGGCGCGTGCGTAGCGCTCGTGACGCTTGTCGTTGCCGCGCTCATCTTTATGGTCGCCCAAAAGGGCCTCTCGGCTTTTATCAAGGACGGCGTCTCGGTCGTCGAGTTCTTTACCGGCACCAAGTGGGACCTGGCCAACACGGCCGAAAACGGCCTGCCTTATACCGGCGCCCTGCCCCTGATCGTCACCTCGTTTGCAGTCATGGTGCTCTCCACGCTCATCGCGCTGCCCATCGCCATCGGCTCTGCCATCTTTGCGGTCGAGATCCAGCCTAAGTTTGGTTCCAAGATCTTTCAGCCGCTAATTGAGCTTTTGACCGGCATTCCCTCGGTCGTCTTTGGCTTGATCGGCTTTCACGTGGTTGTCGGCCTTATGAAGAGTGTTTTCCATGTGAGCACGGGTCTGGGCATCTTACCCGGCGCCATCGTGCTGGCCGTCATGATCCTGCCGACCATGACCACCCTCTCGGTCGATGGCCTGCGCGCCGTGCCCGACGGCTACCGTCAGGGCTCGCTCGCGCTGGGCTACACCCGCTGGCAGACCATCTGGCACGTGGTGCTCAAGTCCGCCATGCCGTCGCTCATGACTGCGGTCATCCTTGGCATGACGCGCGCCTTTGGCGAGACGCTCGCCGTGCGCATGGTCATCGGCGGTATTGAGGCCATGCCGACGTCGCTGCTGTCGCCGGCCTCGACCATCACCACCACGCTCACCACGTCCATGGCGGTCTATGCCGAGGGTTCGGCCCAGGACGATGTTCTGTGGGCGCTCGGTCTGCTGCTGATGAGTATGAGCCTCATCTTCATCCTGATCATCCACCTTATCGGCCGCAAGGGGGCGAAGGCTCGTGGCTAGCACGCGCATCCATATCGACGAGGCGAGACTCGGGCGCGTCCAAAAGCAGGATCGTATCGCCACGGGCGTGCTGACGGCAATCATCGCCATCGTCATGCTCATCGTCGTCTCCATGGTGGCCTATATCCTGTTCGAGGGCATCTCGACGCTGTTCCAGCCGGGTTTTCTCACGCAGCCGTCGCGCGCCAACGGAACTCAGGGCGGCGTACTCTACCAGCTGTTCGACTCGTTCTATCTGCTGCTGATCACTCTGATCATCTCGGTGCCCATCAGCCTGGGCGGCGCGGTCTTTTTGGTTGAGTACGCGCCGGACGGCCCCATCCGCGACATCGCTTCCACCGCCATCGAGACGCTGTCCTCGCTGCCTTCCATCGTTGTCGGCATGTTCGGTTTCCTGGTGTTCTCGGTGCAGCTGGGCTGGAAGTACTCCATCATCTCCGGCGCCGTCGCGCTCACCATGTTCAATATCCCCATTCTGGTGCGCGTGATTCAGCAGGCGCTCGAGGACGTGCCACAGGCCCAGCGCGATGCATGCCTGGCCATGGGCCTTACCCGCTGGGAGGCCACGCTGCACATCCTGATTCCCGAGGCCATGCCCGCCATCGTGACCGGCATCGTGCTTTCGGCCGGCCGCGTCTTTGGCGAGGCCGCGGCGCTGCTCTTTACCTCGGGCATGAGCTCGCCGGTGCGTCTGAACTTCTTGAGCTTTAACCTGTCGAGCCCCACCTGCGCCTGGAACGTGTTCCGCCCCGGTGAGTCGCTCGCCGTGCACATCTACAAGATCTATGGCGAGGGCAGCCCCGAGGCCCAGCAGATCGTTTGGGGCACCGCGGCGCTGCTGATGATTTGCGTGCTGCTGTTTAACGTAGTCGCCCGTATCGTGGGCAAACAACTGGCAAGGAAGATGACGGCCGAATGAGCGAGATAAATGCAACGCCCGCAACTGAGGCGGCATCGTCCGAGACCCAGGACTTTTTGTCGAGCGTGGGGGAGAGCGAGAAGCGCGTGCGCGCGAGCGGCAAGGCCGTGAGCGACGAGGTCGTGCTCTCCACCAAGGACGTCAACGTGTACTATGGCGACCACCATGCACTGCACAATACGTCGCTCGACTTTCACAAGGGCGAGATCACGGCGCTCATCGGGCCTTCGGGCTGCGGTAAGTCGACCTTCTTGCGTAGCCTCAACCTCATGAATCGCGAGATTCGCGGCTGCCGCGTGGAGGGCGAGATCAACTATCGCGGGCGCAACGTGAACACCAAGACCGAAAACACCTACGAGCTGCGCCGTTCCATTGGCATGGTGTTCCAGCAGCCCAACCCGTTCCGCAAGTCCATTCGCGACAACATCACGTTTGCGCCTAAGCGCCACGGCATCACCGACCGCGACGAGCTCGACCGCATGGTCGAGGAAAGCCTGCGCGGCGCGGCGCTTTGGGACGAGGTCAAAGACAAGCTCGACAAGAGCGCCTACGCGCTTTCGGGCGGCCAGCAGCAGCGTCTGTGCATCGCGCGCACGCTGGCGCTCAACCCCGACGTGATCCTGTTTGACGAGCCCTGCTCGGCGCTCGACCCCATCTCGACGCTGGCGATCGAGGACCTTATGTCGTCAATCGTTGCCGACCGTGCCATCGTCATCGTGACGCACAACATGGAGCAGGCGTCGCGTGTGTCCAACCGCACGGCGTTCTTCTACATGGGCGATATGGTCGAGTACGACGAGACCGACGAGATTTTCCAACGGCCCAAGGATAAGCGGCTGAATGATTACCTCACCGGCATGTTCTCCTAGTCCGGGACATGCTTGAGGCCCGTGGCGGCCACGGTCGCCACGGGACTGATTGGAAGGGCGGGTCATCTCTTGCGGGAGATGGCCCGCCTTTTTGCTCTGCGACCGAAGCGACCACCACAAAGGGGACAGGCACCTTCGTGGTGGTTTGGGGTGGGGCTCGCTGCTATCATGGACAACGTTGAATTTCTACGAAGGAGCAGGGCATATGGCGATTCTTTTGGGATGCGATTCCATCAGCCTAGAGTTTCCCACCAAGCATATTTTCGATAGCGTGACGCTCGGCGTGGGCGAGGGCGACCGCATTGGTATTGTCGGTAAAAACGGCGACGGCAAGTCGACGCTGCTGAGCGTGCTCGCCGGCACGCTGGAGCCCGACGATGGCCGCGTGACGCATCGCCGCGGCACCACGATCGGTCTGCTCGGCCAAAAGGACCAACTTGTCGACACCGATACCGTGCATCATGCCGTCGTGGGCGACACGCCCGAGTATGAGTGGGCGTCGAGTCCGCGTACGCGCCAGATCCTCGCCGGTCTCATTAGCGATGTGCCCTGGGAGGGCACGGTGGGCGAGCTTTCGGGCGGTCAGCGCCGTCGCGTGGACCTTGCGCGCCTGCTGATCGGCGACTACGACGTGCTCATGCTCGACGAGCCCACCAACCACCTGGACATGCGCACCATCAACTGGCTCGCGCGTCACTTAAAGGCCCGCTGGCAGCGCGGTCAGGGCGCCATGCTCGTGGTCACGCACGATCGCTGGTTCTTGGACGAGGTCTGCACCAGCATGTGGGAGGTCCACGACGGCCAGGTCGATCCCTTCGAGGGCGGCTACTCGGCATACATCCTGCAGCGCGTGGAGCGCGACCGCATGGCCGCAGTTACCGAGGAGCGTCGTCGCAACATGGCACGCAAGGAGCTCGCGTGGCTGAGCCGTGGCGCCCAGGCGCGCTCCACCAAGCCCAAGTTTCGCGTGGATGCCGCTCGCGAACTTATCGCCGACGTGCCGCCCGTGCGCGACGAGCTGGAGCTCAAGCGCCTGGCGGTGAGCCGCCTGGGCAAGCAGGTCATCGACGTGATCGACGTGGACGCCGGCTATGCGGATACCGACGGCGCGCCCAAGCAGGTGCTCTCCGACGTGACCTGGCTTATCGGCGCGGGCGACCGCTATGGTCTTTTGGGTGAGAACGGTGCCGGCAAGTCCACGCTGCTCGACGTGATCCAGGGCAAGATTGCGCCCCTGCGCGGCCGCGTGAAGATCGGCCAGACGGTGCGCTTTGGCGTGCTGTCGCAGCAGCTCGAGGAGCTCGAGCCCTACATGGGCGACACGATCCGCGAGGTGCTGAGCAACTATAAGAAGTATTACGTCATCGACGGCAAGGAGACCTCTCCCGAGAAGCTTTGCGAGCGCCTGGGCTTTACGACGCAGCAGCTCTGGAGCCGCATCGGCGACCTTTCGGGCGGCCAGCGCCGTCGCCTGTCGCTGCTGCTGACAATCCTGGACGAGCCCAACGTGCTTATCCTGGACGAGCCGGGCAACGACCTGGATACCGACATGCTCGCGATTGTCGAGGACCTGCTCGATGGCTGGCCCGGCACGTTGATTCTGGTGACGCACGACCGCTTTTTGATGGAGCGCGTGACCGACCAGCAGTGGGCGCTGCTCGACGGCCACTTGACGCATATGCCCGGCGGCGTGGACCAGTACCTGCGCCTGTGCAACGCCACGGCCGAGGGCGAGCCCGTGGGCGCGCCGAGCGCCAAGACCGGCGCGTTCGACACCGGCGCCGCGGCTGCGGCGGCCGAAAAGCCCAAGACGAGCGGTCAACCTAACGGCCTTTCCAACGCCGAGCGCCAGAAGCTCCGTCGCGAGGTGAGTTCGCTCGAGCGCAAGATGGAGACGCAGCGCGCCCGCGTTGAGGAGGCCGAGGCCGCGATGGCCCAGGTCGACCCCACCAACTACACGGCGCTCGGCGAGCAGCAGGCAAAGATCGACGAGGCCCATGCCGCCATGGACGAGCTGGAGATGGCATGGCTCGAGGCAAGCGAAAAGCTCGAGGGCGAGGAGTAGGCGAGGATGATTAAGGCCGCGTTTTTCGATATCGACGGCACGCTGCTGAGCTTTAAGACCCACCGGATTCCGGCGTCGGCGCAGCAGGTGCTCGATAACTTTCGCGAACAGGGGATTGCGTGCGTGATCGCCACGGGCCGTCCGACCTACCAGATGCCGGACTGGCTGTTCGACCTGGGCTGGGATGCGTATATTACGCTTTCGGGCCAGCATTGCTTTGATGCCGAGGGCGTTTACCGCAGCTGCCCGATTGATCCGGCCGACGTCGCGGTGATCGTGGATCAGGTAGCGCAGGGGCGCTATGATTCGCTGTGCATGCAGGGCGAGAATTCGTTTGTGAACCGCCTGTCCGAGCGCGTGGTGACGGCCGGCAGCAACGCGGAGATCGTCTACCACGAGGAGCCGTTTGAGCACGCCTTTGACGCGCCGGTCTATCAGTTTTGCGCCTTTATCGACCCGGCCGACGAGCATATCGTGACCGACGCCGTGTCGCATTCGCTCACCACGCGCTGGTGCGACCTGTTCTGCGACATTATTCCGGCCAACGGCGGCAAGGACCTGGGTGTGGCGGCGACGCTGGAGCGCCTGGGCATCGACGCGAGTGAAGCGATTGCCTTTGGCGACGGCGAGAACGACCTGTCGATGTTCTCGGCCGTGGGCACAAGTGTGGCCATGGGCAACGCGCAGGACACGGTGAAAGCTGCGGCGACCTACGTGACGACCGCCGTGGACGACGATGGGATCTACAACGCCGCGAAGTACTTTGGACTGCTATAGCTGCGGCTCGGCACTTGGGGACACTCCTTGCGGGGCGTGTTCCCATTTTGTTTTCGTCCCGCTCGTTTTGTGAAACACGGCTAACTTTTTGGTCAATGTAGTAAGACATGGGCAACTTTTGCGGTAAAGTAAGCCAAGGAAAGTATCCAAAGGCTAACTAGCAATCATCGCGAAAGGCGGCCCATGGCCCTACGTGAATCCGGAGAAGACTACCTCGAATCGATCTACGTTCTGTCGCAGCGCCAGGGCATCGTGCGCTCGATCGACGTTGCGGAGTACCTCGGCGTAACCAAGGCGAGCGTTTCCAAGGCCATGGCGACGCTGGAAAGCAACGGCTATGTCGAAATGGGCAAGCGCGACGTTCATCTGACAGAGCGAGGGCTGGAGGTCGCTCGTCAAATGTGGGAGCGTCACTGCTTTTTCGTGGGGCTGCTGGAGGATGCGGGTGTTTCGGCTGAGGTCGCGTCGCAAGAGGGCTGCCACATGGAGCACTGCCTGAGCGAGGAAAGCTTTGAGAAGCTACGGGCGATGTTGGGACGGGAAGATGTAGCGGGTCCAACAACAGAAGCCTAACTGTCCCACAGTAGCGCGGAGTTCACGCAAAGCGCGAACCAGCGAAAGGGGATAGGAGATTCGAACAACAACGAGTCCGACGCAGCCCAAAGTGGGGCAATCGGTGCGCGATGTCCTCACGGCTGAGCTATCCCCGCGTTCCCAAAGAGGCGCGCCTCCTGCGCCAAAGGCGCGGGACAGCGACCGGGACGAAAGGTCCCACCAACTAAGTCCAACTCAGACAAGGAACCCCGCCAGCAAGCGATGCCCAAGAACCACCAGCAACGTCACCGCAGGCCGGGACCGGGCTTGGTTTTGAAAACACTCCGCAGCGCGAGGCCCGCCTTTCCGTTGCTCCGCAGGAGCAGGAAAGACGGGCCTCATGCGCGAGGACGTTTTCAAAACCAAGCCCGGCCCCGGCCGGACAGCCCACAAACGCTACAGGTTCTTGACACCCATTGCGCGCATGGTGTTCAGGATGGCGATGATTGCCACGCCTACGTCGCCAAAGACCGCAAGCCACATGTTGGCGATGCCGAGCGCCGCAAGCACCAAAATCAGCAGCTTAACGCCCAGCGCAAAGATGATGTTCTGCCAGACTATCGCCATGGTCTTGCGCGCCACACGGATCGCGCGGGAAATGTTGGACGGCTTGTCATCCATCAGCACCACGTCGGCGGCCTCAATCGCGGCATCGGATCCCATGGCGCCCATGGCAATGCCCACATCGGCGCGGGTGAGCACGGGCGCGTCGTTGATACCGTCGCCGACAAATGCGAGCTTGCCCTTGCCGCTTTCGGCCGCGAGCAGCGCTTCAACACGCTCGACCTTATCACCCGGCAGCAGTTGCGCATGGAACTCGTCGAGGCCGAGCTGCTTGGCCACCGCAGCAGCCACTTCCTCGCGGTCGCCCGTGAGCATAACGGTGCGCTTGACGCCGGCGGAGTGCAGATCGCGGATCGTCTGCTCGGCATCGACCTTAACGGTGTCTGCAATCACGATGTGGCCGGCGTACACGCCGTCAACAAGCACATGCAGAATCGTTCCGACGACCTCGCAATCGGGTACTTCGACGCTGGCCGCGGCGAGCATCTTGGCGTTGCCGACGACGACCTGCTTGCCGTCGATGGTTGCCGTCACGCCGTGGCCCGCGTCATTAGTGGAATCCGTCACGCGCTTGGGATCGAGCTCACCCTGGAAGGCAGTGCGTACTGACTGCGCGATAGGGTGATCGGAGAAAGACTCGGCAAGGGCGGCGATTTCGAGCAACGACTGCTCGGTATGGCCGGCCTCGGGGTGCACCGCGACGACCGAGAACGTGCCGTTGGTGAGGGTGCCCGTCTTGTCAAAGACGACGGTGTCCACGTCGGCGAGCGTCTCGAGGTAGTTGGAGCCTTTGATGAGAACGCCCAGCTTGGAGGCGCCGCCGATGCCGCCAAAGAAACTGAGCGGCACGCTGATCACCAACGCGCATGGGCAGCTGACGACCAGGAAGGTCAGACCACGCAGAATCCAGTCGGACCAGGCACCGGTGACCAGGCCACCGCCGAGCGCGAGCACCGCGGCAGCGCCGGTGACGGCGGGCGTGTAGACGCGGGCAAAGCGCGTGATGAAGTTCTCGGTGCGCGCCTTCTTTTCGCTGGCATTCTCCACGAGCTCCAGGACGCGCGCGACGGTGGACTCGCCAAACGGCTTGGTGGTGCGCACGTGGATGAGGCCCGTCATGTTGATGCAGCCGCTGATGATATCGTCGCCGGACTTGGCGGGGCGGGGGACTGACTCGCCCGTGAGCGCGGCGGTGTCGAGCTGGGTTTCGCCCTCGACGATGACGCCGTCTATAGGCACGCGCTCGCCTGGCTTGACCACGATCACGGTGCCGACGGCGATGTCATCGGGAAAGACCTGTTCGAGTGTGCCGTCGGCTTGCTCGACGTTGGCGTAGTCGGGCGCGATGTCCATCATGGCACTGATCGACTTGCGGCTCTTGCCCACGGCGTATGCCTGGAACAGCTCGCCGACCTGGTAGAACAGCATGACGGCGGCGCCTTCGGCCATGTGCGGGTCGGTATCGGGGAAGAGCACCGTGGCAAACGCGCCGATGGTCGCGACGGCCATGAGGAAGCTCTCGTCGAAGGCCTTGCCGCGGCGGATGTTATTGAATGCCTTTTGCAGTACGTCGTAGCCGGCAATCAAAAACGGCACGAGGAACAGCACAAGGCTGGCGTAGATGTCGCCCGGGGTGCCGAATGCGGCGGTAAGGGTGCCGAACTCATCGAGGGCGTACACCACGGCAAAAATGCCCAGCGCTACCAGGATGCGGTTGCGCTTATGCTCGAGTGACTCTTTTTTCTTGCGCTTCTTCTTTTTCTTTTTGGGGTCGGCAGTGGCCATGACTCGTATCCTCCCAATTGAATGTATGAACACTCGCTCATATAATTTCGCGAGCAAAGGCCGCGGCAAGCGCGGCCTTGCAGATTGGCGTAAGCCTGGGCTAGAGAATAATCTCGCAGTCCGGCTCGGCGTCGGCGGTGAACTCTACAACGCGGTTGAGCACCTCGTCGAACTCGGCATCATCGGCCTCGAGCGTCAACTTCTGGGTCATAAAGTTGACGGACACGGATTTGACGCCCTCGAGTTTTGCCAGCTCGTCCTGAAGCTCGCGCGCACAGTTGGCGCAGTCTATCTCGTCGAGCTTAAACTGCTTTTTCATGGTGGGTTCCTTTCCCTGTGTTGGCGACCTGGGTGCCGGTCGCGTTGGTACCGTGGTTGGTTGCTATTCGCAGATATGGCTCATGCCCTGGTTGAGCATGGTGTAGACATGATCGTCGGCAAGCGAGTAGAGGATGTTGCGGCCGTCGCGGCGGAACTTGACCAGGTGCGACTGCTTAAGCGTGCGCAGCTGGTGCGATACTGCCGACTGCGAGGTTGCGGTCGTCTCGGCGATGTCAGCCACGCAGAGCTCGCGTCCCATGAGGGCATAGAGAATCTTGATGCGCGTGGTGTCGCTGAAGACCTTGAACAGATCAGCCAAGTCGTACAGCAACTCCTCGTCGGGAAGGTCCTCGGGCGAGCAGGTGGTGGGAATCACGGGTTCGGTGGCCTCGATGTCAGTCTTTGTTTCATCAGCGTGGTCGCTCATTGCAATATCCTTTCATATGAACATGCGCTCATATAACTTGCTTTCGATTATATGAGTGTATGTTCATATGTCAATACAATTTGCGTTAATTTCGATGACTGCTTGCCGCCTCTGCGATTTTCTGTGGGTTGGGAGACATCGACGCAATGCTCGCCAACATATTTCGAGATGTTCGGCTAGCATGCTAAGAAAGCCACCTTGAGAAGCATTAGAACTGTTCATATTTGTACTTTATCGTGTCAAATACCGCGAGAATCAGTTCTTCCTCTACGGGAGTTTCTGCAGAATCAGTTTTATCTAAAGTTATATTGAGCATTGCTGCAGCCAATCTGGCACATCGGTGGCCGAATAAGTCGAAAAATGTAGGTGGACATCCGCAGAGATCGCCTTTAGAAGAGCGAATTCTCAATTAGATCAATAATCGTGTCGTCTTCCGTGCGGTTTTCATCGATTTTTGCGAACATGTCGCATTCCCAAGCCCCATTGATTTCCTCAGCAAGGGCCCCGACGTGTTGCATGTCGTCGGGTTCGGGCACATCGTTGATGCTCGGGTCATCAGCTTGCGGATATTGGCTTGCAATTTCGCGCTTGGCGGCCTCTTCTTCTTTGAGTGTCTCCAGGACGCGGCGACCGTATTCGAAGTAGCGCCGCAAGACAAATTGACGAAGAGTTTCTTGCAGGATGGCGAAGTTATCCGGGAGTCGACCGGGCCATATCTTCTCGCGAATGCGAATCGCTTCCATGACCCGTTTAAAAGCGGACTGCTTGAAAAACGAATGACGATTAACCGTGATAACGGCATATCCCATGTTTCGCAGCGTGTTTCGGCGCTCCTCGTCAATTGATTGCTGCTCGGGTTCGTCGTGGTAAAAGCCGTTGTATTCGATATCGGTCATCGAATTTTCGAGCAGCGCGTCGAGGTAGAAAACCGTCCGTCGCGTTAGGGCGGCGTATCTTTTGGGGACTGGGATCGGATAATCCGTTTTGATAGCGCGTATGGCTAAGCCACCCATTGACTTGGGCATTGTCAGCATCATGACAAACGCCGTTTCGAGTGGGGAGCGACAGCCTTCGTGTACATAAGAAAGTGCCTTAAGTGCTTTATTAGATCCACGATACCCCGGTGCCTCTGAAAAGAAGGCTCTGAGCTCTTCAACGCTGGTTAGGGCTGGGCGCTCGCGATATTGAGTTTCGTCGGACGTTCCAAGCGCGTAGGAGCCGCAGATTTCAAAGTAATACTCAACGAGCTCCGAAAGGTTGAGGTCGGCTGTTGCTTCTAACGCGCACAGCTTGATATCGACGATGTAGACGTTCGGCTCGAGTTCTAGGTAGCTTTCTGCATCAAACGTATAGCGCGTGCAGTGGCAGATGCAGCCCTTGCGGTGCCTTTTGGCATTATTGGAAAACGTCAGCACATGGATACGTTCAGAATCGACATTCTTTCTGTTGAGCCATGCTCGTGCCGCTTCCAGGTCGGACGTGGTCGGCGCAGACACCCTGATCTTTTCCATAGGTATGGGACCGGTCGCGTAGCTTGCGAGCGAGTTGGCTGTTTGGTATACAGCGCGTGCCGTGGTATGTGACAGAATGATTCCCATACGCGCATGATGGCATAGCGGACGCCGCATACGCCCGAAACTTCGGGCAACGGTATTGGGGCGCGGCTTATCTTCTGCGAACGGTGGGTTTTTGAGCTGTCGTATTGAGGGAGCAGCTTTGGCTGGGGAGGTTTCTGCCGGCTGCCCCTTTTTGATGAACTTTAGTTGCGGATTCGTAGCTTCTAAGCGTTTTTGCCGACCGCTCAGATGCCTCACCAACATAATTTGAGTTATTCGGCCTTATCCTATACAAATGGTGCGATCGCAACGTCCTATTCGAATTGATTCAGGTAGATTTATGGGGCTTGGTTGCGAAATTAAGGCGATTTTAGCTTCGATTGCGGTTCAAGGGGCCTTGACTAGTGGTTCAGCTGGCCGAACAACTCGAAAAATGTAGGTGGGCCAACCTGCCGACTATGTGAAGCACGCGTATTTGCTCGTTTTGATGAAAACTAGGGTGCAGCCATAAGGCTGCGCCCTAGTTTACTGCGTGTCGGTGTGCCCAGACGGATTGCGCTGTGCCTGGCAGGCGCTCCCGCAGATGGATCGGTTATTTCGCGAATAGGTTCTTGAGGTTGAACTCGGCCTGAACCGTGCGGAGCATGAGGTCGGTGTCGTCGAGGCCCAGGTGCTGCTCGTTGGCGTCGGCGGCGAGGGTGCCACGGCGGCGCGCCCAGTTCTCGAGCGCGGCGGGCGCGGATTCGCGGGGGAGCGAGCGCACGTCGGCGTCCAGGCTGCGGCAGATCTGGCGTGAATCGATGACGATGATCTTACCAGCGCGGCGTGCCTCGGCGTAGCCGTCCAGGTGGATCTTGAACCAGCTGTCCTCAAACGCGGCGTTGTGTGCCATGTACGGGTACTTCTTCATAAGTTTGAGCAGCTGCTTCTGCAGTTCCTTGTTCTCGCGGAATGGTTTTTTGCCGTCGATGTCGTCCCAGGTAATGTGATGGATGTTCGATAGCGGCACATCCTCGCCGCGGTAGATGTCGGGCAGACCGCAGTAGTGTGCCTCGGCGTCGTGCGGGACGGCGTCGCTGGTGAGCTCCATGATCTCCCAGCCGACGTTGATGATATAACCGCGCTCGGGTGCACGGCCGGTGGTCTCGATGTCGATACCGAGCACGGTGCCCTGGATGGGCTTGCGGGCGTAGGCCACGCCGAGCGCGTCGCGGTCGCCGCGGATTTCGCGCATAACGGACGCGGCGGTGCGCTTTTGCATCTTGCCGATGGCGGCGCAGGTGTCGGCATCGGACAGGCCGCGCGAAAGCGTCGCGGGTGTCACGTTGCGCAGGCGTGCCTCGCCAATCTGGTCGCACAGGTCGCGGTTGCGGTCGGCCAGGTCGCGCACGGTGGCAAAGTCGAAGCCGGGGTCGCCCTCGGCGGTAAAGTACTCGGTTTCGAGCACCTTAAGGGCCTCCTCGCCCTTCTGGCGCTCGGATTCCATGGCGCCGTGATCGCCATAGATAAACATGGGAATAAACGGCTGGCGCTCGTATTCGAGTGCTTGTGAAACGTTCATATAACTGCTCCTTGGACGGGCCGCACCGCGCGGCTCGGGTTCATCGAGATGTGGCGAGATGATAGTTTACCATGGGCAACTATTGGCATCGCGCCTAGGACAACTACAATACCCTAGTTGACCGCTAGGACTTTTACAATGCTGCCGAAAGACACGAAAGGTTCCATCCGTCATGGATTTGCTGATTGATATTCTGCTCGACGCCGGCAAGGACACGCTCTCGCTGGCGCCGTTTTTGTTGGTGACGTATCTGGCCCTCGAGACCTTGGAGCACGTCGCGGGCGACCGCGTTAACGGGGCCATCAAGCGCGCCGGCGCCGCGGGTCCCGTGGTTGGCTCGTTGCTGGGCATGGTGCCGCAGTGCGGCTTTTCGGCAATGGCGGCCACACTGTACGCCGGTCGCGTCGTGACCTTGGGCACGTTGGTGGCGGTGTTCCTTTCGACCTCCGATGAGATGCTGCCGCTGTTGCTCGCCGAGCAGGTGCCCGTGCAGACCATGGCGATGCTTTTGGCTTCGAAAGCACTGATCGCGCTGGTCACGGGCTTTATCGTGGACGCTGCCATTCGCGGCCTGCGCCGTAACGCCCGCGCGCACGCGGCGATTCGCCGTACCGTGCTGGGAACCGCGGCCAATCCTGCCCATGTGAACTGCGCGCACGATGACCACAGCGGCGGTGACATCATCGACGAGGTGGCCGAGGCGGGCGTGAGCGCCGACCACATCCACGAGTTGTGCGAGCGCGACCATTGCGGTTGCGATGATGAAGATGAACACGAGCGCGACCACGGACACAGCCATGATCACGGTCACACGGGCGAGCATGAGCACCACCACGGCCACAGCCACGACCACTCCCACGAGGGCGCGTCCGTTCTGTCGATTATCCGCAGCGCGATCTCGCACACTGTGCAGGTTTCGGTTTTTATTTTCCTGGTGACGCTGGTCCTGGTCGCCGTGCTCGAGACCTTCGGCGAGTCCGCGATCGAGCAGTTCCTGCGTGGCAACGAGACGCTCGCCGTCTTGGGCTCGGCGCTTGTCGGCCTGATTCCCAACTGCTCGGCGAGCGTGGTCATTACGCAACTATATCTGGAAGGTGCGCTGCAATTGGCGCCGATGCTCGCTGGCACGCTTATCTCCGCTGGCGTGGGCTACCTGGTGCTGTTCCGCACCAACCGCAGCGCCCGCGAAAACGTCCTGTTCCTGATCATGATGTACGTCATCGGTGCCGGCTGGGGCCTCATCCTCTCCGCCGTTGGCCTCTAAGTGGGCCTAACAAAACGGGTTTCAAAATAGCCATGCTCGGCGCCTGCACAATGCGGCGACGCATGGCATTTTGAAACCCGTTTTTTGTTGAGCCATGGATTTTGAGCGCTCACACCGCCCAAAGCAAAAAGCAGATTTCCGGACATGTCCCAAAAATCTACCTTGGTTAGCGCAGCAGCTCGGTGAGGTTGCGTTTAAAGCGAGCGCGATCTTCGCTGGTGAAGGCTGCCGGCCCGCGGGTGCGACCGCCAGCGCGACGCACCTTCTTTTCCTCGTGGCGAATAAACAACTGCATGTCGATGGTCGCTTTGTCGTAGACGCGCCCGCGCACACCGATGGCGGCGGCATCGCGCCCGAGCACCATGCTCGCCAAGCCAATGTCCTGCGTCACGACCACGTCGCCCGCCTGCAGGCGTTCGACAATGGCAAAGTCGGCGCTGTCGGCGCCCACACTCACGTCGAGCGTCGTGACCCAA
>UROZ01000037.1 GCA_900549655.1 uncultured Collinsella sp.
GCATAAAGGTCAAGCGCTTTCTGGCCGATAACGGCGTGACCATTCCCGAGCGCAACATCTCAACCGACTCCGATGCCGAACAGACACTCATCGCCGTCGGCGGAAAACGCCAGGTTCCCTGCCTGTTCATCGACGGCAAACCACTCTACGAATCGAGCGACATCATCGCGTGGGTGCAGGAAAACCTGCTCTAGTACGCACGCTCTGTCCGTCCAGGGCCCCAACCCATACGACCCAAACATGTACACCAGCATCCAAAGTCGACATTTTTCGACATCTTTGGATGCTGGTGTACAGCTTTTGCGGGTAGTCATCGGGGACGTTCTTAAATGCCTAGTCGCTAAAGAACGTCCCCGATGTCTAACTAGCCGCGGAAGCGGGCTGCGGATGCGAGCGGTTGCTCGCGGAAGACGCGGTCGACGGCGGCGCGGTATTCGTCGACCTTCTTGGTCTTGCGCACGATCTTATGGACGGTGGCGGGATCGGCGAAAGCGCACTTGGCGTAGAACCACCACTCCTTCATGCGAAAGACCGCGTTGCCGCCAATCTCTTCTGCATAGGCCGCGAACAGCGTGTCATGGAAACGTTGCAGCTCGGCGACGGTGGCGGCAGGGCCGCCGTTTACCATGCGTGCCAGCGCAGGGTTTGCAAGCAGACCGCGGCCCAGCATTACATGGCGCGTGTCGGGATAGGCAGCAACCAGCGCATCCATGTCCTCGAGGTCAAAAATGTCGCCGTTATAGGCTACCGGGAACGGCGCCCGCTCAAGCGTCTCGCCATAATACTCTTTGCGCGGCGAGCCCGTATAGCGATCCTTTTGCACGCGCGGATGCACGATCAGCTCGGCAAGCGGCATACGACAGTAGAGATCGAGCACGCGCTCGTACTCAGCATCGCTCTCAAGCCCCAGCCTGGTCTTTACCGACACCGGCAGTGGTGAGCGCTCGCACACGTCGCTCAAAAACACCTCGAGCTCATCCAGGTTGCGCAAGAAACCCGAACCCTTGCCCTTGGCAACGACTGTTCCCGAGGGACATCCCAAGTTGAGGTTGACCTCGTGGTATCCCATGTCGGCGAGCACCTGTGCCGCCCACACAAACTCATCCGCGTTCTTGGACATGAGCTGAGGCACCACGTTAAGCCCCTGGTTATTGGCAGGATCGACCTCCTTAAACGCCTTGCCGCCAAAGCGATTGCCCACCCGCGGCGGCGGCAAAAACGGCGTGTAGTAGCAGTCGAGCGCACCAAAGCATTCTGCATGCACGCGGCGGAACACATGCCCGGTAATCCCCTCCATGGGGGCCAGCGATAGAATCATCAACATCAACTTTCAAATCAATGTGACAAAGGGACCGTCCCTTTGTCACATTTGTACATCATTCGAGTGTTTATTTTGGCACAGCGGCGCAGGCAATCCCATGCATGTTATTCGTCCTTGGGCAGCGGCTTCATGCTCCAAAAGATGACGTTCATAATGATGACAATCACCAGGACAACACCATTGGCCACCCAAAAGCCCATGTTGAGCCCAAGCCACTCCGTAGTCCCAAACAAATCGATCCAAATCTGAGCCCAGTTCATGTAAACGCTCCTCTCTACATCGAAGTCACTACAGCAGCTCGCCGTAACGCTTGACATAGGCCTTCTTAAGGCTCGTCGCCAGCGCCATGTACAGCAAGATGCACGGAATCAGGAACAAGAAGTACTCGATGGGCAGTGCTCCCAGACCCAGCGTGGGGCCAAGCGGGCTAAACGGGATCAGCGTGAGCAGTGCAATGCCGGTCATCGTGAGCAGCATCACCGGAGCCGAGGCACGACTCTGGATAAACGGCAACTTGGGCGTGCGAATCATATGGATAACCAAAGTCTGGCTCCACATGGATTCGACGAACCAACCAGCCTGGAACAGCGCGATGTAGGCCAGCTGCATCTGCTCCAGCGCGGCACCCGAGTAGACGCTCGCCAGCTCGTTGAACAGTACACCGTGGCTCACAAACAGGGGGCAGAAGACAAAGTACATAAAGATGTAGGTCATAAAGTCGAAGATGGAGCTGGTGGGCCCAATCCAGATCATGAACCTGCCGACACTCGAGGCATCCCAGGCACGTGGCACGCGCAGGAACTCCTCGTCCACGTTGTCCCAGGGAATCGCCAGGCAGCTGCAGTCATAAATCAAATTGAGCAAGATCAGCTGAATGCTCATCATGGGCAAGAACGGCAGCAGGGCAGACGCGGCAAGTACGCTGAACATGTTGCCGAAGTTGGAGCTCGCGGTCATCTTGATGTACTTGATCATGTTGGCGTAGGTCTTACGCCCCTCGACGATGCCCTCCTCGAGCACCATCAGATCCTTCTCGAGCAAGATGATGTCGGCGGACTCCTTAGCAACGTCGACGGCCGTGTCGACCGAGATGCCGATGTCAGACGACTTCATGGCTGAGGCGTCGTTGATACCGTCGCCCATATAGCCCACCACATGCCCGTTCGCACGCAGGACGGAAACGACGCGCGACTTTTGGTCGGGCGTGAGCTTGGCGAAGACCTGCACATCCTCGGCCCGGCGAGCGAGCTCGGCGTCATCCATGTCAGCGATGTCACTGCCGAGCAACATGTTGTTGACCTGCAGCCCCACCTGTTTGCAGATGGTACGCGTAACCTTCTCGTTGTCACCAGTCAGGATCTTGGTGGCAACGCCGTGATTGCGCAGCGCCTCGATCGCATCGGCCGTCGACTCTTTGGGCGGATCCAAAAAGGCCAGGTAGCCGATTAGGACCATGTCGCGCTCATCCTCGGCGCTAAAGGCACCGGCGGGTGACGGGTTGGACTTTTGAGCAATCGCCAGCACACGGAAACCGTCGTCATTAAGGTCGGAAACTGTCGCCAGAATGCGCTCGCGCACCTCGTCGTCCAGCACATGAACGCCGCCGTCGATCTCGGCATGCGAGCACACCGACAGCATTTCCTCGACCGCGCCCTTGGTAACCATCTGGGTCTTGCCGCTGCGATCGCGCACCACCGTGGTGAGGCGACGGCGCGTAAAGTCGAACGGCACCTCATCGACCTTCACGTAGGCCTCGGAAAGATCGGTGAGACTCGGGTCGTTTTGCTCCTCTTCCTCCGTGCACTTGATGATCGCCAGATCCATCAGATTCTTGTAGCCCGTCTGGAAATAGCTGTTGAGGTAGGCGTGGCGCAAAACGCGCGAATCCTCCTGGCCGTCGATGTTCCAGTGATACTCCAGCACCACCTGGTCCTGCGTAAGCGTGCCGGTCTTGTCGGTGCACAGCACGTCCATCGCGCCAAAGTTTTGAATCGAGTTGAGGTTCTTAACGATCGTCTGCTTTTTACTCATGGCAACCGCGCCCTTGGCAAGGCACGTGGTAACGATCATGGGCAGCATCTCGGGCGTCAGACCCACGGCAATGCTGATGGCGAACAGGCCGGCATCGAGCCAATTGCCCTTCGTGACGCCGTTGATCAAAAAGACAAACGGAACCATTACCATCATAAAGCGGATGAGCACCCACGAGACGCTGTTGACGCCCTTGGAAAAGCTCGTCTCCGCAGCGTCGTCGGACAGGCTCGACGCCATGGAACCAAACAGGGTCTGCTCGCCCACGCTAAAGACGAGCGCCGTCGCGCTGCCCGATATCACGCTGCTGCCCATGAGGGCAATGTTCTCGAACGACGTGGCCGAATCGGACTCGGTGCAGGTCGTGGGGACCTTCTCGACCGGCTCGCTCTCGCCCGTCAGGCTGGCCTGGCCCACAAAGAGGTCCTTGGCCTCGATAATCCTCACGTCGGCGGGAATCATGTCACCGGCGGACAGATGCACGATGTCGCCGACCACCACGTCGTCGATGGGAATCTCGGTCCTGGGGACATCCTTGCGGGTGACCGTCACGGTGGTCGTGATCATGTCGAGCAGCTTTTCGGCCGCATTGCCGCTACGCGCTTCCTGGACATAGCGCAGCGTGCCCGAAAGAACCACCATCGTGGTGATGATAATCACCGTCAGCGGGTTAAAGTCCTCCGGCGTGTTGCCCATCATCGACAACGCCGGGAATATCATGTCCGTCGTTGCCGAGATAATGGCTAGGAAAAACAGGATTGCCGTAAAGGGATTGACGAATGCATCCGCGAGCTTGCGGACAAGCGACTTTTTCTTGCCGCGCGTGACCACGTTGCGTCCGTTATCGGCCTCGCTGTGCGCGACCTCGTCGCGGTCCAGACCACCCAGGTTCGAGCCCACCCAGGACATGGCGTCCATCAGCGGGATAGTTGCCGCATGCTGGATGCGGCCCTCTGCACGATGCCTGATCAGTTCGTTTTGCGCCTGGACTGCAGATGGCGTATGGCGCATATTCAGCTTCTTCAATTGCCTTGCTCCGTTCTGTCGATCGGATGCAGAGCCGTCTAGCCGCGACGCCCGCCATTAAGGTGGACCTGCGCCGGCAGACATCGCCCTGCCTTGCTGGTACTGTCACTGCCGCTCACGGTCCTCACCTTCCCTTCGCGTCTGCGACTGTCCTTAGAATAGAAAAGCCGCAAGACCGGGCACATGGCTGGTTTCTTGCGGCTTTCTTGCGATTTGGCAAGGATTGTCAGAGTGGCTTTTGGGGTCGATAGAAGCGGACGATTCAACGCGTTACTCGGCTATTTTATAGCCCACACCCCAAACAGTTAGCAGGTACCGGGGATTGTCGGGCTCGGGTTCAATCTTCTTTCGGATCTTGCGGACAAAGGCCATGATGTTACTGTCATCGAGCAGATATTCGTCTTGCCATACAGCGCGATAGATTTCCTCTTTGCTAAAGACTGTGCCCCGGTTGCTCGCCAAAAAGGCCAGGATATCGAATTCTTTGGGCGTGAGCGAAACGGGCGCGCCCGACACTTTAACGGTGCGCGAAGCCAGATCGATGGAAAGATCGCCGATAACGATGGGCTCCGCAGCGGCACTTGTCTGCGAGCCGGCAACTGTCAGTTCTATGGCGGTCAGCCCGCCCGATGCGATATCGGCAAACACGGGTGCAAGTTCGAGAGCGGCGGCGCTACCGGACGAGAACAGCGCGTTGCTGAGCTCGGCGGCCTCTGCCGGCGTAATCGCTATGTTGGTTCTGTTGGTACGCATAGAACCGCCCTAGAACAGACTGCTCGAGCGGGACAGGTAAACCCGCTTGATCGTCGAAACAACAACAAGATACAACACGCTCAGCAGTGCAACGATGCCCAGATACCACATGGGCAGCGTGACAAGGCCGAGCAGTTGCGCGGCAGGACTCAGCGCGAGAAGGGCCGAGGCGATAAGCATGGTGGCGACCATTATCACGAGCGGACGACACGGCCGGTCCCCGTCGCGAACGTTCCGCGCTCGCAAGACGAGGAGCACGAGCGATTCGGTCCAAGCGCACTCCAGTAACCATCCGGTCTGGAAGGTCGCGATAAAGGCCGCCTGGCCCGCAGCACTCAACGTGACAAAGGACCCACCGCACACCGCGGGGCAAACGCCCAGGAGTAAAATGGCAAACGTGATGATGTCAAACGCCGAACTCGCGAAGCCAAAGTGAAGCATAAAGCTGCCGAGGCCCTTGCCCGACCATGCCTTGGGACGGGCGATCTCCGCATCGTCGACGTTATCCCACGAGAGCGCCAGGCAGGTGGCGTCATAGCACAGGTTGAGCAAAAGCAGCTGAGCGGCGGTTGCCGGCAAAAACGGCAGGAAGATACTCGAGGCGGCAACCGAGCAGATATTGCCAAAGTTGGAACTCGACGCGATGCGAATGTACTTGGAAGCGTTGGCGAACGAAGTCCTGCCTTCGCTGACGCCCTCGGCGACCACGCCCAGGTCGCGCTCGAGCAGTACCAGATCGGCAACCTTTTTGGATTCCGCTGCCGCCGAGTCCACAACGATGCCGACATCTGCCGACGTAAGCGCCGGCACATCGTTCACACCATCGCCGATATAGCCGACCGTATGGCCAGAGAGTCGAATGAGACTGACAACATGAGCCTTTTGCGCGGGCGTGAGCTCGGCAAACACACGAGTACGCCCCACGCGAACAAGCGCCTCGGACTCCTCCATGGCATCGAGCATGCTGCCGGTGATAACGCTATCGGCAGGAATGCCCAGGCGCGAACAGGTTGACCGGGCAACCGAAGCCGAGTCGCCGGTAAGCACGCGCACCTCAACGGAAAGGTCGGACAGCGCGCGCACGGCGGCGCGAGCGCTTGCCTTGGGCCGATCGAAAAAGCCCAAAAAGCCGCAGAGCACCAGGTCACCCCAGTCCGAAGACGTTGTGCTGTAGGCAACGGCGAGGACCTTGATGCCGTCGGCACGCATGTCCTCGGCAACCTCATAGGCGCTCTGGCGGCCCGCGGCGTCCATGGGGACGAGTTCCCCTTTAAAGTTGGCCCAGGCACAACGAGCGCAAACACTCTCGACCTCGCCCTTTACGATGGTCAAGTGATTGCCAGGGCGAGTCTGCAGCCCCAGGCAACCAAGCGCCCCAGGCATGGCATCGAGCTTAACACCCGAAGCCTTGGTGACGTGGTCGAAAGGATCAGATGCGTGCAGGGTAAATGCGCCTGCGAGGTCTTTGGCGGCGAGACGCAACTCGGGCGCGGCGCACGCGTCGGCAATGGCCCGGTTGAGCTGGTTGGCGGCCGCCCCCTGGCTCGTACTCTCCAAATACGCCAGGTTGAGCGTTTGCTCGCTTTCGTTGCCCAGGATATCGGTATAGTACTCGAGCACCGCGGCGTCCTCGGTAAGCGTGCCCGTCTTGTCCACGCACACCACGTCCATGGAGCCCAGTGATTCCATGGCGTCAACGTTTTTAACAATGACCTGTTTGTTCTTAAGGCGATGCGCGCTGCCCGAAAGGCACACGCTTGTGACGACTGGCAGCATCTCGGGGACCAGGCCAACGGCCGTGCCCAGGGCAAACAGCAGGGCCTGCGGCCAGTCGCCCAGCACAAAACCTCGAATCATAATGACAAACGGCAGCACGATGAGCATGCACCTCACCAGGGCGGCACAGATGCTCCTGGCACCAGCGCCAAACTGCGTGCCTAGCCGAGCGCGCCGCGGCGATGTGGGCGGCTCCTCGGCAACGCGAGCGTGAACGGTTGCCGAAGCCTTTCCGTCAATGATGGTCGTTCCAGCACGGACGGCCTCCCCTTCTCGCTTGACGGTCTGACCGCTCTCGCCCGTAAGCGACGATTCGGAGACAAGGATGTGGTCGCCCTTGGCAAGGACCGCATCGACCGGGCAGAGCATACCGGCATACAGGCGAATCACATCGCCAGGCACGAGCTGGTCGGAATCGACTTGAATCCAGCAAGCGTCGACACGTTTCCAAACGGCCGCATGGTTCGCCTTAAACATGTGCCGGTCGAAGCTGCGCTTGGCTTCGTTTTCGTAGAACAGGCGCACCAGGCCGCCGACCAGCCACATCAAAAACAGCACGGCAGGTGCGAACACTCCTGTCTGGCCTTGCGCCTGCGGTACGACGTCGACCAAAAAGGCCAAGCCGGCAAGTGCAAGCAGCAGCGACGAAAACGGATTAAAGAACGATTTTTTAATCATCGAAGCCTCTTTCTAGCATGGCTTCGATTGTATCCGAGGCGTATACCAGCATCCCCGCCCCAGACCTTGCGACTTCCTTGCTTTTACGCGTGACAAAGTTTTGCTATTGCTCACTTGCGCCGCACTTGGGATGCAGGGTAAACAGTGAAGGAGCTGCAGAGCAGGCCTACGCTCCAGTTGCCGCTCAAAAACGCCGTGACCACGTCGCAGATATCCTTGCTCGCGCTCATCTTGGTTGGGGACATCGGCCTTCTGCTCATTGCGGTGAGTATCTTGCTCTATGCTCTTATCCAACGCTAGCCCAGACTGACGCGCCCCGCGCGCCGCAACGACCGCCACGACACCAAGGACCGGCAATGGCTACACTTTCCGAACAAAAACGCAAGCGCATCCGGCGATACTGCATCTACCCCAAGATTGCCGGTGCGGCGCTTGCCATGGCATTCGTGCTGCCATTTTTGATCATTCCCTTCGAAATGATTGACGACATCGTCTTTCATCACGAAGGCTTCCAAGAGACGGGTATGATGACCGCCCTGGTGCTCACCGCCATCGAGCTCGTCATATTCTGCTACTGCACGCTCGCGCCACGCTTTGGTATGCGCGGCAAGCAGTGGAAGAAAATGCAGCGCCGACTCGTCGTCGAGCAGACCGAGAAAGACCGCTCGGCACAAATCGCAGGCGTTGTCGGTACGCAGGCCGCCGCGCGCTTACTCAAGAACAGCGACAACGAGACCGCACGCAATCTGGGCAGCGCGGCAGAAGTCGCCGCTGCCGTAGGCGCCGTTGCCACCGCAGCAGACGTGCTTACCGAGAGCTTCGCTAACGCAAAGGCCATGGCGGAGGCCTGCGGCTTGCCTATCCCCCGTGCAAAAAAGTGGATCATCGCGCTTGTGGCGCTACCCCTCGCAATCGTATGCGGTGCCTATATCCCGCAGCTGGCGCAGGGAAACACCGAGATGCAGGAGAACGCCGCGGCCGCGGCCGAGCAGATCGCCATCGCCCGCAAGACGTTAGAGCCCGCATGCGAGTACGTGTCTGCCGATGACCCTTACGAGCGATATCAAGATTACGGCTATCACGTCCGCGGCTACTTGCACGACGGCGACTCCGATACCCAGAAGACCTATACGTACCTGGATTTCGACAACAAGGGAACGCTCAAGGAAGTGAGTTACGTAGCAGAAATCGACCCCGATGCGAGCCTTGAGGACAACCTCGCCCGCATCGAGCTCGACTTTGACGAGCTTTCCTCTGTCGTCCAAACCGCAGACGTCAAGACCGTGAGCCCCGAGCTCCTAGCACCGCAAAAGCTCCCCGAAGAGTTTAGGCAGGCTTTCTTGAACGGTTCGCTCTACGAGAGAATCTCCATCAGGACGAGCGACGACCCCGTCAAAGCGTATTACTCGTTTGACACGGATCCCGAGGACGAGTTTGACGAGTACACCCATCCAAGCATCCGTATCACGTTGATGGGTAAAACGAGCTAGGCGCAGGAGGGGGGCTGCCCCTTCCCCCATGTGGCAAAGGGACAGCCCCTTTGTCACATTATTCCGAGCGCAGAGCCTCTACGGGGTCTTTCTTAGACGCGCTGCGGGCCGGCAGCAAGCCAGCGACGACCGTCAGCACCACCGAGATCGCGATGAGCGCCAGCGCGTCCTGAACGGGCAGGCTCATCAGGTTGGGAACCTGCTTGGTCGCAAGCGCCCAGGCATTGACCGGGAGGCTCACGAGCACCACGACGGCGATGGCAAAAACGCCGGCGATAAGGCCCTCGATAAACGTCTCGGCGTTAAACACGTTGGCCACGTTGCGCTTCGATGCGCCAATCGCGCGCAGAATGCCAATCTCCTTTTTGCGCTCCAGCACGCTGATGTACGTGATGATGCCGATCATGATCGAGCTCACCACCAGGCTGATGCTCACAAACGCGATAAGCACCAAACTGATGGTGTTCACAATATCGGTCACCGAGCCCATGATGATGCCCATATAGTCGGTGTACGAGATTGCCTGCTCGTCGTGTCCGGCGGCTTTGACCTGCTTGTTGTACGCATCGATATGGTCGAGCACGCGTTCCTTGGCCTCAAAGTCGCGCGGGAAAATCTTGACGGAAATGGGGTCGGCCTCGTCCGCATAGCCCAGCGTGGTCAGATTGTTGTCGTAGGTGAGCTTCGACGCCTTTGCATAGCTCATCATGAGCGAGCTCAGATCCTCGGCGTCCATGTTGAAGTGGATGGCACGGGCAAACGCGCTCGCATCCACGTGCATGGCGCTCGCCAGGCTGGCAAAGGTCGACGACATCTGCGTCGCCATCTGATCCATAAGCCCCGCCGCTCCCGCTTTGAGCTGGGAAGACACCGTCGCTGCGATTCTGTTGCTGAGCGATTGCATCACCTGGTCCATAGCCTGCTGCAAATAGGGCGCGAGCTGTTTTTGTACGTAGTCGGTCATAGCCTGCTGCAGTCGCTCCGCCAGTGCGTCTCCGCCCAGCGCTTTGAGCTGCGCCAAGCATTGCTGCGCCGCAGCATCGTTCTCAAGATACGCCGAGAACGCAGCAGCGAGCTTCGATGCATCCTTAAGGTCCTCGGGCGTCAGCGCCTTAAACTGATTGGACTGCATAAAGCCCTCAAACAGCCGGTTGGCAAGCGTGCCCACCTGCTGCATCTGCTCGGGCGTGAGTTCCAAGCCATCAAAGACACCCGAGAAATCGGGGGTCGGTGCCTTGGCCATGATGTCGCTGAAGTCGATGTCCTTGCCCACGCCCGAAAGGTCGATATCCAAGCCCGACAAATCGATGCCCGAAAGATCCATGCCACCGGCCGTACCCGAGAGTGCAGACGTATCGAACGAGAACGCGCTCTTGAGCGCCGCCTCGTCAACGCTGAACATGCTGCCCAGGTCCACGCCCTGCTTGGCCTCGCCTTGCAGCTCGTCGAACGTTTTGCCGGTAAAGACATCCGTCTCGGGATGAGCAAGCTGTTCCTGAACGATCTGCGAATCGGCAGCGCGCTCCATAAGTTGGCGAGTCAGCGCGTGCGTGTAGGCAATACCCGGAGACAACGCACTGGCATTGGCAGTCTCGTTGGGACGCACCACGCCCACAATGCGCACGTCGATACCGTCGGCAACCTTGGCTGCCATAAAGTCGGTGTCGCCAGACATATCGGTCCACATACCGGTCTCTTCGTTTTTGCGATACGCATCGGCCGGCGACAACACCTTAAACGTCGTAGACAGCGCATCGTCGTAGGTAAAGTCGGCGGCGGTCTCGGGCGTTTCGACCTCGCCATCGGCCGTCATGGCGCTGTTGACCAGGTCGTTGAGCTCATTGATATCCAGCGCGCCGATGCTATAGAGCGTATAGTCGCCCACCGTGCCACGGCTCGAAAGCACCATCACGGCCTCGTTGGCAGACGTAGGCCAATGACCGGCGACGACGTCGTACTGGCTGTCGAGCAGGCTCTGGTCGTCAATCATCTCGTTGAAGACCGAGGTCCCCATGGACTCCATGCTCACCGTTGCCGCCGAGCTCGCGCCTCCGCTCATAGCCTCGGTCATCGCGTTGGGCACCAGGCGCACGGGCTTCTCGTCGCCCTTGCCCGCGCGATACACGACCGGCGTCACGCCGTAGCTGTACTGAATGGCGTTGACCTCTTTGTCGATGCCGTCGCCGCCATCGTCGAGCCACGCCTTAAAGCTCGTCATATCGTTGGACTTAACGCTCGCAAACATATCCTTTACGGCCGTGACCACGGGAATCTTATCGGACTTCTTAGCCGAACTGTCCGCACCGGCGGAGGCGCTGCTCGCTCCCCCGTCATCCTCCGCGGCCTCCTGCCCACCCATCATGGACGACAGGTCGTAATCCTGCTTGGAGATGGTGAGCGGATAGCTCGAGAGCGTATCCTCCTCGACCTTTTTGATGTAGTTGTTCACGCCGTTGGAGAGCGCCAGAATCGCCGCGATGCCGATAATACCGATCGAGCCCGCGAATGCCGTCATAGCCGTACGGCCCTTCTTGGTCATGAGGTTGCGTGCCGAAAGCCCCAGCGCCGTCACAAAGCTCATCGAGGTTTTGCGCGTGGGCTTGGCTTCGCGACGCGCAGCCCCAGCGGCGTCGAAGGGGTCGGAATCGTCGGTGATCATTCCATCTGCGAGATTGACGATGCGCGTGGCGTACTGGTACGCCAGCTCGGGGTTGTGCGTGACCATGATGACCAGGCGGTCGCGCGCAACCTCCTTGAGCAAGTCCATGACCTGCACGGACGTCGTCGAGTCCAGGGCGCCGGTCGGCTCGTCTGCCAACACGATCTCGGGGTCGTTAATCAGGGCACGGGCAATGGCCACGCGCTGCATCTGTCCGCCCGAAAGCTGGCTCGGACGCTTGTTCACATGCTCGCCCAGACCAACTGCCTCAAGCGCCTCGCGCGCACGCTGGCGACGCTCGGCATGGCCAACGCCCGTGAGCGTGAGCGCCAGCTCCACGTTTTCCAAAATGGTCTGATGCGGAATAAGGTTATAGCTCTGGAACACAAAGCCGATGCGGTTGTTGCGGTAGGCGTCCCAATCGCGGTCGCGGAAGTCCTTGGTCGAAATACCGTCGATGAGCAGATCGCCCGAGTCAAAATGATCCAATCCGCCGATGACGTTGAGCATCGTAGTTTTGCCCGAACCCGAAGGGCCCAGAATGGCCACGAACTCGTTGTCTCGAAAGGCCAGGCTCACGTTATCGAGCGCCACCTGCGTAAACGACTGCGTGACGTACCTTTTGCAAATATCTTTGAGCTCCAGCATGGACGGCAACCTCTCCCGCGCGGGTACACTCGCCCGCTCTCCCCCGCCGTTCGTATTCGACGCGTTTGTCCTACTCTATTCCGTTTTTTAGTCCACACCAGTGAGAAACGTCACGAACCGCGCCAAAACGAACGGGACGACACGCCACACAGCGCACCGTCCCGCACACAACATTGACAATGTGACAAAGGGACTGTCCCTTTGTCACATTCGTGTACTCAGCCTTTACTGCTCGCTCTTCGCCAGCGCCTGGTCAATAAGCTTGTCGAGCGCCGCGCGCTGCTCGGCGGAGCTGATGGCGCCCACGATGGGCTCCCCTACGATGTTGCCGTTCTGGTCAATAACGTAGGTTGTCGGGAACGAGAACAGATTTGACGTAAACTTGCCAGCTTCGCTATCCGACTTGAACCAGATGTTCTTATATGTCACGCCCTTCTTGCTCAGCACGTCCTTGGCATCTGCAATCTCGCCCTTGTTGCCATCGAGCGTAAAGGAATTGACGCCCACGACCTGGCCGCCCTTCTTGGCAAGCTCCTTATTCAGGTCCTCAAGGTCGCCCAGCTCGCCCACGCACGGCTTGCAAGTGGTGAACCAGAAGTTCATGACGGTGACCTTGTTCTTGGAGAACAGCTCGTCGCTGCTCACGTCGTTGCCATCCAGGTCCTTGCCCGTAAAGCTGGGGAACTTCGTCGCCTCGCTCGAAGCATTGGCACCAGCCGTCATGCCAGCGGTCGAAGCGTCGACGCTCTCGCCTGCGCTCGGCGTGCTTCCACAGCCGGGGAACTCCTTCTCCAAGCTCTCGAGCTTGTCCTCGATCTCCTTGATCTGCTGTGCACCGGCCTTGAGCGTCTTAAGCTCATCCGCCGTGAACTCATCCTTGGCGCCGTCGATGGTCTTGAGCAGGAAATCGCCGTAATTGCTGCCGTCCTCAATCATTGCCGAGTCTTTATTTGCCGCATTGAATACCTTTTCCCACAGCGCGTTACCACTCGAAAAGATATCGTTCTCCTTTTGCATGAGTTTTGCATACAACTCGGCGGCCTCGTCGGCATTGGTCGGCTTCTGCGCAGTGAGTTCTGCGATCTTAGGATCGGGGCCCGCAGATTCGCTCGCATTGCCACCAGGCGCCGAACACGCCACAAGACACAAGGCCAGCACCGGCACCATAAACAGGGCCGCAATCTTAGAAAGCTTCATAGTCATTCCTCCGTTTTGTCGAAGCTTGTTTACTTTTTATCAGCGGTCAAGGGAAGCTTTTCCGCCGACACATCCAGGCCATAGCGATAGCTGATGGCATCGACGGGGCAGGCCCCGATGCACTTTCCGCACCGGATACATTCGGCATGATTGGGCGCGCGGACCACATCAACGTCCATCTGACAAACCCTTGAACACTTGCCGCACGAGACGCATTTGCACGCGTCGACCTGAATCCCCAACAAGGACACCTTATTCATGAGCGCATAGAATGCGCCGAGCGGGCAAATCCATTTGCAGAAGGGGCGATAGAGCAAAACGCTCAGCACTACCACGGCAATGAGAACGACAAGTTTCCAAGTAAAGAGCTGTCCCAACGCAGATCGAATGCCGGCATTGGCAATGGCCAGCGGAATGGCGCCCTCGAGCACACCCTGCGGACAGATGTACTTACAAAAGAACGGGTCGCCCATGCCCACGTCGTTAACCACCAAGACGGGTAGCAGCACCACGGCAAACAGCAACACGACGTACTTGATGTACGTGAGCGGCTTGAGCTTTTTTGTCGAAAGCTTTTTGCCGGGAATCTTATGAAGCAGCTCCTGCAGCCAGCCAAACGGGCACAGAAAGCCGCATACAAAGCGTCCCAGCAGCACGCCGAGCAAAATGAGCGTACCGGTAACATAGTAAGAAAAGTTGAACTTGGATGAACCTACCACCGACTGGAACGACCCGATGGGGCACGCACCCGATGCCGCGGGGCACGAATAGCAATTAAGTCCAGGTACGCAGACTGTTTTTCCCGCGCCCTGATAGATGCCGCCTTTGGCAAAGTTTGGCAGGTGAATGTTGGTGACGAGCGTCGCCGCCGCCTGAATGAATCCGCGAAATCGAGCCAAAACATGCGACGCAGTGTTTTCTCTTTTATCCAATTCCGATACACTCCAAGCACAGCCTAATCGCTTTGGCCAGCACGGCATCTGCCTCGCCACGCATAACGCCAAAGCACACCATGGCAATTCCGACGATCAACAAAGCGACCTGTACCACGGGTTTTACCGCTTTGAACAACCTGACCACTCCTTTCGTTACGCGACCATTGGACCATATCGGCTATAAAATCCGTGTTAAGCGCGATTTGAAATGTGCAAGGAGACTGTTATGCGTATTTTGATCGTCGAGGACGAGCGGGCGCTGTGCGACGCAATCGCGCGCAGCTTGCGGAACTTGGCGTACAGTGTCGACTGCTGTCACGACGGACAGGAGGCGCTCGACCTACTGGACGTTGAGGCCTTCGACCTCGTGATACTCGACCTCAACCTTCCCCGTATCGACGGCATGACCGTACTCAGGGAACTTAGGAAAACCGACTGCGAGACCAAGGTGCTGATTCTGTCCGCGCGTGGCGAAGTATCCGATAAAGTCGCCGGACTCGATGCCGGCGCCAACGATTACCTCACCAAGCCGTTTCATCTGGACGAGCTTGCGGCAAGGATCCGCAGCCTTACCCTCAGACGCTTTACACAAAGCGACGTAGTTTTAACCTGCAGAAAGCTCCGCTTTGACACCAAGGCGCGCATCGCTTCCGTGGACAGCGAGACTTTATCTCTTACGCGCAAGGAAACGGGAATCTTGGAATACCTGATGCTTAATCAGGGGCGTCCGGTAAGCCAAGAGGAGCTTATCGAGCACGTTTGGGATAGCAGCGTGAACAGCTTTAGCAACGCGACCCGCGTTCATATCTCGTCACTCCGCAAAAAGCTACGCATCGCTTTGGGATACGACCCGATTCGCAATCGGATTGGAGAGGGCTACGTTATGGAGGATAGCGAATGAAAAGGCTTTCGTTGCAATGGCGCATAACGATTATGACGGCACTGCTCACGTGCGCTGCGTGCGTGCTGACGAACTGCCTGGTCGGCTATACGGGCATGCGCTACATGGATGCTATCGGCAGCGACGTCTCGGCCCTTAGCGCAGCCGGCGAAGATTCGCCCCAGGCGTTCGACCCAACGAAAGCGACCCTCGATGACGAGGTCACGATCGTCGTAAACGACGCACAAGAGTCTTTTGGCACGACAGCCTGGTACATCACGACTGGAATCACACTCCTTGGCGGCGTGCTGGCATACTTTGTGAGCGGCCGTGCACTCAAACCGCTACGGGCTTTTGCAGCCCAGGTTGAGCGTGTGCAGCCTGACAACCTAAGCGAAATCAGACTCAATGAAGATGTGCCCACCGAGCTACAACGATGCAGCGCCTCTTTCAACGACATGATCACTCGTCTTGGCGAAGGATTCTCTGCACAGCGTCAGTTTACCGGCAACGCCGCACACGAGCTGCGCACCCCGCTCGCCCTTATGCAAGCACAGATTGAACTATTCATCTCCGAGCACTCCGGTTTGCAACCCGAAACAGCCGAGCTGCTCGGCCTGCTACAAGAACAAACCGAGCGCATGTCTCGAATGGCCAAGGTATTGCTCGAGATGAGTGAGCTCCGCAGCGTCCCTTGCGAGGACGATGTGGAACTTGGTCCTTTGTCCGAAGAGGTCCTCACCGACCTTGCGCCACTTGCCGAGAATAATGGCATAGCCCTCGATTGCGCCGGAGACGCTTTGACAATCGGAAGTGATACGCTCCTCTATCGGCTGGTGTTCAATCTGGTCGAAAACGCCATCCGCTACAGCCGCTCCAGCTCGACTGTCAACGTCTCCATCAGCGACAGCGACAGCCACGTGTTCCTGCGAGTCGAGGACCAGGGCCCGGGAATACCCAAACAGTACCGTGAGAGCATCTTCCAACCGTTCTTTCGCCTGGATAAATCCCGCAGCAGGGCATACGGCGGCGCAGGACTCGGACTAGCGCTCGTTTGGGAGATTGCAGCGCTTCACGGTGGCGCTGTAGAGGTCGAAGCAAGTTCCGAGAACGGGACCACCATGCTCGTAAGCCTTCCAAAACGATCCGCAGCGTCAACCGAACAGTAAAACGAAAGGGGTCCCGAGCAACAGGGGTACAATTGCTGCATTGTTGCCAGCTGTTGGGAGATGGAAGATGGACTGCGATGGCCACCCATGCGTTCCCATGCCGTTGATGTGCACCGCCTTTGTGCCGGGGCAGATTGA
>UROZ01000038.1 GCA_900549655.1 uncultured Collinsella sp.
CTAGCGTGCCAAGCCGCCGGCGCCCAAAGCTCCACCGTATCTATGGCAATCGACGCAATCGTCCAACACGAAGGCGGCGCTCACCGTTGTATGACAATGGGCAATGAACCTACCGTTGTTGTAGGATTCAGCGTATTGACATCCTCGAGCGAAAGGCGCACACGTGCCCCAAGACCATCCGACCGATAATCCCATCCTCAATGCTGCGAAGCGCGAGCTGGTGGAACGCGCGAAAGCGACCGCTCCCCTGTGCACGGCAAACGACGCCTACAACGGACCCGCCCGCATCGTCTCGATCAACACGTCGGCACACAAGGGCACACGCAAGTCGCCCGTCGCCGATGGACGCGACACCGTTATAGAGCAATTCGGCCTCGCCTCCGACGCACACGCCGGGCATTGGCACCGTCAGGTTTCCTTTTTGGCCGCAGAGTCCATCCAGACGGCGCAGGCTCGCGGACTCGATGTGCGCGAGGGTGACTTTGGAGAAAACTTCACCACCCAGGGCATCAATCTACTCTCGCTCCCCTTGGGCACACAGCTCAAGCTTGGAAGCGACGTGCTCGTCGAAATCAGCCAAATCGGCAAGGTCTGCCACACCCGTTGCGCCATCTACTATCTCGCCGGCGACTGTATCTTTCCCCACGAGGGCATTTTTGGCGTGGTCCTAAAGGGCGGAGAGGTCCATACCGGCGACGATATCCAGGTAGTCAAACTCGGCGACGGCTCCTGTTCGTTCACCCCCGCCGAGGCCCTCGAAGAGATTGAGCAGGCTCACCAGAAGGGCACGCTGTAGTTATAAAACCCCACGTTGAGATGGCTTTTACAGCCCAAAACTCCTCTCAAACAGGGCTCTGTAACGTTAAAGTTGAACTCTATGGTTTCTCAACAATTCATCATAACTGCAGGTCAAAGCCAAAGCCTCAAGTTCAACTTGACCCTTTGGGACCTTTAAGGTTCAAGTTGAGGTCGAAAGCAGTAGTAGAATACCGTTCGAACCATAACCTACGATTGATTGCAGAGGGACTGGATGCAGCATTCGAATCATCGCACCGCAGCGCTCATTGCGTCGAAGCCGGCTCGTATCATCACGAGCGCCGCGCTCGCCGTTGCGCTGACGGCCACGCCGATGCTCTCCCCCGTTGCGGCGTATGCCGCCTCGCAGGCAACGCAGGACCAGCTTTCCGCAGCCCAGCAGAAGATCGAAGCCGCCACGAGCGCCTACAACGACGCCCGCACCAAACTCGATGACCTGCAAAAGCAGATTGACTCCAATGAGGCAAGCATCGAGGAAATCGAGGCCAAGCTTCCCGAGCAGCAGGCCAAGGCAAGCTCCGCCATGCGCGATCTGTACAAGTATCAGAAGGGCACCAATCCCATCGTGAGCTTCCTGGTCAACGCACAGAGCCTGGGTGAGTTCATCACGACCTGCAAATACACCAACCAGATCACGAGCTCGAGCGTCGACGAGATCGAACAGCTCAATAACATGCAAACCGAACTCGAGCAGAACAAGGCTGAGCTCCAGCAGGCCAAGTCTCAGCTTGAGGCAGAGCAGAAAAACGCCGAGGATGCGCTGGCGCAGGCCCAGCAGCTCCGCAGCGAGGCACAGGCAAAAGCCGAGCAGGAAAATGCCGCCGAGCTTGCCAAGCTTGAGGCCGATAAGGCCGCTGCCGCCGAGAAGCTCTCGGGCGAGGGCGTAAGCGGCAGCAATTCCAGCAGCCAGGCCACCAACACCAACACCACCATCGACACCACGGTGAACAGCTCCAATACTGGTAACTCCGATTACGATTCGTTCATTAATGAGTGGACAGGCCGCATCGACAATTATCTCGCCGGCTCCCCCATGGCAGGCCAGGGCTATAACTTTGCCGTCGCCGCTTGGAATACCGGTGTCGACCCCCGTTGGTCCCCCGCCATCGCCTGCATCGAGAGCACCAAGGGCGCTTATTGCGCCAATTCTTACAACGCCTGGGGCTGGAGTGCCCGTGGCGGCGGTTGGCGCAGCTTTGGCAGCTGGAGCGAGGGCATCTCCGCTCACGTTGCCTATCTGGGCGCCAACTACGGCTCCACCCTTACCCCGGCAGCAGCCAAAAAGTACTGCCCGCCCACGTGGCAGGACTGGTACAACAAAGTCGCCGCTCAGATGAACCGCATCTAAGTGCAACTGCAAAGGGCCCCAATGGGGCCCTTTTCTTTTAGGTAGCGGAGGTATCGACGACGCCGGTCGCATTGGCAACCGCAACTATGACGATCATGCATAGGAGCAGCACACCCAATACCTTGAGCCAGAGTTTCGCGAGTTTCTTGCCGCGATAGCTGTCGAGCAGTGCGAATCGCCGACGAAGACGGCGCTTATCGAGCAGCGCAAAATGCATAAGCACCATAAGGCCATCGACAAAGAAAAAATACTCGATTATGAGAAGCCACGTCGGGTAGCTTTGGGTTGCTCCGGTGGGATGAAAGACGGCAAAGTGACTACCGACAAAGAACACGAGCAGCGAGAAGCAGACGAGCGTATTCCAAATGCGCCCCAAAGACTCCGGAACGCGAGAGAGCAGACCGCATGCAGCGGAGGCGGCAGGCCTAGGAAGCCCCGCGGGGTTCTGGAGCCCTTGGGGCGTCAACACCGTCTCCGAGGCCGGAGTACGGACAGCCACAGGCGCAAGAGGCCGCACGGGGCGACTTAGATCGTATGCCGCGCGCGTCGCCCGTCCCAATGCTTCCGCACTCGCAAAACGCTTGGCCGGGTCGAGCGCCATCGACATGCAGACGGCATCGGCAAGTGGAGCGGGAATGCCACGCGCCTCGCATTGCTCGCGCAGGTCGAGCCCTGGCTTAGGGTCGACTCCCGTCAAGCAGAAGAACAACAGGGCGCCAAGTGCGTAGACGTCGCTTCGCACGCTCGTCTGCCCAAACCCATACTGCTCGGGCGGCGCATAGGGCCGTGTCCCAAACTTGACGGTGTCGGCATCGGCGCCGTCGCGCCATACGCGAGCGATCCCCAAGTCGATAATCACCAGCGATGAAAATGTCAGGCCGTCATCAGGCGTATAGTTGGCACCTGTCACGATGATATTCGACGGCTTGAGGTCACGATGGATCACCGGCGCCGACGTCTCCCCCGCTATTGCAAAACCGGCGTGGAGCTCGCCCACGGCATCGCATAGGGCAGGATACAATTCACGCGCATAATCGGGGGTGGCTCCCAGACGGTCCACCAGCGCCCCGAGTGTCTCCCCTTCGATGTATTCCATAACCACGTTGAGCTCGTCGCCCACACGACGACAATCGACGATTCTGGGCAGGTGCTCAAAACGCCTGCCTGCCCGCTGAGCGGCAAATAGACGCTCGTATGCCCCTCCGATTTGAGCCGAAGCATCGATGCGTTTACGGACAAAGGGGCCGAGCGAACCACCGCCGGTTCCTTCAAAGTACACGAGCTCGGTTGTTTCAACGGACGAGCGCTTAAGTACACGCTCCACGCGATAGCTGTCGTCGCGATCGAGCGACGCCAGGTGCTCGACAAGCGCTGCGGTCAGCTCGTCATCGGAATATGTTGGGCTCTGAGTATCCATAGCCTCCATCATAGCGCAGGGCGCAGACACCCCATGGCATCTGCGCCCCGTTCGTTTGCATCGTTGTTCGGCAGCTCCGCCGGCTCAGATATCAGCCGCTAACTCACCGTCTCCTCGCCAAAGCGATACAGCTCCTCGTTGACCTTTTGGAGGCTGCACCCGCGATCGATACAAAAGATGATAATCGCATCGCGGCGGTCCTTGCAGTTAAGGACGCTTACCCCGGCAGCCGTCAGCGCACGGTTGGTCTCTTTGAGCGTCAGCGCCATCGCAAAGGCAATCTGCAGCACCTTATTGCGGCTCGGATGCCGCGCACCGGTAAAGATCTGATACCCAAAGGTCTCATTGAGATCGGCCATACGAACCACGCGCGAGCGCTCCAAGCCCTTTTCCTGCAGCAGCTGCTTCAGGTAGTCCGAAAGCGACGGGGCGGCAAAGTCGTGTTCTTTGATATAGCCATCGATGTTTGGCGCGTCGAGAAGCTCATTGAGCAACTCCTCGGTCAGCTTTTTTTCGGGCATACGACTTCACCTCCCATACGGCGCAACGGTAGCGACATGCTAGGCCAGCGCCCAGCTTGCAGTGGCAGACTTATCAAACATGTTGGCAAAATACAGTGCCTTCTTGATATCGCCATCAAAGTAGATATTGCCCGCCACGGAGCCACCGGCGGAAAGGGTACCAGACTGCAGCTCATCGGAGCCCTCGCTGTAGTAACCCTGATTCTGTTGAGCGCCGTTGGCGTCCTCGCCCTTCCAGTCGTAGATATTGTAATCTGCGCCCTCATCGCCATTGTTAACGTACGTGACGTGAATGCCCGTCATGGTCGAACCGTCATAATTTGTGAGGCCGGGCTGGACGGAATCGACAACGACGGAAAGACCGGCAGCCGTGGTCACCGTCGCACCAACCGCCAGGTCAGTCGTAGACTGCTCTTCCTTCTTCGCCTCTTCCTTCTTGTCGCCATCGCCAGCGTCCTCGGTGACGGTCGCCTTATCGCTACCACAACCGGCAAGAAGACCGGCAGTCCCCAAGGCGACGGTGGCGAATGCGCTCAGTGCAGCGCGACGGCTCAGCAGCACTTCGTTTTCAAGCTTTTTCATCATGCATCCTTCCTACGATCCGGCTACCGTGCCGGCACACAGCACATCGTAGGAAGGATTAAACTTGAATTCATTAGCTGAGAGCTAAGGCTGCGGTAAACGGCCAATGCAGTTATCCAAACGCCGAGCAAACGCACTTTGCGCAACCGTCTGCTGGCAGTGCATCAACCCACCGTGACGGATTCCCCGGTAAAGGTGCTCACAAGCAACAGGATAAAGAAGGCCAAATAGCTGATGCTCAGCAGGTAGGCGATGACCAAAAAGGCAATCCATCCTACATTGGTCTTACCGTCGGCGCGGCGCTGCTTACGACTGCGATAAAGCCAAATCGTCACGCCGATAGCAGTGATAAACAGTACGAGTGCCGCCGTAGCCAGCCCAGCAAGCACAAACATCACGCCAATGCCCACAGCGATGACCGGAAGCAGCAGCAAACCGCACCCGCATCCACCCGGACTATATACGGCAGACTGTCGGCGTCGCCTCATCGCCGCGCCACCCCCATCATCTTTGAGCACTACAGTGCGATAGCCTGCTGAACAGGAACGATCTTGTCGAGTTCCGGTTCGATCCGCCTTTTCTCGGCCTCAAGGTCAAACGCCACCTGAGCGCGCAGCCAATAACCATCCGTCAGGCCAAAATAACGGCAAAGACGGAGGTCGGTGTCGGCCGTCACGCGACGTTTTCCCAAGACAATCTGCCCGATACGCTGAGCCGGAATCCCAGTCTCTTTCGCAAGGCGATATTGAGAAATGCCCATGGGAACAAGAAACTCCTCTTTGAGAAGCTCACCAGGAGTCACCGGCGACAGCAAATCGGCCGAAGTCTCATCACTTGTGATAATCGACGATTTCGACATTCCAAGCCATCTCCTGTCTCCACTCAAAACAGACCCGATAGCGCTCATTACGATGCAATCATAGTATCGCCTTACGTTAGTAACGTCAAACGTTTCTATAGACTTACATCTCTATTATATCGTACGTTTGTTCGTGTTTTCTAGAACAAATAGTCCTTTGCGCCTTAGTCAAGCAAAAGTAATCGTTTGTAGACATCGAGGCCTTTGAGAAGAATCTCCTCGTCAAAGAGCATGGTATCGGTATGCAGAGCGCTCATCGCATAGGCTGGGCAGTCATCAGCGTCGATCGGGTTTTCTTGTCCTTCTGGCACGCCCGTGCCCAGCAAGAAGAACACGCCCGGCAGATGGCGCTGATAGAAAGCAAAGTCCTCGGCAATTAACAGCGGCTCGTCCACAAGTTGCAGCTCGGGCAAGGCAGGCGCAATGTGGGCAAACAACTCGGGGTCGTTATCGACTGGCGGATAGCCCTCGGCAAAGTCGAGATCGTACGTACAGCCCGTTGCGGTGCACGCCTCGTCGAGCGCACGGCGTACGCCCTCGCGCGCACGGTCGAACATGGCGTCCGTAAACACACGCAAGCTACCGGCAACATGGGCCTCCCCCGCCACCGCATTGCAGACGGTGCCGGCCTGCAGCAGGCCAAACTTACCGATGCAGGGCTCATCGGCACCCAGCTCGTCCATCAGCTCGCGCTCGGCAACCAGGAACTTTGCCGCCGCCAGCGCTGCGTCATGTGATTCCTCGACTGGAACGCCGTAGGTCTTGGCGATATGGATGCTCGTGCCATGGATATGAATGTGCGTCTCGCTCGAGCGCGCCAGCAGCGGACCGGGACAGCTCGCCAGCGTACCGGCAGGAAGATCGGGCCACACGTGAAAGCCAAAGATGCGGTCGACCCCGTAGCGCTCGAACACGCCGCTCTCGCATACCGTCTTAGCGCCACCGGTTGTTTCCTCGGCCGGCTGGAACACAAAAAGCACGTTGCGCTTAATAACGCCCGGCTGCTCACGAATCGTACGGTCGACAAAAGTTGCCGCCGCGAGGGCCATAGCCATGTGCCCGTCGTGGCCGCACGCGTGCATCTTGCCGGGATGCGTCGAGGCAAAAGCGGCGCCCGTCGTCTCCGCAATAGGCAACGCATCCATATCGGCACGAATCGCCGTGGCATGCGAGGCACCCGTGCCAGCGTCGAAGAAAGCGCACACGCAACTAGGGCACGGATGGATCACCTCGCAGGCAAGCGGAGCGAGCACGCCCTCGATATAGGCGATAGTTTGCGGAAGATCGAAGTCGAGCTCCGGAATGCGATGCAGGTCGCGACGATAGCGACGGAGTTCTTGGAGCTCGGTCATGGGGATTCCTTTCATGGGGCAACTCTGTTGTCACCTATTGTGACGCAGGATTGTGGCGCCCTCGTTTCTAGCATGATGCTGCATTTTTTAAACGTTATATACGAATACTCTTGTTTGGTAAAGTGCAACGTGGTAGGGTCTTTACCACTTGATAGAGGCGCGGGCACGAAGAGCCGCGGGCGAGTCGGCAGACTTTGACCCCGCGGGGAGGCGAAACCCGCCGAACTGGGTTTTTCGGGCACGAACAGCCTGGTGGGCCTGCGGGAAACACTCGCAGGACTGTCTGCAGCAATGCGGGAGCGCTATCCGGACATTGGGTCCACGCTATGCGGATTCGATGCGCAGATGGCGCCGTCTGGATAGCGAGGTTTACGGGACATGGCATTGACCCCCAACGAGGCATATGCGGCCAAGCAGCCGTTTGTGGACAAGGAGACACTCGAGCATATCGTCGAGCAGTTCCCCACGCCGTTTCATCTATACGACGAGGCGGGTATCCGCCGCAACATGCAAGAAGTGCGCGACGCCTTTGCGTGGAACCCGGGGTTTAAGGAGTACTTTGCCGTCAAGGCCAACCCCAACCCGGCCCTTATCTCAATTCTCAACGAATACGGCTGCGGCTGCGATTGCTCGAGCTATACCGAGCTCATGATCGCCCGCTCGCTGGGCATCACCGGCCATGACATCATGTTCTCGTCCAACGACACGCCGGCGGCAGACTTTGAGCTTGCCGACAAGTTGGGCGCCATCGTCAACTTCGACGATATCAGCCACATTGAGTTTTACGAGCGCGTCGCGGGACCCATCCCCAAGACGGTGAGCTGCCGTTTTAACCCGGGCGGCCTGTTCCAGCTTTCCAACGGCATTATGGACAACCCGGGCGATTCCAAGTACGGCATGACCACCGAGCAGCTCTTTGATGCCTTCCGCATGCTCAAGGCCAAGGGCGCCGAGGACTTTGGCATCCATGCCTTCCTTGCCAGCAACACCGTCACCAACGATTACTACCCCAAGCTCGCGCGAATCCTCTTTGAACTTGCCGTGCGCCTGGAGCGCGAGACCGGTGCACATGTCGCCTTTATCAATCTGTCCGGCGGTGTGGGTATCCCCTACCTGCCCGAGCAGCAGGCCAATGACATCCACGCCATCGGCGAGGGTGTACACGCGGCCTACGACGAGATCCTGGTTCCCGCCGGCATGGGCGATGTGGCGATCTGCACCGAGATGGGCCGCTTTATGATGGGCCCCTACGGGTGCCTGGTCACCAAGGCCATTCACGAAAAGCGGATCTACAAAGACTATATCGGCGTGGACGCAAGTGCCGTCGACCTCATTCGTCCTGCCATGTATGGCGCTTACCACCACGTTACAGTGATGGGCCAGCCGGGTGGCCCCGACAAGTCCGCAGCTCCCGTCACGAACACGTACGATATCACGGGCAACCTGTGCGAAAACAACGACAAGTTCGCCATCGACCGCGAGCTGCCGCATATCGACATGGGTGACCTGCTTGTAATCCACGATACCGGTGCGCATGGCTACTCCATGGGCTACAACTACAACGGACGTCTGCGCTCCGCCGAGGTCCTGCTGCGCCCCGATGGCGCGGCCGACCTCATCCGCCGCGCCGAGCGCCCGGGCGATTACTTTTCCACGCTCGACGTGCTGCCGTGCGGCCGAGAGCTGCTGGCCAAGTCGCGCGCCGAAAGCGCCCGCCGTCGCGCCCAAGACGAGCGCCTGGCAGTCGCAGCTCAATGGAACAAACGCATCCAGATCGCGGAGGCGAAGGAGAAGAACATGGACATCCGCAATCTCGAGGGCTCAATCGTCGCCCTGGTTACGCCGTTTAAAAAGGACGGCAGTGTCGACTTTGACGCGCTCGAGCGCCTTATCGATTTCCACTTGCAAAATGGCACCGACGCCATTCTCACCCTGGGCACCACCGGCGAGAGCGCCACGATGACCGATGACGAGGACAACTCCGTCGTCGCCGCCGTGGTCAAGCATGTTGCAGGACGCGTCCCCGTCATCGCCGGCTCAGGCTCCAACTCCACGCAGACCATGCTCACCAAGTCGCTTACTTACCAGGGCTTGGGAGCCGACGGCCTGCTGCTCATTACCCCCTACTACAACAAGTCCAACGAAGAGGGTATCTATCAGCACTTTAAGACCGTCGCCGATGCCGTTGACATCCCCTGCATCCTGTACAACATCCCCGGCCGCTGCGGCTGCGGTATCAGCGAGCGCAACGTAGAGCGCCTAGCCGCGCACCCCAACATCATGGGCATCAAGGAGGCCTCGGGCAACGTCGCCTACGCGGCCAAGATCGCCCACCTGCTGTCCGACGATTTCCGCATGTACTCGGGCGAGGATGCACTCACAGTGCCGCTCATGAGCCTGGGCGCTTCGGGCACCATCAGCGTGTGGGCCGACGTGCAGCCGCAGCTTGTACACGACATGTGCCGCGCTTATCTGGACGGCGACGTAGCGCGCGCCCGCGATATCCAGATTGCCGGCCAGCCGCTCATCAACGCCCTCTTTAGCGAGGTCAACCCCATCCCCGTCAAGGAAGCGCTCGCCCAGATGGGCATGATCGAGGCAAACTACCGTATGCCGCTGTGCCCCATGGCAGACGACACGCGAGCCGCACTTACCGATGCTCTGAAGGGAGCTGGTCTACTTGATTAAGACCGTCATTATGGGAACGGGCCGCATGGGCTCGCTCATCCGCACTACCGCCGAAGGCATTGTCGACGCCGCCGGGCAGCCCGTTTTTGATATCGTGGCCCAGATTGGCTTCGATTTGAGCGAGCTCGAGAACGCACCGGCTGCCGACGTCATCATCGACTTCTCGAACGTCGCGACCTTCGACGCCGTCGTCGCCTATGTCGAGCGCACGGGCGCGGCGTTGGTCTCAGGCACCACAGGCTACACCCCCGAGCAGATGGACCGCCTGCGTGAGCTGGGCCAGAACACCCGCGTTATGCACTCGGGCAATTACTCCATCGGTATCGCAGCCCTGCGCCATCTGGTAGCGCAGGCTACACGCGAGCTGCCCGGCTTTGACTGCGAAATCGTCGAGACGCACCACAACCAAAAGGTCGACGCCCCCAGCGGCACTGCCAAGCTACTGCTCGACGCCGTCGTCGAAGCCGAGCCCGAGGCAGGCTACCACCCCGTCTATGGCCGCGAGGGCATGTGCGGAGCACGCGATCCCAAGGAAATCGGTATGCACTCGCTGCGCGGCGGCACCGTCGCCGGCGTGCACGAGGTGAGCTTCTTTGGCCAGGACGAGGAGGTCACGCTCACCCACCGCGCCACGAGCCGTCAGATCTTTGTCAACGGCGCCTTGGCAGCCGCGCAGAAGCTCGTCACCCGCGAACCCGGCTTCTATACGTTCGACCAGGTCATGTTTGCCTAACCAGGAATCAACCGAATCCACCCAAAGGAGAGATAGCAAATGAGCAACGCAGCCGAGATGGATGCACAGGAGATTATCAACTACATCGCCACCGCGCCCAAAAAGACGCCCGTCAAGCTGTACGTGCGCGAAAAGCCCGGCATGAAGGTCCAGTGGGGCGATGCGCACGTCTACGGTGGTCGTCGCGGCAAGACCGTCTTTGGCGACTGGGAGGAACTCAAGGCCATCCTGGACGCCAATGCCGATTCCATCGATTACTACGACGTCGAGAATGACTGCCGCAACTCCGCCGTCCCCATGCTCGACCTTAAGGGCATCAACGCCCGCATTGAGCCGGGCGCGATCATCCGCGACCGCGTCGAGATCGGCGACCGCGCCGTCATCATGATGGGCGCCATCATCAACATCGGCTCCGTTATCGGCGAGGGCTCTATGATTGATATGGGCGCCGTCCTGGGCGGCCGCGCAACCGTGGGCAAGAACTGCCACATCGGCGCCGGCACCGTACTGGCAGGCGTCGTTGAGCCCGCGAGTGCCACGCCCGTCATCATCGAAGATGATGTCATGATTGGCGCCAACGCCGTGGTCCTGGAGGGCGTGCGCGTGGGCAAGGGCGCCGTCGTGGCTGCCGGTGCCGTGTGCGTCGAGGACGTCCCCGCCGGCGCCGTCGTGGCCGGTGTCCCCGCCCGCGCCATCAAGATGCGCGACGAGAAGACCGACAGCAAGACCGGCCTCGAAGAGGGCTTACGTCAACTTTAATAGTTACGCGGTTTTGACAAACCGCGTATTAAGCCCCAAGTAAAAAGGCCGAAGCCCTCATCCGAGGCTTCGGCCTTTATTTTTGCAGCGTCCAAGCGCAGTTTATCGATTCTCAATTGACCCGATGTTTTTGAGCTCGATGGAGATGAGGCCGTTGGGCTCGTTGACAAACTCGATGTACTCAGAGTTCGAACCCATCTCGGCCGGGAAGCTGATCTCGATGCCCGTGTCGGTACGGATCTTATGATTGCGCACCGCCGCGCGTTCGACCTGCTTGCGCTCCACGGGCACACGCTCAGGCACCTTCTCCTCAGTCAGTGCCGCGCGCACGCTCTCCTTGATAACCGGCTCGTCCTCAAAGACCTCATCGACGATATCCCAAGGGGGCAGTTCCTCGTCATCCTCAACTTTCTCGGCAACAGCAGCCTTAACCTTGGCGAGTGCTACAGCCGTGTTGGCACCGTGCTCCTCGGCGACTTCCTCGACCACACGCGTCACGGTGTCGATGACCTCCTTGCCCGATACCCCCGTGTCGCACTGCAGCAGGCCATCGGGAATGAGCATGCGATCCTCGCCGGCAATCTTGCGCTTCTTATCCACATAGCCGATCTCCATGGTGCTTGCACGCACGATTGCATAGCTCGGCACCTTTTGCGAGGGATTCGGCAGAATGGCGTAGTGGCGCGCAATGTCGTTGCGCACCTCGCCCTCTTCGCGACCCACCTCGTGCATAAAAGCCTGCTTGGAGCCCAGCAGCATCACGGCAAACCAGCGGGCATCCTCATCGTCATCAAAGTCCGCCACAAGCACGTCAGTGGACTCGGCTTTCTCGGCCTTGGTAAGTTCGGAAGAGATGAACTCCGCAATCTGCTGAGACAGATCCACGAACTCACGCTCACCAAAGAAATAGCCCTTGAGCTCGCCGCCGAATGCGGAGTTCTCGGCAAACGTGGCACGCTTGTTATCAGCCGAGGTACGAGCGCGCCGCAAATGCGTGGTTACGAAATTACGCACGGTGCGGCTCTCAATATCGAGCTCGCGCTGGCTCATGACGTTGACGGCAGAGTCAAAGTCCAGGATATGCAGAATCGCGTGATTGATTTTCATATACGGCATTCCGTTCTAGATCGATTTCGGCACGAACCAGTATAGCGGTCGATCCCGCCCCAGGCGCATCGAAGATTGGTGCATCGGGGACAGGTTGCTTTGCACCAATGGCTAGCGCAGGAGCTCGGACTGCCAAGCCTCGAGCTGTTCTGCCAAGCTCTTGCCGGCAGCGGGCATGTCGATCTGGGGACGTTTGGGCAGAAGCGCACACTTAAGAATCGCAACGATAGTCTGCGAGACAAAGCGTCGCGTATCCTTGTCAAAGCCTTGCGCAGCCTGGAGCATCACGGGCAGGCTCTCGCGCAGATTCCCAGCGATATCCGCAAACCGCTCAGCACCCGTAGCCTCAAGCACGGAGAACAACGCATCTACAAAACGCTCGCGCTCGTTAGGCGACACCGCAAGCAGCATCTCGCGAATGGAGCCATCAACGTATCGAGCACCGGCGGACAGGCGCTCACAGCACACGAAGTCGCAACCATCAACCACCCAGCTAAAGGGATTATGCTGAAGCAGGCTGAACTCGGTGCTCTCAACGATGGCATAGTCCTCCTGTGTCTCGAACATCATGCCAAAGATCGACGACCGAGGTAGCGTCTTGTCGATTCGACCGGATAGATCGGCGAAGGCGTTGCCGCTCAGAAACTCCTCGACGAAGCCCGGACCATCATGGGAATACGCCCGTTCGATTCGCTCACGGGCGACATCGGGGCACATCGCCGCACCGTACACCGCAAGGTTTCCACCCTTGGAATGACCTCCGCACAAAAGCGGCCCGTCAATCGCATCCGCCGCCTCGTCTACATAACGCGCCGCGGATTCCTGGGCCGGCACAGGACACCGGAACGCCATGTTAAAGTCCTCTTTCCAGCCCACAATCGTGCTGTCGGTCCCCCGGAAGGCAAGATAGCTAAACCCCGCCGGAAATCGGAACGTCATGGCCGCAAACTGCTCCGTTGTCTCGGCATCACTCACGCTACGATAGCCGCAAACACGAACGCCACGGTAGCGAGGGCTTGCTGCCACAGCCTCCAACAGGGCACGACTCCCCTCCGGATCCCACAGGTCGCCAATCATGTCTTGGTAGCACTCGGCGCGCAGCAGCTCGCGTACGTCTAGGCCCTGCCAGTTCGTCAGCTCCGCCATATCACCCGGCAAACGCAAATAGGACAACCACGCAAAGACCAGGCTATCCACCGCGCAGAACGGCCGTTCCTCAAACGGATCAAACGCTGTCTGGGCATAGGTCAAAAAATTAGGCGAATCCGACATGGCCCTCCCATCAACTATGGTGCATTGGGGTCAGGTTACTTTGCACCAAAAAGGCGCCCGGGCCGTGTGGACCCGGACGCCTTCATTGTAGCTTTTCGCTCTAGCGAGCTTGATTTAGCAGGAGAAGTCGACGCTGTCGATGATGTCCTTGAGGGCCTTGGCGGAGGCGGTGAGCTCATGCTGCTCGTCATCGTTCAGCGGCACGGGGACGCGGCAGACGACGCCGTCGCGGCCAACGACCGTCGGCATGGAGATAGCCAGATCGGACAGGCCATACTCGCCCACCATGAGCGAGGAAACGGGCAGAACGGTCTGCTCGTCACGCATAACAGCGGTGCAGATACGCTTAACGGCCATGGCAACGCCATAGTAGGTTGCGTGCTTCTTCTCGATGATGGTGTAAGCGGAGTTCTTGACGTCCTCGGCGATGCGCTTCTCGGCGGTCTCATGCTCCAGATGACCGTGAAGCTCGCAGAAGGTGTTCAGCGGCACGCCGGCAACCTGAGCGCTGGACCAAGCGACAAACTCGGAGTCGCCGTGCTCACCCATGACATAGGCCTGGACATCGCGCGGGTCAACCTCGACGTGAGCACCAAGCATCTGCTGCAGACGGCCAGTGTCGAGCACGGTGCCGGAGCCGATGACATGGCCCTCGGGCAGGCCGGACATCTTGATGGCAGCATAGGTCAGAACATCAACCGGGTTGGAGACGATTAGCAGAATGCCGTCGAAGCCGGACTTCTTAATCTCGGGGATAATGGACTTAAAGATGTTTACGTTCTTGTTGACCAGGTCCAGGCGGGTCTCACCGGGCTTCTGGGCAGCGCCAGCGGTGACGACGATCATGGCGGCGTCCGCGACATCGGAATAATCGCCGGCGTAGATCTTCATCGGCTCGGCAAACGTCATGCCGTGCGCGATATCCAGGGCCTCACCCTCGGCACGGTTCTTGTCCACGTCGATGAGGACCATCTCGGAGAACAGACCGCTCTGCATCAGAGCGAACGCCGAAGACGAACCGACGAAGCCGCAGCCGACAATAGCGACCTTCTTCTCGTTAACCATTAGAAACTCCCATCTCTCTCCACAAACAAGCCGCCCGGGAACGACCCGAGCGGCTTGCCGTAATCCCAATACATCCAATCGGGACTTTGATTATGCTCCTATTCGCAGCCAAAAATCGACCGTTTACCGAAATTGTTTGCAGAATTCGTAAAATAACTGCACGAAATCGGTTTCGAGCTATTGACGAGTCGAAATAGGTTTCTAATACAGGCCCGCCTCGCGAATGGCCTCGACAGCCAAAGCGATCTGATCGGGCGGCAGGACCAGCGCCATGCGCACGTGCCCCTCGCCCGAAGGGCCAAAGCTCGCGCCCGGCGTCACCACAACGCCGGCCTTCTCCATAAGCTCCTCGCAAAACGCCATGGAATCGGTGCGACCACCGGGAAGCTTGGCCCACACAAACATAGAGCCATGCGCGTTGGGACGCTCCCAGCCCAGGCCCTCAAGACCGTCGCACAGGGCATCGCGGCGTTCCTGGTACTTCAGACGCTGCGCCTCGACCTCATCGCGCGGACCGTTCAGGCACGCGATGGCGGCCTTCTGAATCGGGAAGAACATACCAAAGTCGATCTGGCCGCGCAGCTTGGCAAAGGCAGAGACCACATCCTCGCGACCGACCAAAAAGCCGATGCGGGCACCGGTGACGTTAAACGACTTGGAGAGCGAGAAGAACTCAACGCCCACCTCGAGCGCGCCGGGATACTGCAAGAAGCTGCCGCCCGGCTCGCCGTCGAACACGATGTCGGAGTACGCGTTATCATGGACGATCAACAGATCATGCTCGCGGGCAAAGGCGATAATCTCCTCGTAGACCTCGGGCGTGCCCACCGAGCCGACCGGGTTCGCGGGCAGCGACACGATCATGTACTTGGCACGATCGGCAACCTCGGAATCGATACCCGCCACATAGGGCAGGTAATTGTGCTCGGCAACCAGCGGATAGTATTCGAGCTTGGCATCGGCGATCTTGGCACCCGCCTCAAAGACCGGGTAGCACGGATCGGGAACCAAAATGGTGTCACCCGGATCGAGCAGGGCAAGGCCCAAATGGCCCACCCCCTCCTGCGTGCCGTTGCACGACTGCACCATAGACGGCGTAATGCCCGAAACGCCAAAGCGACGCTCATAGTAATCGCACACGGCCTGCTTGAGTTCGGGCAGGTCGCGCAGGGCATACTTCCACATCTCGGGATCTTGGGCTGCCTGCGTGAGCGCCTCGACCACATGGTCGTACGGCTTAAAGTCGGGCGTGCCCACGCTCATGTTGTAAATGGTCTTGCCCTGAGCCTTCAGCGCGAGAAGCTTGTTGTTGAGCGAGGCGAAGACCTCCGCGCCAAAGCGGTCGAGACGCTGCGATGCCTGCATGGTGCCACCTTTCGATATAAAAAACGCGG
>UROZ01000039.1 GCA_900549655.1 uncultured Collinsella sp.
ACCTGGGCAAGCTTTCGCTCGCGGCGTTGCTGCCGCTGCTGTTTGGCGGAAGTATTGGACCGGAGGCCGGCCTGACCGGCGTTATCGCGGGTCTGTGCAGCTGGGTTGGCGACCGTATGCGTCGCTTTGGCGCCGAGTTTAGGGAGCTTACGCTGCTGGGTACCCAAGCTGCCCTGACGGCACTCTTTACCGCGCCCGTCTTTGGCTTTGTGGCACCGCTTGCCGGTAGCGCCGACGGCGACGAGGGCTCTGCGTCCGGCGAGATCACCATCAAGCTGCCCAAGGCGCAAAAGACGGTGGTCTACGGTATTGCGATTGCCGGCGGTCTGGGTACCTACCTGTTGCTTGGCCAGCTTGTGGGCGGCGGCATGGGCATGCCCAGGTTCGAGTCCGCCGAGGTGGGCAACCTGGAGCTTACCTGGCTCATCCCTCTGTCGCTGATCGGAACAATCTGCGGCTGGCTGTACTTTGTCTCTGAGCACACGAGCGAAGCGCTTGCCCATGCAATAGGGGAGCGCCCTGTCGTCAAAGTCATGCTGGCCGGTCTGGCGCTCGCCATCTGTGGCACGGTTTTGCCCTACACCATGTTTGCCGGCGAGACTCAGGCCGACGTGCTCATGGAAACCTACCTGACCATTCCCGCTGGCGTGCTTATCGCGACCGGTCTTGTTAAGGCCATGCTGACGCCCGCCCTCATCAACCTTGGTTGGCGCGGCGGCCACTTCTTCCCGGTTATCTTCTCAGGCGTAAGCTTGGGCTATGGCCTTGCCATCCTCACCGGCGCAGATCCGGTCTTTTGCGTCGCCGTCTGCACGGCATCGACGATGGGCGCCGTCATGCGCCAGCCTGTCATGGTTGTGGGCCTGCTGCTTATGTGTTTCCCGCTCAAGGGTATCGTCTGCATGATCATCGCGGCCGTCATCGCCGCCGGCATTCCGCTGCCCAAGCCGCTGCGCAAGTAGCACGGTTTTTCACGAGTCAATTCCAGAGGTGCGAGATGATTCTGTACTTTAGCGCGACGGGGAACAGCGATCATGTGGCGCGTCGCATTGCAGCGGCGACAGACGACAAAGTTATGTCGATTGAGCGTTTTGATGCCGAGGCCCTTCACCTTGCTGTGACGGAAGGTCCCTGCCGGCTGGGGTTTGTCGCCCCGGTGTATGCCTGTGGCTTGCCGACGCCGATGATCGAGTTTTTAGAGACTGCCGACCTGTCGCTTGCTGCCGGCGCAAAGGGCGGCGAGCGCCCGTATACGTTCTATGTCTCGACATATGGTTCGACGACCGGGCAATCGGGCAAGTTTGCCCGCGATCTGCTACACGAGAGTGGGCTCGAGTTGGATGCAGCGATGGGCATCAAGATGCCCGATACCTGGACGCCCGTGTTTGATTTGTCCGACTCCAAAAAGGTCGAGAACATCAACAAGGCGGCCGAGGTGCAGATCGATGCGGCGATTAAGGCAGTTCGGGCGCGCCGCACGGGCAACATGATGCGCCATCGCGTGCCTCTGTTTGCATCGTGCGCGTATCACGCAATTGGGCTGCCGCGCATGCAACAGACGAACAAGTTTGCCGTCGATGCCGATCGCTGCATCGGCTGCAGCCTGTGTGCCAAGCGCTGCCCCATGGCGGCAATCGAGATGCGCGACGGCCTTCCCGTCTGGGCAAAGCCGGAGTGCGCAGCCTGCCTTCGTTGTCTGCACAGTTGTCCCAAGTTTGCCATCTCGCGCGGTAAGCGCACGGCCTCCCACGGTCAGTACAGGCATCCCAAGCTCGGCGTGAGGATGTAACGGCTGCTGGCCGCGCTACTTCCAAACCGCGAGCGCCGCAGTGCCCAGTACGATGAGGGCGAGACCGATGGCGCTGCGCCGTGAGAGTTTTTCGTTGAATGCCAAGCGCGCAAATAGTACCGATACGACAATCGATAGTTTGTCGATCTGCACCACGACGCTCACCTGGCCTGCGGCGATGGCATAGTAATAGAGCAGCCACGATGCTCCGGTCGCGATGCCCGATGCCGCGAGAAATACGAGCTCGTAGCGGTCTACGTGCACGGCTTGGCCCATCTTGCCTTTAGCTGCCACGATTGCCCATGCCATAACCAGTACCACGCAGGTGCGGATTGCCGTGGCCAGATTTGACTCGACGCCTTCGATGCCGATCTTAGCGAGGACGGAGGTGAGTGCTGCGAACATGGCGGCGCCGAGGGCGTAAGCGAGCCAGGTCCGGTCTTGCTGCTGCTCGGGTCCGGCAGGCTGCTTCTTCTCGATCATTAAAAACGTGCCGAGGGTAATGACGGCGGTTCCCACGAGCTTAACCGCAAGGTTGCTCGTCTCGCCAAAAAGCACGATGGCGATCAGCGCGGCGAGCACGGTGCTCATCTTGTCGACCGGTACGACCTTATTGACGTCTCCGATGCTCAACGCCTTAAAGTAACAGATCCACGAAGCGCCGGTAGCGAGTCCCGAGAGGACGAGAAAGAGCCAGGATCTGGGTTCGATGCTGCCAATGGTTCCAATGGATCCAGAAATGCCCGCCATTGCCCAGGCGAAAACGAGCACCACGCAGGTGCGAATGGCCGTCGCGACATCGGAGTCGGTCTGCTTGATGCCGCATTTGGCCAGGACAGATGTGACGCCGGCAAAGAAAGCCGACACAAATGCTGCTGCGACCCACGACACGGGTGAAATGCCTCCCCAAAGAACGACCGCGCCAGATTTACGGCGCTCGTCCGATGATACCGCCCCGCCATGAAGCTTTGGTATCGCTGTGGTGAGACAGGGGCCATAGTTCGAGAGGGCATTTGGTTAAGGCTCGAATCGAAGGTGAATGGTTTTCCGCGAAGTGAACGAGTAAATCTGGACCCCTGGAACATACACACTTTTTACGAACAAAACTGCAGGATTCTTAGACAAAAACCGCAGGAATTGAGTCCTTAAAAATGTCGATGCTACAGGGCACTGTTTTTACTCGTTCACTTCTCGGAAAAGTATTCACCTTCGATATGCTGACGGTGTCTTTTTGGTTGCCAAGAACTAGACGGCCTGCTGTGAAGGGCGGTGGTGACGCTATGCCGCCTCGTTACATTGAAAAAATAAGCGGGGTACCACCTAAGCTTTTTTAGCCGTCGATTACAGATCGCGTGCTCGATAAACCTTGGTGCTGACAGCGCAGCTGATTACACATAGTGCGAGCGCCAGTACGGCAATTCCTGCACACAGACAGCCAAGGACGGCAGGATCGGGATTCGCCCCGGCAATCGACATAAGCCAGTTGCTGATGGGGTTGGAGGAGCTCAGCGCTGCCATGGTAAGGCATCCGAGTAGGGCAAACAGGCCAACGGATAGGCGCAGTGCCTCCATGTGTCCAAATCGGAAGAACAGCGGCTGTGCCAAGAACACCATCATGAGGGAGATGAGCATCGATGCTGCCGAGGCAATTGCGATCTCAAAGATGGTTTGTCCTGTCGAGGCCACGCCCGCGCTGTTGAAGAACGGAAGGGCGATGATGTTCAAAAGCACGGCGGCGCAGGCCATGATGGCCGAGAAGACAACGATGCACAGGTAGCGTGCGCAAATAATGTCTTTGCGCGTGAGAGGCAGCGTTGCCCGATAGCGCTCCCATCCGTTTTGATTGTCGAAGCCGGCCAGCGAGTTCATGACCATGATGGGCGACATGGCGCTGACCGCGCAGGCGCCGGCGCTCATGCCGGAAACGCCATCCGACGCGTTGGCAAGGGTTAGCAAGACGAAGATGAACAGGCCGACGCCCGCGATGCTCGGGGTGAGCGTGCGAACGATGGCGAGCTCGGACATAAAGGCACGTTTCATTTGGAGGCTCCTTTCAGCGTAAGGCGCAGATAGTCATCAATGGTTGCGCGGTCGCATGGAATCTCGGGAAAGGCCTCGAGCGTTTCGTGTCGGTTGGGCACGAGTACATCCACGCTATAGGTGTGGCGGGCGGCGCGGGCGCCGTCGACGCAGGCCAAAAGCTCAGCGGCCTGGGCTTGGGTGCAGTGGGCAATGCCGGCGAGATCGGTAATGTCCTCGCGCGGCAGGTCAAACACAATCGAGCCGTTATCGATGCAGATGACGCGATCAGCGGTGCGATCGAGGTCGGACGTAATGTGGCTCGAGAGCAGCACGCTGTGCTGGCCGTCGGCGACAAAGGCGAGCAGCTCATCGAGCAGTTCCTCGCGTGCCATGGGATCGAGGCCCGCGGTGGCTTCGTCCAAAACGAGCAGCTTGGCATTGTAGCTGAGTGCGCAGGCAAGCTGCAACTTCATGCCCATGCCGCGGGAGAGGTCCTTGACCTTTGTCTTGGGATCCAAGCCAAACCGATCGATAAGGCTGGCGAATGTGTCGTGGCTCCAGGTGGGGTACGCCGGGCTTACGAGTGCCTCAACTTCGGTCACCTTGAGTGTGGAAGGGAAGGGGCATGTGTCCAGCACGAGGCCGACACGAGTGCGCAAGCAGCGCTGCGCTTCATCGGGCGCGTCGGCGCCACAGCGCTGCCCAAACAGGTACACTTCGCCTGCATCGAGCTTTATAAGCCCAAGGGCAGCTCGAATCGTCGTTGTTTTGCCAGCACCGTTGGCACCAACAAAGCCGACGATCTGGCCAGGCTCCACGGCAAGCGTGACGTCGCGCAGCGAAAAGCGGTCGCTCACACGGCGTGAGATACCTTTGAGTTCTAGCAAGTTTTGCATGGTATAGCCTTTCTTGCAGATGGCTACTGCATGGTTTCAGGGGCTACCAGGTCGAGCATCTCGTGCAGCTTGTCGCGCGTGACGCCCAAGGCTTCGGCTTGGCTTGCCGCTTTCGCAAGCAGCTCTTCGATATGGCAGAGCTGGTTTTCACGCAAGAGCTCCTGGTTGCCCTCGGCGACAAAACAGCCCTTGCCCTGCACGGTGCAGATAAACCCGAGCTGCTCCAGGTCGGCGTAGGCGCGCTTGGTGGTGATGACGCTCACGCCAAGATCGCTCGCGAGCGCACGGATGCTGGGGAGTTTGGCTCCCGCAGCGAGCGTGCCCGAAAGGATCTGAGCTTTGACCTGCGAGGATATCTGCTCGTAGATGGGTTTATCGCTCGAATTGGATAGGATGATGTCCACAGCGGCTCCTTAGCTGATGGGCTACACGTGTATATAACCGGTAAGCACAGTATATATACACTATGCACAGTTATGCAAGAGGAAAATCGGGATTGCCGGCCACCATTTGTCTCAATCTGTAACACTAAGGGCTGGTTTTGGCGGCTAGATGTTACAGATTGAGATTTTGGCGGCAGGCCCATCTGTTTGTCTCGATCTGTAACAGGTAGAGGCTCAAAAACCGCTCCAGATGTTACAGGTCGAGACAAACTGCTGCGGAGTGCCGCCGCCGACCGGTATCCAAGTGCCAACTGATGAATTTGTCCTGATAGGTGCTCTGTTGCAGCATTTCGCGGCTACAATAGTGCGGTTACAACGACGTAATGCACTCAATGCAAGAAAGGATCCGCATGGCAAGCCTGTCGGATGAAATCTCGTCGCGCCGCACATTCGCGATCATCAGCCACCCGGACGCCGGTAAGACCACGCTTACCGAGAAGCTGCTGCTCTATACCGGCAGCATTCAGACTGCCGGCTCGGTCAAGGGCAAGAGCTCGGCCAAGCATGCCGTCTCGGACTGGATGGACATCGAGAAGGAGCGCGGTATTTCCGTTACCTCCTCGGTCCTGCAGTTCACCTACAACGGCGCCTGCGTCAATATCCTCGATACCCCCGGCCACCAGGACTTCTCGGAGGATACCTACCGTACCCTTATGGCCGCCGACGCTGCGGTCATGGTCATCGACGGCGCCAAGGGCGTCGAGGCCCAGACCAAAAAGCTCTTTAAGGTCTGCACGCTGCGCCACATTCCCATCTTCACCTTTGTGAACAAGCTCGACCACGATGCTCGCGATCCGTTTGAGCTCATGGAAGAGATCGAGAATGTCCTGGGTATCAATACGTATCCCATGAACTGGCCGATCGGCAGCGGCCGCAACTTCCGCGGCGTGTTCGATCGTCAGACCCGTCGCGTCATTGCCTTTGAGGGCGACGGCCACGCCAACGCCACCAAGAAGGTCGCCGAGGTCGAGGCCGAGCTGGGCGATCCTTCCATGGACGAGCTCATCGGCGAGGAGAACCATAAGAACCTGATGGACGACATCGAGCTGCTCGATGGCGCCGGCGACGAGCTCGACTTGGATGCCGTGGCCTGCGGCAAGCTGAGCCCGGCGTTCTTTGGCTCGGCGCTCACCAACTTTGGCGTGGAGCCCTTCCTCAAGGAGTTCCTGCGTCTGGCCCCGACGCCGCGCGCCTATACCGATACGCTCACCAGCGAGCCGGTCGATCCCTGCCGCGACGACTTTAGCGGCTTTGTGTTTAAGATCCAGGCCAACATGGACAAGAACCACCGCGACCGCATCGCCTTTGTGCGCATTTGCTCGGGCAAGTTCGAGCGCGGCATGGACGCCTTCCACGTGCAGGGCAACCGCAAGCTCAAGCTTGCCACGGGCACGTCGATGATGGCCGATGACCGTGCCATCGTGGACGAGGCGTACGCGGGCGATATCGTGGGCCTGTTCGATCCGGGTATCTTTAGCATCGGCGACACCGTGTGCTCCGGCAAGCGCCACGTGCAGTATCCGCAGATCCCGACGTTTGCCCCCGAGATGTTCGCTCGCATTACGCAGGTCGACACGCTCAAGCGCAAGCAGTTCGTCAAGGGCATGGAGGAGCTTGCCCAGGAGGGTGCTATCCAGATCTTCCGCGAGCTGGGTGCCGGCATGGAGAGCGTCATCGTGGGCGTGGTCGGCGTGCTGCAGTTTGAGGTACTCGAGCGCCGCCTCAAGGCCGAGTACCGTGTTGAGGTTCGTCGCCAGCCGCTGCCCTATACGGACATCCGCTGGATCCAGAACGACCCCGACACCATCGATATCCCGGGCCTTTCGCTCACGCGCGACACGCTGCGCGTCGAGGACATGCGCGGCGGCAAGTTGCTGCTGTTCACGAGCCCGTGGAACGTGGATTGGGCTACCGACCACAATCCCGACCTTATCCTGTCGGAGTTTGGCAACGTAGCGTTTTAACGCATCGGCGCGGTGGCCCTGCGGGGCTGCCGCGCCGTTTGCTTGCCTGATGCCGTGTGAGCGGCTATCATACCCACCGTCGTCTCAAGACCGGGGCGTCCGAGCAGTTCGGGTCCGATATCCTGCTCGTTAAACCTAAAACCAAAGGAGTACATAATGATCAAGAAGGTCATGGAGGACTACAAGGTCCTGTTGCGGAGCATTCCCGCGGCAACGGTTTCGCTGTTTTTCGTGAGCGTCATCATGATGAACCTGCTGGCCAACAAGGAGCTTATCAGCCTGCCGTATCTGGCGCTCGATTGCGGCTTTGTGGTGAGCTGGGTTTCGTTTTTGTGCCAGGACATGATCTGCAAGCGCTTCGGCGCCAAGGCATCCATTAAAATCTCTATCCTCGCGCTGCTGGTTAACCTGGCCGTGAGCCTGTGCTTTTGGGCATGCTCGCTCACGCCCGGTATGTGGGGTGCCTACTACGACACCGGCATGATCGAGGTCAACACTGCCCTTAACGCCACCATCGGTGGCACCTGGTACGTGGTGCTGGGCTCTTCGCTGGCAATGCTCGTTTCTGCCGTGGTTAACTCCACGCTCAACCAGTCGCTCGGCCGTATGCTCAAAAAGAATAATTTTGCGAGCTTTGCCTTCCGTTCCTATGTGTCCACGGGTGTTGGCCAGTTTATCGACAACCTGGTCTTTGCCATCGTGGTGAGCCACACGTTCTTTGGTTGGACCTGGGTACAGGTCCTTATGTGCTCGCTGACCGGCGCTGTTGCCGAGCTGCTGTGCGAGGTCTTCCTGAGCCCCGTGGGCTACAAGGTCGTGCGCGGCTGGGAGCGCGAGAATGTGGGCTCCGAGTACCTCGAGCGCCACGCAACCGCCTAAGGAGCAAGTATGCGGGTTTTGATCACGGGCGCTTCGGGCGGTATCGGAGCCGCGTGCGTGCAGCGCTTTTTGGACGAGGGCCACGAGGTCGTGGGCTTTGATCTGCTGCCGGCGGCGATCGAACACGAGCGCTACCGCCATCTGATCGTTGATGTCCGCGAGCCGGACTCGTTTCCAAGCGACCTTGAACCCCAGGTAATCGTGAATGTTGCCGGTACGCAGGATTCGGCCGACGACATCGCCGCCAACCTGTGTGGCACCATCAACGTGACCGAGCGTTACGCCTTTGTGGGGGAGGGGCTTGCCGCCAAGCCGGCGCCGGCTATCAAATCCGTGGTCAATGTGGGGTCGGCGAGCGGGCATACGGGATCGGAGTTTCCCGCCTATGCCGCCAGCAAGGGCGGCGTTATCGCCTACACCAAGAACCTTGCAAACCGCCTGGCACCGCAGGCCATCGCCAACAGTGTGGACCCGGGTGGCGTTATCACGCCGCTCAACCGTTGCGTGATGGAAGACGAACACCTGTGGAACCAGATTATGGAGCTCACACCGCTTAAGCGCTGGGCCACCGCCCAAGAGATCGCCGAGTGGATCTACTTTGTGGGCGTGACCAACCGGTTTATGACCGGACAGAGTCTGCTAATCGATGGCGGCGAGGCCGGCCGCACGCAATTTATTTGGCCCGAATAGGAAACGCGCCAGATGGAAAGCCGTCGGGCGCATTTTTGATGTATCGATTTTTAGCCGAGGCAAGTCCAGTTGACGGGGGTCGAGCCGTGCTGTTCGAGTAGCCGATTGGCTGCCGAGAAGGGGCGCGACCCCATAAAGGCGGGGAGTTCTGCCGTGGCACGGTTGGCCGAAAGCGGCGAGGGATGCGTAGAGGCTAGGCAGAACTTGTCGGTTGCCTTGCCTGCGCCGGTCGTGGCGAGCTTGCCTTCGACCATCTGCTGGGCAAAGCGGCCCCATGCCAAAAAGACTACCGGTTGGGGCAGCTGACAGCAGCGTTCGATAACGTAGTCGGTGAGCGTACTCCAGCCCAGTTTGGCGTGCGAGTTCGCGGCATGCTCGTGCACGGTGAGCGTGGTGTTGAGGAGCAGGACGCCCTGCTGTGCCCATGGGGTTAGGTCTCCCGTGGCGGGAATAGGGCAATCCAGATCGGCTTTGAGTTCCTTATAGATGTTGCGCAGGCTCGGCGGCAACTTGGTTTGCGTCGCGGGGACCGAGAACGACAGTCCCATTGCCTGGTTGGGTCCGTGATAGGGGTCCTGACCCAAAATGACAACCTTGACCTGGTCGGCCGGCGTATAGACGAGTGCATTGAGGATGTCGTCTTGTGCCGGGTAGATAGTCTGCTCGGCACGCAAAAGGGCGATGCGCTCGAGCAGCTGGTTCGTCGTGTCACGTACCGGCTGCGGCGCATCGCCCAACCAAGTTGCTATGTTGCGGTCGCGAGTTGCGGTGTCCATGGGGCTCCTTTATGGCAGATGCTCTGTTGGCATCTATTGTAAAGGCGCACCGGTTGCCTTTATGCCGCGGCTGTATGAAGAGTGGGGTCTACGAGACGTGCTCGGGCGCTCCTGCCATGCGAGCCTGTCCATGTGCGCGGAGGCGCGGAAGCTCGACGGTTGCCACCATGACGCCGGTGAGGATAAGGGCGGCGCCAAAGAAGGCGATGGGGCTCAGGACCTCGCCGACCAGGAAGAACGAAAAGACGGCGGAGCAGACCGGTTCGAGCGAGAAAGCGAAGCCGGTGGTCTCGGCAGGCACGTGGGGCTGCACGAGCGTCTGGGTGATAAAGCCATAGGCAGAGCAGATGAGTGCGAGCGCGACGACGACCACGATCTCGCTCGGCGTGCCGGGAAGCGTGAAACCGCCAAAGGTGAATGCGGCGATACCCGAGAACAAGCCGCCAAAGCCCAGCTGCCAAACGCCCAAAGCCAGCGGGTCGACATCTTCGACAAAGCGCTTGGCGACAATGATGTGTCCGGCATAGACAAAGGCGGAGAGCAGCATGATGAGCGCGCCCGGGTTCAGGCTGGTGAAGTCGGCGCCCGAGAGCAGTAGCATGCCGCAGGTGACGATGGTGGTGCCGACGAGCACCTTGCGCTCGGGGGCGCGGCGCAGCAGGGCGGCGTTGGCAAACGGCACGATCACGACCGTCAGGCTCTGCAAAAAGCCGGCAGTGGAGGCAGAGGTGAGGCTGGAGCCCAGGCACATGCAGGTGAGCTCGGTTGCCATGATGGCGCCGATGATGGCGGCGCGAACCATAAGGTCGCGGTTGATACGGAAAGCGCGCTTGTGGAAGAGCAACAGGCAGACAACAAAGGCGATGATGCAGCGTAGCGCAACGATGCTCGTGGCGTTCATGCTGTCCATGCCGATCTTCATAAGGGGGTACGAAAAGCCCCATGCTACGGGAACGGAAAATGAGAGCGCGATTGCTTTTTTGCGATCCATGGGACTCCTTTTGTTACAGAACGGTTTCGTAAAAAGGATTCTGCTCCCAGATGTGGATGTAGTAAAGCGAATGTATCTTCAGTATGATTAAGAAATGCTAATGTAGGTAGAAAAAGCCCTGGCAAAACGTTTTACGGCTGCATTGATGTGGAGGCACAATGGCATCGCGGTATCAGATCGTTTGTATGGTGGTCGACTGCGGAAGTCTTAAGGGCGCGGCGGACGAGCTGGGCTATACGCAAAGTGCGGTGAGCCAGGCCGTCAAGGCGCTTGAACGCGAGCTGGGTACCACGCTTATCGAGCGCGGAAAACAGGGTGTGTCGCTTACGCGCGATGGCAAGCAGTATCTGCCGTATCTGCGACAGATCGTAACTGCCGAGGCCGAGCTCGAGGGCAAGCGCCAGGAGCTGCTGGGGCTCTCCTCGACTGATATTCGCATTGCGACGTTTACCAACGTGAGCCGTACCGTGTTGCCGCGCGTAATCCGCGACTTTGGAGCCCTGCACCCGGGCGTGCACTTTACCCTCAAGCAGGGCGATTACACGCGCAACGCCCAGTGGGTGCACGATGGCGTGGTCGATTTTTGCTTTACGGCACGCGGGTTTACCGCGGGGCTCGAGAAGCGCGTGGTCTATCACGACGAGTTGGTGGCACTGCTGCCGGCCGCGCATCCGCTGGCGGCAAAGGAGAAGGTGACGCTCGCCGACCTGGCGTCCGAGCCGTTTGTGTTGCTGGATGAGGGCGAACAGAGCCTGGTGCTCGATGCATTTGCGGCGCATGGGCTGTCGCCGCACGTGACGAGTGAGGTGACCGACGACTACACAATCATGGCGATGGTCGAGGAGGGCCTAGGCGTGAGTATGCTTTATCGCCGTACCGTTGAGGGTGTGCAAGCCGATATCCGTGTGCGGCCTATCGTGCATGCCCCCTCGCGCGACGTGGTGGCCGCCTGGCGCAGCTGGGACACCATGCCCATCGCCACGAGGCGCTTTATCGACTATATGAGCTCGCATATTGTCAATTAATGACTGGCGTGGCGTTGAGTGCGGTGTTTAGCGGGCTGTCGCTTTGGCTTTGGTGGCGCGATAGGTGCGTGCCGGGTGGCAGAGTAATACCGCCACGACCATAAAGAACGCCGTGGTGCCCAGGCTGATGGGGTAGACCATCATGATGTTCGCAAAGGTGCGGAAGTGCGGGAACACGCAGAACACCCAATAGAAGCGGATGCCGCAGACGCAGATCATGGTGATGAGGGCGGGCATGAGCGAGATACCAAAGCCGCGCAGGTAGCCGGACATGTTTTCGTAGAACATGCTAAAGGCGTACGCCGGGAAAATCGAGCACACGCGGATATAGCCGATCGAGACGATGTTGGGATCGCTGTTGAACAGCGATAGGATTTCGCGCCCGAGGCCGACAATAACGATAATCGTGGTGAGGGCAACGATACCGCCTTCGACCAGGCAGACCTTGAGCGTCTTGGTGCAGCGGTCGATCTGGCGGGCACCGTGGTTTTGTCCCACAAAGGTGGTGCAGGCCTGGCTAAAGCTGTTGAGCAGGTTGTAGCACACGTACTCTAGGCTCATGGCGGCGCTCGATGCCGCCATGACCTCTGTGCCCAGGCTGTTGATGGCGGACTGGATGATGATGTTGGCGACGGCAAAGACGGCGCTTTGGATGCCGGCGGGCAGGCCGATCTTGACGATGCGCTTGAGGGCGACGGGGTCGATAGCCAGGTCGCGTGGGGTGACGCGGACGACGGAGTCGGTCTTGAGCAGGCGGATAAAGAGTGTAGCGGCGCTGACGGTGTAGGCGATGGCGGTGGCGATGGCGACGCCCGCGACGCCCCAGTGGAGTATGGGGACAAAGATGAGGTCCAGGCCAATGTTGAGGACGGTGGACACAGCAAGCGCCTGCAGCGGCATGCGGGTGATGCCGACGGAGCGGAAAATCGCGGCCTCAAAGTTGTAGAGCAAGATCGAGGGCAGACTGAGCAAAAAGATGCGCAGGTAGAGCGAAGCGAGCGGCATGGTTTCGGCGGGAACATTGAGCGCGGCGAGCATGGGCTCGGCAAAGATCTCGCCCAGCGCGATGACGACAAAGCCCACGAGCGCCATTAAAATTGAGGTATGGACGGCGCGTTTGACCATGTTCTGATCGTTGCGGCCGATAGCGTTGGCGATGACCACGTTGGAGCCAAGCGACATGCCAATAAACAGGTTGAGCATAAGACTGGTAAGCGGAACATTGGAGCCGACCGCCGCCATGGCGAGGGTTCCCTGGTCGCCCGAGAAGTTACCGATGATGACCGTGGCGATGAGGTTCGACAGCTGCTCCAAGATGCTCGTGGCGGCCACGGGGAAGGCGAACAGGGGAATATTGCGCCACAGCGAGCCGGTGGTCATGTCAATGTGCTTAGATACGGTGTCAGCCATACGCTCTCAATCTCTAACATGCTATTTTGTGCTTATTTGCGCAGACGATGATACTCCTAATCGACTAGTCATTGGGGACGTTCTTAAACGACTAGTCATTCAAGAACGTCCCCAATGACTAGGCGGGGAAGGCATGCGACAATGGTGGGCGTTGTGTTGTTCGCGCTAAGGAGTTGCCATGTTGTTGTGTCCCGTTTGCCATGAGCCGCTGGTGGATGACGAACGCGGTGCTGCATGCGCGGGTGGGCACCGGTTTGACCGTGCGCGCGAGGGCTATCTATATCTGCTGCGCTCGTCCAAGAGCGGCGACTCTATGGGCGATCCCAAGTCGCAGGCACGCAGCCGTCGTGACTTTCTGAACCGTGGATACTACGCGCCGTTGCGCGATGCGATGGTCGAGCTGGTGCGCAAGCAGGTGTCTGGGCGTGCTGCATCTACGAGCAGTCCCATGTCGCTGCTCGATATTTGCTGCGGCGAGGGCTATTACACGAGTGCCATGGGCGCGGTGCCGGGCGTGGATGCCTACGGTTTCGACCTGGGCAAGGAGATGGTGCGCCTGGCCGCCAAGCGCGGCGATGCGACCTATTTTGTGGCCAACATGAAGGATATCCCCGTGGCCGATGGCGCCTTCGATATGGTAACCGAGCTCTTTGCCCCCTTTAACGAACGCGAGTTTGCCCGAGTGCTGGCGCCGGAGGGTTCGCTCTACACCGTGGTGCCGGGTGCCCGCCATCTGTTTGGGCTTAAGGAAGTGCTCTACGATACTCCGTACCTTAACGACGAGAAGCTGCCGAAGACCACCGAGCTCGAGTTGGTCGGAACGCAGCGGGTATCTGCGAATATTACGCTTCAGACCCAGGCCGACATCGAGGCGGTGTTCCAGATGACGCCGTACTACTACCGCACGCGCCCTGCCGATAAAGAGCGCCTGGCAAACTTGGACACCCTTCAAACCGATATCGACTTCATCATCGCCGAGTACCGCCACTGACCTGCCAAAAAGGGACAGGTTTATTTTGGTAGGTTTTATCTGGACAAACGTAAAGGGCCGACCACGTTGCTGCGCGATCGGCCCTTTTTAGTTGCTTGGCTGCAGAGGTTATGAGAAGCGAGCGCTTATAGGCGGTCCTTGTTCTCGGCCTCAACGGCGTGTGCCTGCTGAACAAAGAACAGGTCGTACACCACGATGACAAAGGCGCCAAAGTTGATGGCATCGCCGCCAAACGCGGGAAGCGTGAGCACCGCTTGGGCAAGCGTGGCGACCGCGGCAACAATACCGAGCTTAAACGCACCGTCCACCTGCGAAGGCTTGTTGGCGCCCTTGATACCGGCGACGCCTGCGGCAAGGTCGACGAGACCCTTGGCGATAAGCACGACCGCTGCGAGCATGGCGTACGAACCGTACGTGGAACCGAGACCGCCCGTGGCGATACCGACGCCGGCGGTGACGAGGCTGGCGATGCCCAAAACAAAGTAGATGAGAGCAAGGATTTTGAGAGTCTTGCGAGTGAAGCTCATGGCTGGTCCTTTCGATACGAGTACGCCAACCTGGCGCACCTTATGTGCTGCACATATGGTGAAGCACATTGTAGTTCAACGGGACGATGCATGCGTTTGAAAGCGTCTCTTGCCTGTACGGCCCAACCTTTCAAAAAGGAAAGCTGGACGTAAGCCAAATCGATGGCAGCCCATGTGCGGCGCTGCGATGATGAGGCCGTAACAAGGAGCTGGTCTCAAGGAGGAGCCATGATGTACGGAACAGGGCAAGTGCGTGAGCCGCGGTCGTTGGGAAGGCGCATGGGCGATTCTGTGATCGCTGCCGTGTGCACGGGATTGATGGCGGTGCTTTGCATTGCGATGCTGTGGGCCATGTCGCATGTGGGACAATAGCGGACGGTTGGGTGCTGGCATAAACGGCGCTCACGTATTCGTTTTGCTTGCTAAGGAGTACCCATGGGCGTCGTCGATCCCTTTTCTGTTGCTCGGGCCGCGGGGCTTGAGCTGATCGGGAAGTCCGAGGGTCTCACGCTCACCGACGGCACGATGGAGCTGTGTGCCGATTTTACACGCATGCTGCCGCGGCTCAAGCGGGGCCGTCTGCAGCAAGAGCTGTTGGTAAAGGCTGCGCGCACAAAAGGCATCGAGCAACCATGGGCGATTGATGCCACGGCGGGCTTTGGCGAGGATTCGCTGCTGCTGGCGGCCGCGGGCTTTACCGTCGATCTGTATGAGCAGGATTGCGTGATCGCGGCGCTCCTCAAGGATGCTTTGGATCGCGCGGCAGATGAACCGGCGCTTGCGACAGCCGTGGCGCGCATGCGCTTGCATGCGGGCGAGGACAGCATTGCCGGCCTTCGCCATGTAGCTGAGTTGATCGGGCGGGGCGAGCTTGCCGCTCCCGATGCGGTGTACCTGGACCCCATGTTTCCCGAGCGCACCAAGAGCGCGGCGGTGAAAAAGAAGTTCCAGCTGCTGCATCACTTGGAGCAGCCGTGCGCCGATGAGGAGGCGCTGGTCCAGGCAGCGCTTGCGGTGCATCCGCGCAAAGTCGTTATCAAACGGCCGGTGAAGGGCCCGTTGCTCGCCGGCATAAAGCCGAGCTATCAACTTGCGGGCAAGGCCGTTCGTTACGATGTTTTGGTACCGCCGCGCCCGTAGTTTGCGTGCGATGGCTGGCGCTCCGTCAGTGCCGTGCCGATGCGGTCCCTATTTCCAAGGGTGCGACGTCAGGTGCCAGCCGCCGCAGTATTCGCATTTGTAGCAGGCCAGCCCGCGGCGTCCGCGGTTTTCGCAGTCGGCCATAACGGCTTCGGCCTCGGCGCGCGTGTCGTAACGGTTTTTGCGCTCGCACGACTTGTAGCGCCAGGCTTCATCGCGCTCGGCGTCTAGGGCGTCGCGGCGCTCGTCCTCGAGCGCAAACAGGTCGCTCATATCGCCGCCGGTAGCAGCGCCCAAAAACTCGCTTTTGG
>UROZ01000040.1 GCA_900549655.1 uncultured Collinsella sp.
AGTCCAGCGATGCCATGACCGCCGACTGGGCCAAGCTGCCCTACGACGTGCTGGCCCGCATTTCCGGCCGCATCGTGGCCGAGGTTCCCGGTGCCAACCGCGTGTGCTACGACATCACGTCCAAGCCGCCCGCGACCATCGAGTGGGAGTAACATCCGCACATTATTGTAAGGTTCATTTAGTAGCCTGATTTTTCATCCAGTGGCTTCATTTAGACAGGTTTTTCACCTGGTAAACCTGCAAGCCACTGGATTTCTTTTTTGCCTCGCAACCCGAATAACGAGCATTTAACGAGCAAAATCGCAGGTCAATAATGATCGCTTTTGCTCACGTCCGTTCGAAAGCACAATAATGTGCTGAAATTCTGAATCGAACGTCGTGAGATAGAAAATGACGTCATGGGCGCAAGTTCCCGCCCAAAATTGCGCGATTTTGCGAAATAAGCGACGTCAAGTGTGCGTCAAAGGGAAAACCGCAGGTCGCACGGCGAATAAATCAGACAATGAAAGGCCAGCGCATAACCGAAGGACGCAAGACGGCACATATAATATAGCCAAGAACAATATAAGAACGACCCTCACAAGGACCATGCCGATGGACAACGAAAGTTACGAAGAAATCGAAAGGGAGGCCGTACTGGGTTCCAAAAAAAGACGGGAGTTTTGGGACACTCTCTCAAGAGCACGCGGTTTTTTAAAAGAGGTTCGAGATACGGTCTTGCAAGCCCGTCCTCGAGTCAATCGGCTGTGCCGTTTCAGGACGTTTGAACCCGGTTCTCTTGAGCAATTGCGCACGAACACACTCTTGTTCTCTTCTCCCCCATATTATGACGATCCTCTCGACACATATTTTTATGTCGACAAAAAGGCTCTCCAAATCCAGTTCAATCTGATTATCGATGCATTCAGAGGACACCCCCTTAAAGAGATTATCGCTCTGCTTGGCCAATTCGGCATCCCTGACTTCAACAAACTGCGCGATATAATTGGAAGGGCTGAAATAGAAGAGCTCCCGTTTCAGTTCGATCAGCTGAACAGTCAAATCGACGATATTAGGCGAATAGTGCAAAACGTCGGATACTCCCTTTGCTTCTGCGATGACCCGCTTAACGAGGTGCTGTGGCTGAAATACGCAGATAACCATAAGGGCTTTGTACAGATATACGATGCGAACTGTTCCATAAGATTTCTATGCGGCCAAAAGAACAGTTGTGGACTCTGCGCGAATGACGATTCCTCTTTGGCCCCTTTCCCTATTTACTACTCGAATGAGGGGTACGATGCAACACGATACGCACTTGCACTCCTTCTCCTTCGTGAGTTGCCAGCTAATGTGAAAGTATCCTGCCCAGAACTTATCAAATGTCTTAAGGAATCAATTAGGTGGGAGTTCGAAAAGGTCACGCTTATCAAGCGTAAGCAGCACGAGTACGACTGCGAATGGAGACTTTTATGCAGAGGGTCTGCAGAGGGTAGACCATCGATTCAGATGGTTCCCTCGTCAGTCGTGTTAGGCCTCCACATGAAAGAATCGGAAAAGCGAAGCGTTGTGGATGCAGCCAAGTCCGCCGGAATAAAAGAAATTTTGCAGGCGCATATTGACGAGGGAACTGGCAAGCTTGCAATTCGCTCTTACCAATCAACAGAAGAATAAGTTAGCCGCTAATCGATTGGTACACCCCAAGGAAGACTGTCTTTCCCCTTCCCGTTTCTCTTGCTCTGCCATGTTGAAAAAAGATATCGATCGAATTCAAAGAATTCTGTTTCACTATATGGATGTTGCCTATCGTAAGTCGGTCATCGAGGTCTTGCGGCGCCGGACGACCCCCTTTGAGAGGACCTTGCCCACTGAGCGGTCGAGCGCTTGCTTGACGATGTCCTGACCGTTGTCGTAATGGACCTTCACATCGTCGAAGGACTGGAAGAAGTCCAAGTGCTCAACCATGGCGGAGGAGATGTCGCGCCCCATGCGCTCCATTAGCCTTGCCGGGTCTTCGAACTGGCTGCGGCGGTAGACGAACGTTATATAGGAGATGGGAAGTTTGCGGACGAATGAGGAGAAGTAGGCGAGCATGGCCTTGCGCTGCCCGATGCCGAGAAACTCATAATCCATGTGCCCGTTCATGAGGGGCTCGGAGTGGAACGGGATGTTTGGGAGGTCGGCCTTGGCGAGTTTGGCCTCATAGCCCGTGACCGCTTCGGCGATGCTGTCTGCCTGGTCGTGGAAGACGAGCGTGAGCAGATAGTAGCGAGCCTTGCCGCCGCGGTCTCCGCTCTCGTCGACAAAGATGCTGAGCTCCTTGGCCAATGGGGACTCCTAATGGAATGGATAAAAAAATAGCCGGGGGACTCCCCCGGCACTTGGAGGTAGCTCAATGAGCCACCAACAACCTTATAGCATGCGCTGGCGGTGAGTGCAAGGGGGAGGCGAGCCGGTACATGGCGTCACGGCTGATGCGCAGCATCGCGCGCGCCTCGTCGGCGCCGAATATCGCGTTGGTCGATGCGATGAGCCTCGCCTGGCTCCTGCTAATGCTCTTGGTCATGGTCGTCCTCGAGCTCCTTTCGTCTCGAGGCTTTCTCGCATGCCCGGCCGCGGGCGGCTCCCGGGGCGGTCGCCGCCGTCATTTCCTCCCGCTCCTCGACTCGATGTAGGCGTCCACTGACGCCCTCGAAACCAGGAGCTTCCTTCCGAGCCTGTACGAGTCGATCTCTCCCGACCAGATGAGGTCGTACGCCTTGCTCCGGCTCGCCCCCATGTACTCCTGCATCTCGATTACCGTCATCCACTCGTCGCGGCTCCGGTTGCCCTCGGGCGCGGCGCATTTCGTCATGTTCGCCATGGCTGCCTCCAATCTTTCCGCGCCATGCGTCTGCGCGGTCCCGTGTGCGTTTTCGTCTGCGCGACGATTGAACCGCCTTATGGCGATTTGCGCGCCTGACGGGAGCGGAGACGGGTCGAGGTGGGTCGAGCTGGTCGGGCCTTCACGAAACGGCCATAGGCCGTGTGCCTTAGCTCGCGGCTAAGTCCCTGAAAAGTAAAAGGCGCTCATGCGGGCGCCTGCCTAGTAGCTGGAATTGTTCGGTTGTGGTCGGAATGCTTGTCTTCCGCGGTACTGTCGTCCGGGGTCCGGCATCTGTCGTTCGCTTCTTCTGTCGTGTTTGCTGTTGCGTGTTCTGCGAGCGACCTTTCGCGGGCCTGCCGGCCCGTTGCCCCAGGTGCACCCGGGTAAATGGTACCCATCCGTTGGGGCACGGCCTATTGAAGGAGGTGATTGTGCGACAAGGAGATAGACGAGCGGCAGCTCGTCTATCTCCCGAGATAAGCCGCGAAACGTCTGTAGGAGTCCTCTGACAGGCAGTGCTCTATGCGGCAGGCCTCCGCCGAGGCGGTCTCGACGTCCACGCCCGACTCGACGGGCAGCCGCTCGAAGAAGCGATGACGTTCGAGCGTCGCCGACGCGCCGCGCTCGCCCTCATCTGTAAGGCGCACGTCGTGGCCGAACATGCGGACGAGGCCGGCAGCGCCGAGGTTCGAGAGCGCCTTGGTGACGCCCGACTTGGTGACACCCATATGCTCCGCGAGGTCGACGTTGCGGCAGCGCTCGCGCTCGGTGCGGATGGCGAGGATTGCCTCGAGGTAATCCTCAGATGATTCGCGTCTGCTTATCTGCCCGTCAGAACATTGTCGGCATCGGTCCAGCCGGCGGGGGCGGTCCACGACGAGCTTTCCTGCTGGAGCCTCCACAACCTCGCGTACAGTCCGTCTTCGGCAAGCAGCGTCTTGTGGCTCCCCTCCTCCGCCACGCGCCCGTCGTCGAGAACGACGATCTTATCCGCATTGGCGACGGTTCTCAGTCGATGGGCGATGACGACTACCGTTTTGCCTGCGCACAGGGTTCCGACCGCTCTCTGGATAAGCGTCTCGTTCTCGGGGTCGAGCGAGGCGGTCGCCTCGTCGAGGAGCACCACGGGCGCGTCTTTCAGAAGGGCCCTCGCAATGGAGAGGCGCTGACGCTCCCCGCCCGAGAGAGAGGCGCCGTTCTCGCCCAGCATCGTGTCGAACCCCTGGGGAAGCTTCTCGATGAACTCCAGGCAGTGCGCTGTCCTTGCAGCCTCGGCCACCTCTTCGTCAGAAGCTCCCTCGCGACCGATCCGGATGTTGTTCGCGACCGTGTCGTCGAAAAGGATCACGTCCTGGAAGACTATGGAGACGTGCGCGAGCCACGATTCCTCGGAGAACCCGGCGATGTCCTTGCCCGAGCAGAGGATCCTGCCGCTGTTCGGCTCCCAGAATTTCGCCGCCAGCTGGGCGCAGGTCGACTTGCCCGAGCCGCTCGGCCCGACAAGGGCGGTGACTTTTCCTTCCTGCGCGTCGAAGCTGATGCCGTGGAGGACCTCCTCGTCGCCGTACCCGAACCGGACGTTTTGGAAAGACAGGCTATGGCCGGAGACATCCGCCGGGGCAGAGCCCTTTGCTTCAGGCTCGTCCATGACCGCCTTGATCCGGGCTGTCTTGGTCGACAGGTTGAGAAGGTTGGGCAGCTGGGACACGAGGGCGAGAATGGGGCTGTACACACGCGAAACGATGAGCAGGAACATGAGCAGAACCATGAAGTCAACGCCGCCGGAGGCGAGAAGCATCGCGCCGACGCAGGCGGTCAGCCCGACTCCCGAGCGAAGGATGGCGCTCGCGAGGGAGACGGAAACGTCGACGGCGAGCTCGACCCGCATCGTCACCCTCTTGAGCTCGAGCATCGCCTGTTCCATGGCGGCGGAGTCCTTGCCCACCGCCCTGCAGGCCCTTATGTCCTTGATGCCTTCGAGGTAGTCCTGCACGCGAGCCAGCGCATCCAGGCGAACGCGGTTCTGCCTTTCGAAAAGACGCTTCTCGCGGCGACGGCTCAAGGCGATGACCGCAGCCGAAAGCGGCAGCGTGACCATCGCGCAGCAGGCGAGCCTCCAATCGAAGAAGGCGAGCATCACGCAGATGACCGCGGTCGACACGGTTCCCGCGATGAGCTGCGGAAGCGTCGAAGACAGCATGGATTCCTGCGCCGTCACGTCTCCCATGATGCGATCGGCCACGTCGGTCGTGTCCCGGCGGTTGAAGAAGCTCATGGGCAGCTTCCTCAGATGGTCGGCAAGGCGCAAGCGGATGCTTTCGGACTCGGTGTAGGCGGCCACGTATGTTTTCTTGTAGTCGTTTCTCGAGGCGATGAAGACCACGATCGCCCCCGCAATTCCCACGGCGAAGATCGACCAGAGCGCGTTCGCGTCGAAGGGCTCGCCCGCAAGGGTCCCCACAAGAGCCGCGAACGCGGCGACCGTGCAGACGAAGGGGATCATGAGAGCCAGATCGCTCAGAGTGCAGGCAAGGGCGGAGCGCTTGAGGCCGGCATAGCCCTGGTCGGTTAGATTGAACGCCCTCTGAAGCCAAGGAACTCTGCCCCTTGACTGCCCGCCGAACGCCTCAGCAGGGCCGCGCTCCTCGACAGAGCCGCCATGATCCGCATGAACGGCTGATGCTTCGGGAGCTGCGCCCTTGCTTTCGGTCGATGCCGATTCGATCCCCCAATCGAGAGCCTCCGTGTACTGGCCCCACATCCTCGCATACGCCCCCGATGCGGCGAGGAGCTCTTCGTGGGTGCCCTCCTCGACCTTGCGGCCGCCATCGAGCACGACTATCTTGTCGGCGCCGACGACGGTGGAGAGCCGGTGGGCGATCATGATCACGGTCTTGCCCGCCATGATCCTCTCGAACGCCTTCTGGATCAAGTGCTCGTTCTCGGGGTCGGAGAACGCGGTCGCCTCGTCGAGCACCACGATGGGCGCGTCCGAGATGATGGACCTGGCGATGGCTATCCGCTGCTTCTCGCCGCCGGACAGGTGGACGCCCTCGGAGCCCACCACGGTGGCGTAGTCATGGGGAAGCCCGCTTATGAACGCGTCCGCCTGGGCAGCCTTCGCGGCTTCGACCACCTCGTCGTCGGTCGCTCCCGGACGGCCTCGCCTGATGTTGTCCGCGATGCTCTCGCGGAACAGGTGGGAATCCTGGAACACCAGGCTGAGATTGCCCATCAGCTCGTCTTGGCTCATCTCGCGGACATCGACGCCGCCGACGAGCACCTGGCCCGAATCGACGTCCCAGAAGCGGGCGACGAGGTTCGCGAGGGTGGATTTGCCGGATCCGCTCGGCCCGACGACCGCGCATGCTGTGCCGGCGGGGACCTCGAGCGAGACGTCGCGCAAGGCCGGCTCCGCGTCGCCTTCGTAGGAGAAGGTCACGTTCCGCAGGGACACCGAGGCGTCCTTCGGGGTCTTCGGCGCTTCCGGGACGGGAAGCTCCCCGATGCCGAGCACGGAGTCGATGCGGTCGATGTTCGCTTGGGCGAGCATCCCGTCCTCGCTCACGTAGAGGATCTTCGTGAAGACGCTCGATATCGAATGCACGAACAGGAGGTAGAAGACGAGCGAGAGCACGAACGTCGGCCAGTCCTGCGCGCCCGGGGCGAGAAGTATGCCGACGGGCAGGACGAACAGGTACGCGTTGTTGAGGACGGCCGTGAAGCCCGGCATGGAGTTCCGGAAGAAGAGCGTTACGTCGAGGGAGAGGCCCGTGTAGTCCTTGATCGCGTCCGCGAGCCGCCTGAACGAGCGCGCCGTTTGGCCGAAGGCCTTCACGACGCGCATGCCGCGAACGTACTCCACGGCGGCGTTGCCCATTTGCTCCTTCACTTCCTGGTAGCGCCCCATGCTCGCCATGACGCGCTTGTCGGCGTAGCCGGAGAACTGCACGACGCATGCGACGGCGACCGCCGCCAACGTAGCGACGCCGAAGCGCCAGTCGAAGACGAAGAGCAGCGCCACCAAGACGACGGGCGCGGCGGCGGTGGCCGCCAGGTCCGGGATGGAGTGGCCGATGAACTGCTCGATCCCTCCGACGCTCTCGTCCATGACCTTCGAGATCCTGCCCGTGCCGAGCCTGGCGACGTGCCCGAGGGGGATTCGCCCGAGGTGGGCGGCGATGTCGAGCTTCGTGCGGTACTGCGCGTCGAATGCCGCGGCGTGGGAGCACAGAAGCGCGGCAAGATAGCACCCCACGTCAACGACTATGCCTGCCACCGCCAAGCCCGCGTAGCCCGTCATCGCCGAAACGTCGACGGCGGCCAGGTTCGGATAGACCTCGACCGCATCCCTGATCATGAAGTAGATCGCCACGTATGGGACGAAGGACGCCGCCGCGGATAGGACCGCCAGCGCCATGGAGGCGAACACGAGGGGCTTTCTTCTCCCCGCGAACCGGAGGCACCGGGAAAGGGCCCCCGGCTTCCTTCCTTTGCTTTCCTTGCTCATCGAATACCTCTTCTCTCATGTTGCTTTGAAAAAGGGCGCTAGGAGATTCCCGCGCGCTCGAGGTGCTTCTTGAACACCGCTCGGCCGACAAGCGAACCGATGATCCCGCCTACGAAGGTCACGACCGCGATGACCGCGAACGTCTCGGGGGTCACCGTGGACAAGAGGGCCTCCATATAGGCCGGGTCGATGCTGTTGGACCCCATCAGCTCGCGGTAGTAGTCCTGCGAGGCGAACATGGGAACGAAAAGGCCTGCTGCCCAGCAAGTCTCGAAAAGCGCGTACCCCACGGCGACGCCTGCGAACCTCCCGTACCCGAGCGCTTTGCGAACCAGCTCGGAGACGCCGCCGCCGACGGCGAGCCCGAGCGCCACAGGCCATCCCGATCCGACGACGAATACGATCACGGCGAAGACGAGGGCCATGATCAGCGAGGTTCCCGCGCGCGGCACGCGCGCATGCATGTAGACCCAGACGATCCCGGCGGGTATCGCTGCGATGGCGCAGCAGCCGCAGTACGCCACGACGCTCATGGAGGTGATTCCCACGACGAGCATGCTCACCACCATGAACAGCAGGGAGAAGACGCCGAGGGCTATGAGGTCCCTGGAGCTGAGGCTGCCGCCCTCTTTCCGTTTCGCTTTAACTGACATTTTCAAATCCTTTCCTCCATACGAATCTTTTCTCGACCCCGCGGCCCGGCTCACTCGATGAGCACGATCTGGTCGCAGGCCTTTGACAGGAACTCCGTGTCGTGGCTGACGACCGCCACCGTCTTCCCGCGAGACGCCTCTTTGCGCAAGACGAGCGCGAGGCGCTCCATGTTCCGGAAATCCAGGCCGCTCGTGGGCTCGTCGAAGAGAAGCGCCTGCGCGCCCGACTCCGACGCGATGGCGCAGACGCACCTCTGTTTCTGCCCTCCCGAGAGCGATGCGGGATGGCGGTCGGCGACATCTCCCAGGCCAAACTCCTCCAAGACCGCTTCGAGACGAAGTTCGTCGACGGCGGAAGGAGACGGGGCCGCGGATGCCAACTCGTCGCGCACGCTCGGGCGAAAGAGCTGGTAGTCGGGATCCTGCATGACCAGAAACACATGCTCGGGCCTTCTCTTGGGAGGGACCACCGAGCCTTGGAACCGGACATGCCCGAGCTCTTCTTTCTTGATCCCCGCCAGGCACTTGAGCAGGGTTGACTTGCCCGCCCCGTTTCGCCCGACCACGCCGACGACCCTCCCGGGGTCGAACGAGACGGTAGTCCCCTCGAGGACCGGCACGCCCTTCTCATACCCCGCATAGATCCCCCTCGCCTCGACGGCGGGAAAGGCGGAGACGGGATGGGAAAGGCGCTGCATCAGGTCGGCGAGCTTCGGCGGCTCGGAGGACCTGAGCCCACAAGACTCTCGCTCGGAGTCGGGCAGCCCCAGGAATTGCTGCGCGTCCCATTCGGCGGCGACGGAACCGCCTTCGAAGAGCAGGTACCGGTCGGCGACGCCTGCGAGGTAGGAGAGCCTGTGCTCGGCGATGATCACGGCAGACCCACTCGACTTGGCTTTCGAGATGAAGGAGGCGAGCTTCTCCATGGAGGGAGGATCCAGATTGCTCGACGGCTCGTCGAGGACGTAGACGCTCGGCTTGCAGGCCCATGCGCTCGCGAAGGCCACCGATTGCATCTGGCCCCCGGAGAGCTCGAAGATGCCCCTGCCCATGAGCCTCTCCATGCCGAGCTCGCGCACGACGCCGCGCACCCGTCTGTGCATCTCCTCCCTGGGAACGCCGAGGTTCTCCATGCCGAACGCGATCTCGCCGGTCGTGTCGAGGTTGAAGAACTGGGTGCGGGGGTTCTGGAAAACGCTGCCCGTCAAGGACGAGAGCTCCCAATCCTCCAGGTCGTCGATGTCCCTGCCTGCTACAAGGACCTTCCCCGTCCGGCTGCCCTCGTAGAACCCTCCCGCCAGCCCGTTGACGATCCGGGTCGCGGTGGTCTTCCCGCAGCCGGACTCCCCGCACAGGACGACGCATTCGCCCGGCGCGACCGAAAAGCTCACGTCTTTGATCGCCGGGGCGTCGACCCCCTCATAGGTAAAAGAAACGTTTCTAAGTTCTACGGCGTTTTTCGTCACAGCAGCCCTCCGATCCCCTGGTTGGCCTTTGCGACCACAAGAAGCAAGCAACAGACGACAAGAATCGAGAGAGGGAGGAAGTCGGCCCATCCGAACCGGGGCGCGTTGTAGGAGGTCTTCCTCCCGGGCCGGTCGATGCCGCGCGCGACCGCTGCGGCGGCGAGTTCGTCCGCGATCTTGGCGCAGCGCAGCATCACGGGCACGACCGCAGATTCGAACATCAGCGCCGGCTTCGAAACGAGATTCTTAAGCGAAAGGGCGAGCCCCCTCACCCTCATCGCGTCCGCTACGGCAGAGGACTCCTCCTTGAGCGTCGGAAAGAACCGCACCGCTATCACCGGCGGAACGACAACCGCCTTCGGCAGCCTCATCCCGTAGAGGGCGGCCGTGAGGTCGCCAATCTTGGTGGTAGTCGCGAAGACTGCCGCGAACAGGCAGATGGGCATGCAGGTGCGGCAGGCCAGGGCGAACGCGCCGAGGGCTCCGGCGGCGTTCGGCGGAAGCATCGTCGTGACCCAGAAGATACCCATGAGAAAGAGGTAGGCGAAAGAGAAAGACGCTGCCATCCTTCCGCGCCCGATTGCGAAGGAGAGGAGGACGACGACGGCAAAGAGAACCGAGCCCAGAACGTAATCCTTCACGATGGCCCCGGTCGCTATGAGCACGACGAGCATGGCCACCTTCGTTCTGACGTCGATGGCCTCCGCGAGTGTTTTCTGTGTTCTTCTTCGCAAAACCAGAGAGCCTTTCTTGTATCGCTAAAATTGACAAAGAGATATTAACCTTGGCTAACTTGAATCAGGTTGCACCTGGAGGGAAAAGCCCGAGCGCGAAAGAATTGCGTCCGAACGCGAATAAAAGGATCGGAAGATGGACGACAAGGAAACGATGTTCTCCCACGCCGCCCAAGCCGCGGCGGAGACCTTTGCGGCCTCGCTTGAGCCAATCGGCCTCGTCTTGGCAGATGGATGGAACGGAGAAGGGTCCCTCTTCGAAGGCGACGGGCGCAGATGCGAGGGGTGGTACTGGGCATGGGAGGCGCGGCGGTTCTTCTCCGTCGTCTGCTGCGATTTCACTTTGAAAGAACGCCTTCCCTTCTGCTTCGATTCTGGCGGGTATTTTGCAGTCCGCCGCGAAAGGCATGGTCTCATGCCGCAATCAAGCGTTTCCGCCTTTCTGGAAGCACAGCCCAAGACAAGCTCGGTCCTTCTACCAAAAGGAGCGAGATTCTCCTACACAGAGATCGAGTATTACGACGAATACTGCCGAAGCGTCTTCGGGGAAAAAATCGACAAGGCGCTGAAACCGCTGGCGATCAGCCTGAAGAGTCTGAGGAACCAGGCTTCCTGGGATCCGGAAATAGCAGAGATGCTCGGCAAGATAACTCCAAGGGAGATCCCGGGGTCGGAAGCGGGCCTCCTATATTCCGGAATCGCGAACTTGGTGATGGCAAGGCTACTCAGGATGGGAGAGAGCCTGTGCGAGGGAGTGGCCGAGCAGGACCGCCTTTCGATCGCGAGAGCCGTATCGTACATCGAGAGCAACCTAGGCGGCGCGATCGGACAGAAGGACCTGCTCGAGGCAGCGAACATGGGGTCAACCAAGTTCAAGAAGACATTCAAGCAGGTGACGGGCTTGACGGTGACCGAGTTCGTCTCCTCGGAAAGAATCGAGCTGGCGAAAAGACTGCTCACCGACCATGATATGAGCATAGACGAAGTGGCGCATCGTTGCGGATACGCACGAGCAACAAGCTTCTCCGCCCTCTTCACGAAATTGGTCGGCATACCTCCGCGCAAGTGGAGATTGATCGCGAAGGTCGCCTTCGACGACGACCCAGAATCGAAATTACTGGACATTCTCGCAAGCGGACGATCCCGCGTCAGCGAGCCGGGATCTCATTCTTAGCCATCTTCGGAGATGTCATGAGTTTGTCCTGAAATGACAGCGAAATCCTTCTGAAGAGCGAAATCGCCCCCCCCTTGAGTTTCAATCAGAATGATGCTTGGCAAGCCGACTCGAAATGAAGGGCATCAAGAACTCTTGTCGTAGTCGCGTTCTCGATGGGGGTTTCATTTGAAAGAGAAGGATTCAATCGAACGGGGATAGCGGGTTTTCACAGGTCATGCAGCAAATCCATCCTTCGTCGAAACTCAGGCGTAAAACTCACAGAATGAAAAAATGAAAAGAGCTGAGTTTGGGATGAGTTTTCTATGAGAGAGGCTAACCGAATACAGCCGACAACGAGAAGAAACCACGGATATAACGAGGGCGGAATTGCAAAAATGGAGCACTATTGTTTTATCGAGTGGAAGTAGAACAGACGTTCGATGCAATAGTATCGTACCGGATAGCTGGCACGGTTTCAAACGAATCCGTGCCTACTGCTGTATGTGTGAACGGCGTGAACAGGGGGACGTAGCCCTGTTCACGCCAAGAACCATGTCAGCGCCGGTTAATGCCCGCGATGCTTCTGCTTGCGCTTCAGCTTCCGCCGCTCGAAGCGCGCCTCCGCCTCGTCCGCGCGGCGTTGGCTTCTCGCATGAGCCGACTCCCGCTTCATCGTCTCCCGCTGACTCGCGAGCGCCTGCTGCGCCTTGGTGCCCATCGCCGGCTGCTTAAGGGCCTTCGATGCCTCGCGGGCGCGGCGCTTGGGGTTCTTCGCGGGCTTGCTCGCCTCGGCGGGATCGTCACCGAAGAACGCGAGCTTCGCCCATTTGTTGACAACGAATCGCAGGATCTTCTCATCGGACGGCTCCGCGCCGAAGACGATGCGGGCGACGCCGTATCTGCCGTCCTCGACGTGCTCCGCCAGCCCGACCCAGAATTGGCCGTCGTGATATACGGTCAGGGTGGACGACACGCTGATCTGCATGGCTGGCTCCTCCTTTATGTAGATGACCATGCAGAGAAGGGACAACCAAGGAGGCAGGTTACTGATGCGGACTCCCGCACGCCCACGACTACCCGACGGGGACTGTGTTTTCATCTCTGGTGGCCGCATTGTAGCACGCGCGGATTTACGATGTTGATTGCCGGCGCCTAGACGGAGATGAAGGCGGTTCGATCTAGGTCAAGCCGGTCGCTCGCTCATGAAGCGGCCGATTCCCTGAAAATAAAAGGCGCCCACGAGGATACCTACAGGCTATCTTCGAACTACTTGGTTTGGGGCAGACGGAGGAAAAAAATAGGGCAGAATCGCTCTCACGATCCCGCCCCGCAAACCCGAGGGTTTCTAACTGGCTCCATTATTCCGGGCTTCTCAGTTCTGTCATTGACCCAGGTATCACCCGTCTCCTATAGCGAGTGAATATAAAAATAGGGCAGAGTCGCTTGCGCAAGTCCGCCCCTAAAACCGTGAAGGTTTTGCTATCTGCAGGCTATTCTACCAACCCGAGCGATTCTGTCAACCTGCGAAGGAACTCGAGCGCGGAGCGAGCTGCGGCGTCGGGCCCCTTGTCGGGCAGCGCCTCGGTTTCGCCGTCGGCCCTGGCGAACATCTCGGCGAGCTCGGATGCGGCGCGCGAGCGCGAGGAGCCCTCGGGTACCAAGCCGGAGTGCGCCACGAGCGCGGTCGCGACCTCCTGCATGGCCGTATTCCCCATCCACTTCCTCCTGGTCGCCTTGGGAATTCCCACGGCGGCCACCCTTCGGGAGACGCCGCTGGACGCCGAGCCCCGGGCGGCGCCCCTCTCGGCGAAGCAGTTGATCAGGCACGAGCCGTGCGCGGCGCAGTTGCGGACGGACTTCACGCGCTTGAGGTCGTAGTGGGAGGCCTCGAGGCGCCTGTCGCCCCATCGCCTGGCGCAGAAGCGCACGAAGTCGATGAGGGTGCCGAACGAGGTGAGCTCAAGGAAGGCCCAGGCAGGCATGTCGCCGGAGTACTTCGCGTAGAGGCTCGAGCTGTAGGGGCTGCGGCCGCTCATCTTGAGCTCGCGCAGGCGGTACTCCCTGTTTGCAGTGGTAAGCGATGCCATGTAGTCGGCCACGATGGCGTAGCCGTCCTCTCCGCGGTCCTCCATCTCGCGAAGCAGTGTCACCTTCTGGAAATGCTCGATGTCGAGCGTCATGCCGAGCAGGGCGTGGCGCAGCTCCTGGTCGAGCGCCGCGAGCAGGCGCAGCTGGCCGAAGTCGAGGTCTACGTAGCGGCCGTCGCGCGGGCCTCCCTCGTATTTCGAGAAGAGTTTGCGGTAGGATGCGAGCTTGAAGAAGTTGCACTTGTCGCGCAGGTAGTCCGCGGCCTCTTCCTCGGAACACAGCTCGAAGGCTACGCCCTTCTGCTTGAGGTGCTCTATCTGCTGCTCGATCGTGAGGATCGGCTTCCTATCGTGGGGTTCGGCCATGCTCGGTCTCCTGTCATTGATTTGAGAATCCTATTCTACCAGCATGTTTGCCCTGAATCCTGAAGGCCCGTTCGCCAACTCATAAGCAAGCCACCTGAGACTACTCACTTTGTTCACGAATGGCGAAGACCTGCGACCTGGGGTTTTGCAAATGGCGCGCAAGCCACCCGCGTTAATTCACTTGCGATTGCAGCTGGCGGCTTGCAGGCAAAAGGGCGGTTGAGTTTCAAAACGGGCGTTTTCGGCGCCATCGAGCCTCCAAAGGCGACCCGCCGCGCACTTTGGGACAAAAACAAAAACTCAAAGCCCTGAGTTTGAAAAAAGTTTTTGAGGTTGTCCCAACTTTTGTCCCCGAAGCCGACGAAACGCGACATCGCGTCATTCGGCGGCACGCGTTCCGTGTCGATGCCGAAAACTGGGTGTAACTGGAATGACGGGACGGCAGAACCGACGCCATCGAGTGGGAGTAGGACGACAGGTTTCTGACCTGCGATTTTGAGTGCCGCACTATGCCGCTGAGTTTCGTTTCGTACGAGAGTCATGACAAAGCCACCAGCGACGGAGATGAGTAAAAGCGATTAAAGAGCCTCCGTTCCCTGCGTTGGGACGGAGGCTCTTTCTTTGCCGTTTTACTCCCTTGTCTCCGTTCGGGGATTATTTCTTGCTCATTTAGGGCTATTCGCGCTGAAAGATTTTGACTAGCTTGGTGTCCTTTATTTCGTAGACAATGTCTGCGACGTTCTCGACCAGCCTCTTATCGTGGGAGACGAACACTATCGTTCCGGCATAGGCGCTCATCATCTGCTCGAGGGCTTCGGCGCTCTTGATGTCCAGGTAATTTCCAGGCTCGTCCATGAGCAAGATGTTGTATCTGCCCAGCAGCATCTTCGCGAGTAGCAGCTTGATGACTTCGCCTCCCGAGAGAACGCCAACGTCCTTTGTCAGGTCGCGCGGTCCGATTCCCATAGAGGCGAGGATGCCTCGAATTTCGGTCATGCTGTACTCGCAACCATCCTGCATGAACGAGATCGCAGACTGACGGGCGTCGAACTTGTAGCCTGTTTGCTCGAAGTAACCGATCTCTGCCTTGGGAGAGATGTTGATACCGTCGGCGCGTCGAGCGATTGCCTTCAGCAGGCTGGTCTTTCCTGTACCGTTGCCACCGGTGATGGCCACTTTGGCACCGAGCGGTATCTCGAATTTCGCGTGGTCATAGAGCATGCAGTTGCCGAAGCTCAAGCTGAAATCGTCTGCCGAGATGGGAAATTTACTATGCAGTTCCAGGGCCTTGCTCTGGCGGAACCGCACGGCGCGAATGCTATCTGGGGCCTCAATCCCTTCGAGCGCTTCGAGGCGCTTCTCCATGTCCTTAGCCGCCTGGTACATCCTCTTCTGTTTGGTG
>UROZ01000041.1 GCA_900549655.1 uncultured Collinsella sp.
GTGCGAAAACGCCGTTACAGGTCGCTCTCGTTAAAGCCGGTGTCGATATCGAGGTTGCTGCCGTCGGCCGCCGTGGTGGCAAGCTCGTCGCAGCGCTCGTTGAGCTCATGGCCGGCGTGGCCCTTAACCCAGATGAATTCCACTTTGTGCTTGCTTTTTGCGGCAAGCAGGCGCTCCCACAGGTCGCGGTTCTTGACGGGTTGCTTGTTGGCAGTTTTCCACCCGCGCTTTTTCCAGCCGTCGATCCAGTGTTTGTTGAAGGCGTTGACGACGTACTGCGAATCGGAATGGACCTCGACCTCGCAGGGGCGGTTGAGTGCCTCGAGCGCCACGATAACGGCCATGAGCTCCATGCGGTTGTTGGTGGTCTTGGCGTAGCCGCGCGAAAGCTCGGAGGTGAAGGTCTTGCCGGCGGGGTTGGTGTATTTGAGCACGGCGCCGTAGCCGCCGCGTCCCGGATTTGATCGGGCCGAGCCGTCGGTATAGATGATGACCTTCACGGGCTTCCTTTCGTTGGATACGTTTCGTGTGAGTGACCATTGTAGCGCCATGCCCGCCGTGGGCTAGCAATCTACGATTTCTACCCCGTCTTCCGACAGTTGGTTGGCATGGATGATGCGGTTGAGCTCATCGAGGTATTGCTGCAAGAGGGGAGAGGGCTTGCGCTCGTCGTGCATGATATAGCCTACGTGCATCGTTGGGGCGTCTGCTAACGGGATCGATGCCATACCCCATTGCATTTCATTGGAGAGGACACCGGTCGACAGGGTGTAACCGTTCGACGTGATGAGTAAGTTAGTAAGTGTTCCGCGGTCCGAGATTCGTATGTTGCGGTCGCAAGGGATATAGCTAAAAGGTTCCTCGGCGTAATAGAAGGAGTTTGAGGTTCCCTGCTCAAAGCTGTAGCGCGTATAGGGCGTGAGATCGGCAAGGGACAGCTGAGGGCGGCGGGCGAGCGGGTGGCGCTCGCTAACGAAGACGTGGACCGTCGCGTCGAATAGGGGATGGAAGCTTGCGCGGGCATCGGCGAAGGCCTTCTGCAGAACGCGGGCGTTAAAGTCGTCCAGATAGAGGATGCCGATATCGCTGCGAAACGCGCGGACGTCATCGATGATCTGCGATGTGGTGGTCTCGCGCATGATGAACTCGAACTTGCTGTCGCGGCAGCGCTCGACTACGTTGACAAAGGCCTCGACCGAAAAGGCGTAGTGCTGGGCCGAGATGGCAAGGCGGGCTTGCGGGGTGCCACCGTCCTCGTAGCGTGCCTCGAGCATGTCGGCCTGCTCTACGACCTGGCGCGCATAGCCCAAAAGCTCGGTGCCGTCGTTGGTGAGCGTGACGCCGCGGCTGGAGCGCGTAAAGATCTCCAGATGGAGCTCTTGTTCTAGGCTTTTGACGGCGTTTGAGATGTTGGACTGAGCGGTATAGAGGCGCTGAGCTGCGGCGTTGATTGAGCCGGACTCTGCCACGGCGATAAGAAAACGAAGCTGCTGGAGTGTCATCGGTGCCCGTCCTTTCGATAGCTATCTAAAAAACCGATAACAGGTTAGCGCTTTTAAGTGATTGACCGAGCGAAACAATGCTCGTACTATTCAAAACACACAAAGGCGGTAGGTAATTAAGCCGACCACGGAACCGGGATGTCAAAAGGAGGACCGCATATGAACTGCTTACCAAGACGAATGCCGGGCTCCTGTTTGCGCCCGTCGGCGTGATCAGGAGACAGCGACTTACTTCTCTCTTATTTATTTACTTTCGTTCGATCAAGGAGATCATCATGAGCCAGTTCATCAACAACCCCGAGCACACCTTTGGTTTCGATACCCTGCAGCTTCATGTTGGCCAGGAGAGCGCCGACCCCGCATCCGACTCCCGCGCCGTGCCTATCTACCAGACCACGAGCTATGTGTTCCGCAACTCCCAGCACGCCGCCGACCGCTTTGGTCTTGCCGACGCCGGTAACATCTACGGCCGTCTGACCAACTCCACCCAGGGCGTCTTTGAGGACCGTATCGCCGCACTCGAGGGTGGCGTGGCCGGTCTTGCCGTCGCCTCCGGCGCTGCTGCCATCACCTATACCCTGCAGGCTCTTGCCCAGGCTGGTGACCACGTGGTGACTCAGAAGACCATCTACGGTGGTTCCTACAACCTGCTCGAGCATACGCTCTCCCAGTTTGGCGTCGAGACCACGTTTGTCGATGCTCATAACCTGGAAGAGGTTGAGGGTGCCATCAAGGACAACACCACGGTCATCTATCTCGAGACGCTCGGCAACCCCAACTCTGACATCCCCAACATCGACGCCATCTCCGAGATCGCCAAGAAGCACGGTCTGCCGGTTGTCGTCGACAACACTTTCGGCACCCCGTATCTGTTCCGTCCGCTGGAGCATGGCGCCAACATCGTTGTCCACTCCGCAACCAAGTTCATCGGCGGCCACGGCACCTCGCTGGGCGGTGTGATCGTCGACGGCGGTAACTTCGATTGGAAGGCGAGCGGAAAGTACGCCCAGATCGCTGAGCCCAACCCCTCCTACCATGGTGTTTCGTTTGCCGAGGCTGCCGGTCCCGCCGCCTTCGCAACCTATGTCCGCGCCATCCTGCTGCGCGACGAGGGTGCTTGCATCAGCCCGTTCAACGCCTGGGTCCTGCTTCAGGGCACCGAGACCCTGTCGCTGCGCGTCGACCGCCATGTCGAGAACACCAAGAAGGTCGTTGAGTTCCTTGCCGGTGACAGCCATGTCGCCAAGGTGAACCACCCGAGCCTGCCTGAGCACCCCGATCACGAGCTCTATCAGAAGTACTTCCCCAACGGCGGCGCTTCGATCTTCACCTTTGAGATTAAGGGTGGCCAGGAGGCAGCTTGGAAGTTCATCGATCATCTGCAGGTGTTCTCGCTGCTCGCCAACGTGGCCGACGTCAAGTCGCTCGTCGTGCACCCGGCTACCACCACGCACTCCCAGCTCTCTGCCGAGGAGCTCGCCGAGCAGAACATCACGCCCTCCACGATCCGTCTTTCCATCGGTACCGAGAACGTCGAGGATATCATTTGGGATCTGAAGCAGGCCTTCGCCGCGCTGGACGAGTAAGGCGACTTGTGCAAGGACCCCTTGCGACTCGATAGGTATAACTGCATAAAATGCCTGCTCAAGGCGCCTGTGCGAACAATGGTTGCACAGGCGCCTTATTTGCATAGAGAGGGTGCAAAAACAGGGTTTTTGACACGCTTTATGCATTCGAGTTGTGGAAAACTCCTGTTGAGAGGATGTGAGTTTTACGCAATTGACGTGCGCCTTTTGAGTAAAACCGCAGGTCGCGATTTGCTCGGGGTACTATGCAGCGCGATCGAATCACACGCAGCTCAAACGCAGCAAAAACGCACTACGGAGGTTTCCAGCTACATGAGGATCGATTCACGAAAACCGAAAGCCGCCGCCCTTTCCGCCGCTCTGACCGTGGCACTTTTGGCGGGCGCCGGTGCAACTGATGCCCACGCCGCAACACTGTCCGATACGGTTGGATCTACGCCGTCCGAGACGACGCTGGTACAGCCCGTTGACTATCGCGGCGATGGTTATGGTTCCATGCAGGAGTGGAACGCCTCGATGGAGGCCAAGCGCGATTCCCTGGAGATGCGCGCTCAGATCATCATGAACATGTACGGTGACTATGCCACCGATGACGAGCGCGCTGTGCTGCAGGGTTGCATCGACGGCGCGGGTAGCCTGTTGACGATGGGGGAGGTCGACGCCAAGTCGACCGAGCTCGATGAGCTGCGCACTGCGCTTGAGGATGCCAAGCGCGAAGCGCTCGAGGTTGCCGCCGAGGCGGAGGCTGCCGAGGCCGTCCAAGCTTCGTACTACAACGCCGGTTACACTCCGTCCTACGCGTCTGCCGCGTCCTACGCGAACGGATCGGGCCTGACGCGCTCTGCGGGTGTCAATAACTACAACGGGCGCCGCGAGACCTATTACAGCAGCAATGTGCTTTATCACTATCGCACGGGCGAATGGACTCAGGATTCTGAGGGCTTCTGGCGCGATTCCGACGGCTATTACGTTGTTGCCGCGGGCGATATGGCCCAGGGCTCGACCTTTACGGGCTCCAAGGGCGATTGCAAGGTCTATGACTCCGGCTGCGCTGCCGGAACCACCGACTACTACACCGGTTGGTAATTTTTCTGCATCACGGATATTTGGCGGACGGGCGTCTTTACCGAGCTTTAGGGCAACGTAAGGACGTCCGTTCTATGTATGCGTTTGAGTTAACAGAGCCCTTACCGTGGCGGTACGCTGGGCGTATGGATGCGGGGCACACTGGTTCTTGAGAAATAAGGTCTTTCTCTTGGAGGAAGTGGTCTTGTGAATGCTCGAGATATTGCCGTTGCCGCCGTCGCGTTGATGCTTGGTTGCCTTGGTCCCACGGCCGCGCTCGTCGCGGGCATGCAGGGGACATGCGGGGCTGCTCCTATCGTGGTCGGCGCGTTGATCGCGGCCACACTGCTGGGAAGCGCCGGTGTTGTCCTTTGTCGCGATGATGAGGACGAGGTTCCGGAGTCGCATCTCTAACTGTTGCGAAAATGACTGTTGGCCATGGCTGAACATGAAAACCGCACAAGGGGAGTGCCCTTTGCGGCGGTTTTTGCTATTGAGACTGTTGGATGCGGTGCGGCGGCGTTACCAGCTTGCCTCGATATCACGGATGCGCTGATAGAGCCATTCGTTCTGCGGCGCTTGGATATCGTGCTTGGCCGCGAGGCGGCGGACGGTGCCCGCGAACTCCTCGACCTCTGTTTTGCGCTGCGCGATGCGGTCCTGAGCCATTGAGGGCATACCGGCGGGGTCGATTCCCTCGATGAGGTGCACCATTTGCGTCAGGTCTGCTTCGGTCAGCTCAACGCCCTCGGCGTTGGCAACCGCAAGCGTCTCGCGCATGGCGGAGACAAAACAGCGGCGCTGCTCGGAGCCCGGCTCCGTGGCGCTTCCGTAGGTCCCGCCGTAGGCCATGCAGGTCTGGTTGATGCCGTCGTTGAGCATGAGTTTGGCCCACATGCGGTGCGCAATATCGCGCTCGACGGTATGGGCGATGCCGCAGCGCGTGTAGAGCCCGTCGATAGCGGCGACGGTCGCGGGGTCCGTGCCGGCCGCCGCGCCAAAGCGGATCTCGCCCGCATTGGTAAAGGTGAGCGCGCCGTTGAGGAACACGGCGTCCATGCCCTGGCAGATACCCAGGACGGTATGCTCCCAGCCAAAGCGTTCGGCAATCTTTTGCTCGCTCGTAATGCCGTTGCATAGCGAGGCGATGAGCGTGTTGGGTCCCACGACGCGCTCCATAGTCTTGAGTGCTTGGTCGAGACCGGTGGTCTTGACTGTCAGGATGACCAGATCGGCGGGCGTCGCCTCGCTGGCGCGGACGGACGTGAGATCGCAGGGCTTGCCGTTGACAGTGAGCGCATCGCCCGCGTGACGCTCAAAACGGGTGTCATCCATGATGTATTCGACGGCGTCGTTGCCGAGCGCCCGGGCGATCATGCTGCCGTAGAGCAGGCCGACGCCGCCCTTGCCGATAAAGGCGACCTTGTTGATCTGCATGTGAATCATCTCCCCATGTAAAAGGCGCCCGCGTAAGGGGCGCCTGATGGATTGTATGCTGCCAGGGTGATTGGTGGGTGCGCGGGGCGGCTGTTATAAAAAAGAAACGTTTGCCTGGACGCTACGCTGCAGGGCAGACCGCAAAGACATGCGCGTGGTCACGCTCGTCTCCTTTCATCGGGCTTTTGCTGATGTTAAAGCGGTGCCGTGACAGCTCGATTTCTGCTGCGTTACGATACGTTCTCGATTGCGATTCCACGATGTTTCGGCTGCGTGACCATTGTGTTTCGCCTTGCCGGGGCACTGATGGCGAAGGGAGGGGCCGTGCAATACCGCGTTGACCCCAAAAGTGGTAACCGAATATCCGCTCTGGGTCTGGGCTGCATGAGATTTCCCGGTGCGCCGGGACACCCCGATGCGAAGACAGCCGATGCCATCATTTCCCGTGCGGTGGAGCAGGGGATTAATTATCTGGATACCGCGTATCTCTATCCCGGTAACGAGGTGTGCGTGGGCGCCTCACTTGAGCGCCTGGGTCTGCGCGACCGCGTGTTGCTCGCGACTAAGTTGCCGCACGCTTCGTGCAAGTGCGCGGAGGATTTCGACCGGTTCTTCGACGAGCAACTGCACCGCCTGCGGACCGACCATATCGACTATTACCTTATGCACAACATCACTTCGCCCGCCCAGTGGGAGCGCGTGGTGGCGTTGGGCATCGAAGACTGGATTGCGCACCAAAAGGCTGCGGGGCGTATTCGCCAGATAGGTTTTTCGTATCACGGCAGTGCGGCGGACTTCCTGACGATGCTCGACGCGTATGACTGGGATTTTTGCCAGATTCAGTACAACTACGCTGGAGAGCGCTACCAAGCGGGAACGGCGGGACTTATAGCAGCCGCCGAGCGCGGGCTCGCGGTGTTTGTGATGGAACCGCTTTTGGGCGGACGCCTGGCGGGCAAGCTGCCTCCGCGGGCCCGCGCCGTGCTCGATGACGTACGCGATCCGTACCTGAAGACGCCGGCTGCTTGGGGCCTTTCGTGGGTGTGGAACCATCCTCAAGTCACGATGCTGCTTTCGGGCATGACCGATACCGCGCAGGTGGACGAGAACGCGGTGCTGGCCGATCGGGCCCTGCCGGATTCGATGACAGCCGCTCAGCTCGATACCATCGCACGCGTGCTGGCGGAGTTTGAAAAATCGAATCGCGTGCCCTGCACGGGATGCGGCTACTGCATGCCATGTCCCAAGGGTATTAACATTCCCGGCTGCTTTGCCGCCTACAACGCAAGCTATGCGCATAGTTGGTTTACGGGGCTGTCTCAATACTTTACGGCGAGCGCGGTGCGGACGAACGAGCCCAAGCTGGTGAGCAATTGCGCCAAGTGCGGCAAATGCGCACGTCACTGCCCGCAGCACATCGATATTCCCGAGCGTCTCGACGATGTGCGCCGACGTTTCCAGCCTGGCCCCGTAACGGCGGTGCTTAAGGCCTTCAACAAAACGCGCTCCTCATGACCCTTTTATAACTTGCGGTGGAATAGTTCCTGTTTGCGGCAGAATAGGGGCCAAACAGGAACTATTTCACCGCAACTGAAGGGGGCTGTCGTGGGCCATCGGGATTCATGTGATGATTTACGTGAGGTTCGTTGGGGCGTTTTGGGCGCTGGGCGCATTTCGCATCGATTTGCATCGTCGCTCAAGGAGGTGGACGGGGCACGGCTTGTGGCTGCCGCCGGTCGCACTCCTCCGCATGTTGAGGAGTTTTGCAGGGCGTTTTCGATTGATGCCGTGCACAGTTATGCCACAGCTGACGATAACGGCGATGCGGCTTATGATGCGTTGATTGCCGACCCCGATGTCGACGCAATCTACTTGGCTCTTCCGCATGGCATGCATACGCGTTGGGCCTGTTGCGCGCTGCGTGCCGGAAAGGCCGTGCTGTGCGAAAAGCCGGCCGTTTTGAGTGAGGAAGAGGCTCTCTCGATTGCCTCCACCTCTCGCGAGTGCGGCGTGCTGTTTATGGAGGCGATGAAGAATCGGTTTTGCCCGATGCGCACTTGCGTGAAGGACTTGTTTGCGTCGGGTGAGCTTGGCCGTATTGTCTCGATTGAAAGCGTGCAAAAGCTCGATTACGGTGAGTCTCCTTCGGGCTATCTGCTTGATCCGTTGCAGGGCGGCTGTCTATATGACATGGGCTGCTATGCGGTCGGTTGGTTTGAGGATTTGCTCGCGGGCGCTTGCGAGGTTTCGTCCCGTGAAGTTCGCTGGCGTGACGTATCGGGCGGTCGCGTCGATTGGGCCGACGAGATCCATATGAGCGTCGGCGGTATACCCATTCATATGGTGTGCGACGGCGAAGCAACATATGAAAGCCGCTTAACGATTGCCTGTGAGCGGGGCTCGTTGGAAATCGAGCGGCTCCATCGCCCCGAGCTCGCTCATGTGAAGTATTCCGACGGTCGAGTACTCGAAATCGATGCACCATTTGAAGTCGATGATTTTTACGGTGAGGCGTCGCATGCGACGCAGCTCATTCAGGCGGGGAAACTCGAGAGTCCCGTCATGCCCCTTGCCGCCACGCAGCGCTGCGCGCGCATTATCGATGCGATTCGCTTGAAACTTTAGTGCGTGGGGGCATGGCGCCAGCGCCTGGAATGCCTTGGAGGCCTTTGCCCCTGATGCCCCTTTTATAACTTGCGGTGGAATACGGTCTGTTTGCGCCAAAATAGGGCACCAATAGACCGTATTTCACCGCAACTGATGAGGAGGGAGCTGGAGATGCTGACGATCGGGTGTCATCTTTCGACGACGAAGGGCTATCGGGCGATGGGGGAGACGGCGCTATCCATTGGCGCCAATACCTTTGCATTCTTTACGCGCAACCCGCGCGGCGGCAAGGCGAAAGAACTTGACATGGATGACGTGGCGGCTCTGCGCGAGCTTATGTCGCAAAACGACTTTGGACCGCTGGTGGCGCATGCCCCGTATACCTACAACCCCTGTTCTGCCAAAGAGCGGGCGCGCGAGTTCGCCTTGGAGGCTATGGCAGAGGACCTGCGGCGCATGGAGGCGCTGCCCGGCAACTACTACAACTTCCATCCCGGTGCGCATGTGGGGCAGGGCTCCGACGCCGGCATTCAGATGATTGTCGACGCCCTGTGTCAGGTGATGTTTGAGGGCCAGCAGACGACGGTGCTGCTCGAGACCATGTCGGGCAAGGGCACCGAGGTGGGCCGCAGCTTTGAGGAACTGGCGCTCATCATTGAGGGTGTTGCCGGCAAACGCCCCGAGCTGTCGGCCAAGCTGGGCGTTTGCCTAGACACCTGCCATGTGAGCGATGCCGGCTACGACATCATCCATGATCTGGACGGCGTACTCGACGAGTTCGACCGCGTGGTGGGTATCGATTGTCTGCATGCCGTACACATCAACGATTCGAAGAACCCTTGTGGCGCCCATAAAGATCGCCACGAGTGCATCGGCAAGGGATACCTTGGCAGCGAGGAATTTGGTGGCGGTATGCAGGTTATGCAGAATATTGTATCGAATGGCCACTTGCGTTCGCTGCCGTTTATTTTGGAGACTCCGAACGAACTTGCAGGTTATGCAGCTGAAATTAGACTATTAAGGTCATTGCAGCAGTAATGACTGTCACAAAGTAGAGTATTCCATTCACGTTATGGGTTTGTTTCAATCAGTTTTCTCATTGCAGATTCGTAATTCCGGGTGCATAATAGCCAACAGTTTTTGCAGACCTCTGAATCAAACGAGGTCACCGGAAGGAGACTGATTATGAAGCTGAAGAAGCTTGGCGCATTTGCCGCCACGGGTGCTATGGCACTCGCCCTTGCTCTGACGGGCTGCGGTTCGTCCAACGCCACCTCTGGTTCTGATGCCGGTTCCAGCAGCTCTGACGACGCTAAGGTCGAGAAGGTCGACGGCTCCAAGGAGTACGCGCTCGTCAAGGACGGCACGCTGACCGTCGGCACCTCTGCCGAGTACGCGCCGTTTGAGTACAAGGATGACAACGGCGATTATCAGGGCTTTGACCTTGAGCTCATCAAGGCTATCGGCGACAAGCTGGGCCTGGATGTCGAGTATGTCAACAATGACTTTGACACGCTGGTTCCGGGCGTCGCTTCGGGCGCCAAGTATGACGTTTCCATCGCGGCTATCACCGACACGCCCGAGCGTGAGAAGGAGGTCGCGTTCTCCGACTCCTACTACATGGATGACCAGGCTATCGTGACCAAGGTCGATAACACCGACATCACTGCCGATAACTACAGCGAGAAGCTCAACAACGCCGACGCTACCATCATCGTCCAGTCTGGCTCGACCGCCGAGGCCTTTGCTCAGGAGAACTTCCCCAAGGCCAAGATCGTCCCCTACAAGGATGCCACCGAGTGCTTCAGCGCCCTGCAGTCCGATAAGGGTGACGCCGTGGTGACCAACCGCTCCGTCGCCAGCCAGCTGACCGCCGAGCAGTTCAACACCTGCCAGACCATTAAGCAGATCAGCACCGGCGAGGAGTACGCCATCGCCATCAACCAGGGTAACACCAAGCTCAAGGAAGACATCAACCAGGCCATCAAGGACCTGACCGACGACGGTACCATTGACGCCCTCATGGCTAAGTACAACATCAAGTAAAATAGCTACTTGATTGCTCGCGGGCCCTTTCCGTTTTGGCGGAGAGGGCCTTTGCGCTTCTCTTGACGGAGAGCGTTTCCGTCTCGTTTTGCCGGCAACTTCTACGATAGGAGCCACCTTGTCTCGACTGAACAAAGGGGCCGCGGAGCAGCGTTTTCCACTGCCCGCCTTGCTCCAAAAGCTAGCCTGCGCCATGGCCGTGGCGCTCGCGCTGGTGTGCGCAGGGGCATATGCGCCCACGACCGCCCAGGCGCTTGAGACCGCAAAGATTACCGCCCGACCCAACACTGGTTCGGGCAGCGCTGTGGTCGGCGGTACCGAGACGCGCATTACCTGGGAGGTCCAGGCCGATGCCGACGAGGAGCTGAGCGGTCTTTCGCTGACGTTTGTCGACGGCACGACGTTTGGTACCGATGACACGCGATTGACGATGCTCTCGGGCGAGGACCTCATGGATCGTACGCCCATGAAGCCCACGTGCAAGGCTGACGGCCAGACGCTCAAGATTGACTTTGGCGAGACGGCGCCTGCCGGCGGCTTTTTCCGTGTCGAGGTTTACGGCGTGACCTTCCCCGTCGAGGGCGGCGACGAGGCCTTTAGCGGCACCTACACTTTGGCCGATGGTTCGACCAAGAAGATCTCCAAGATTCCGTCGGTGGAGATCAAGGGCGTGACGGCATTCGATAACTTCCTGGCCGATCTTAAGGAGCAGCCGTGGGTCGAGGCCTGGAACTCCAATATGTTCCTGCGCCTGTTCTTAAACCCAGTCATTTTGGTCCAAAGCCTGCCGATCGTCTTTAAGGGCTTCCTTATGTCGCTCTCGATCGTGCTTGTGGCGTTTCCGCTGGCAATTCCCTTTGGCTTTGCCTTGTCGCTCATGCGCATCTCCAAGTCGCGCATCCTGCGTTGCCTTGCCGGTATCTATGTGAATATCATTCGCGGTACGCCGGCGTTCCTGCAGATCTACATCGCGTTCTTTGGCCTGCCGCTGGCCGGCGTCAAGGTTGACGACTATGTGCTGGGCGTCATCGTCATGGCCATGAACTCGTCCGCCTACCTGTGCGAGATCTTCCGTGCCGGTATTCAGTCGATCCCCAAGGGCCAGAACGAGGCTGCGCGCTCGCTGGGCATGAACGCCTTCCAGACACTGCTCTACGTTATGATTCCGCAGACGTTCCGCAATGTCCTGCCAACGTTGACCAGTGAGTTCATCCTGCTTTACAAGGATACGTCGCTGCTCGCGGCCGTGGGCGTGGTCGAGATCGTCATGAACGCCCGCACCATCGTGGCCACGACGGGCTCTATTACACCGTACGTGGTTGCCGCCCTGTTCTATCTGGTCATCACCCTGCCGCTCGCTCGCTTGGTGAGCGGCCTTGAGGCGAGGCTTTTGGGCACGGCCGAAACTAAGAAGAAGCGTCCCGCCAAGAGCGCCGGACAGGTCGTCGCGACGCCCGCCGATCACATCGCCGGTCTGTAAGGAGGTCCTATCATGAGCGAAACCAATAACTCGAACGAGGTCGTCGTCAGCATCAAGAACCTCCAGAAGGCCTTTGGCGATAACGTGGTCCTGCGCGATATCGATCTGGATGTGCACAAGGGCGAGGTTGTCGTAGTTCTGGGTCCCTCGGGCTCGGGTAAGTCGACGATGCTTCGCTGCATCAACCGTCTTGAGCATCCCACGAGTGGCTCGATTGTCGTTGAGGGTGTGGACGTGTGCGCCAAGGGCGTCGATCTTAACAAGGTGCGCACGCATCTGGGTATGGTGTTCCAGCAGTTCAATTTGTTCCCGCACCTCTCAGTCAAAAAGAACGTCATGCTCGCGCAGCAGAAGGTGCTCAAGCGCAGCAAGGAAGAGGCCGAGAAAATTGCCGTCGAGGAGCTGACCAAGGTCGGTCTTGCCGAGCGTATCGACTTTATGCCGAGCCAGCTCTCGGGCGGTCAGCAGCAGCGCGTTGCCATCGCCCGCGCCCTGTCGATGAACCCGCACGTCATGCTCTTTGACGAGGCCACCTCGGCGCTCGACCCCGAGCTCGTGCGCGACGTCCTGGGTGTCATGCGCGACCTGGCACGCGACGGCATGACCATGATCGTCGTGACGCACGAGATGGGCTTTGCCCGCGATGTCGCCGACCGCGTCGTCTTTATGGACGGCGGCGTCATTGTGGAAGAGGGTACGCCGAGCGAGGTCTTCGACCACCCCAAGAGCGAGCGCACCAAGGCGTTCTTGGGAAATATCTCGTAGCCGGTTGATGTAACTGCCGTTACAAAAGAGCGGGGGCTGGACTTGAATCCAGCCCCCGCTCTTTTGTAGGGATGGGGATGCGCTGTGATACAGGCTCTTTTGGAGGCCTGGTTTCGTTACGCGAGCTCGGCTCCAAGGGCGCGGCAGGCCGCTTCGCTCTCATCATCGGGGGCGTCGTAGCAGATGACGGAATCGACGACGTTGACGCCCTCCTCGTCGGCGTCCGCCTTCCAGTTGTCCATCCATTCGCCCTCGGCCCACGAATAAGAGCCAAAGAGGACGACCTTCTTGTCGCCGAGGGTCTCCTTGACTTCGTCCCACATAGGCTGAAACTCGTCATACTCAAGCTCCTCGGAGCCCATGGCGGGGCAGCCGAAGGCGAAGGCATCATATTCGGCGGCCTTGTCGGCAGAGAAGTCGGCGCAGGGGATGACCTCAGTCTCGGCCCCCGCGGACGTTGCGCCTTCGGCGACGAGGTTTGCCATGGCCTCGGTATTGCCCGTGCCGCTCCAGTAGACGACGGCGATCTTGCTCATATGTTTTCCTTTCGGTTGTGCGGCGTAGCGTCGCGGTTTGTACGTTCTATCGGGTCGCCTGGGCAAGTTGTGCCAGGCTGTAGCCCTGCTGATAGACAAAAGTGAAGTATTGGGTGCAGGCACGGTAGGCATCAAACGTCGCAAGCGCCTGCTCGACATTTGCGTAGACCTTCCAGGCCCCAAAGACCTTGTAGTTCTCGCCGCGCTGGACGATAAACTCGTGCACGTCGTCGTAGGGATATCCAAGGAAGTAGCCTATTTCGTGCGGAAACTCGCAGGTGCAGTCTTTGCTGCAGCTAGCTTGCTGGGGTAGTGCGCATCGAGTCTGGCTGCAGGCGCATTCCGCGACGTTATTGCTCGCGAGCGTGATGCGTGATGCCAAATGCACAAGGCATGTCGAAAGGTCTCTCGTGTCGTAGCCTTCCGAGGTGAGCGCTGTTTGGGCGCGAGGGTCTGCGAAATAGGTGGTGAGGCTTTTGGCTCGGTACGCGTACACGAGCGCTCCGCAGGGCCGCCAGACCAAAACACTCAGGTGGATGCCGAGCGGGTCAAGCTCGCGATTGCACTGGGCGATAACGTTGAGCAGGCGTGCTCGGCGTTCTGCGATGGTTTCGGTTGTGGTCGAGCCGCCCCCGTGGGCGTAGGTGCCTGGATAGGTAAAGAGCGATGCCGGCTTGATGCCCGCGAGCGTGGGAGAGCAGTTGCGCACGACTGCTGCCTGAAACGTTGGGATGTCTATGGTTCGAGTCACGGCGCTCCTTACGGATCTAAACTGTTAGCCTAGGAAAACTTATACACGAAAGTAAGCCATGGTCAACAAAAAAGTTTGAAGAGGGAAACTAATTGACCGAACGGACATGATTTTGGGTTAAGATGGGGACACCCCATGGGGGTATCTAGATAGTGCTACTTGAAAGGGGAGCGCATGAGTGACTTGCTCAACCCTGCGAATCTCATCGTGCTGACCGTCATTGCCGTCGGCATGTTTTTTGGACTGCGTCGCATTGCCGCTTCGACACACGGGAAGAGTTGCTGCAGCGATGGTGCGAGCGGCAAGAAGGCCAAAAAGGTTGTGGTGGCAGACACCGACGAGTCCCACTACCCCTATCGTGAGGAACTCCTTATCGGCGGCATGAGTTGCGACGGCTGCGCCCGGAATGTGACGAATGCCCTCAATGCGCTTGATGGCGTGTGGGCTACGGTAACGTACGCGGACCACACGGCACGCGTGCGCTCGAAGCGCCCGGTTGATCGCGACACACTCGAGACGGCAGTGAGGGGTGCGGGCTATTACGTTATGAAAATGTAGGCGTTGCCCTCTCCGGTGGGTACCAGCCTCCTGCCCATTGTGACTATCGGCATCCAAAAATTTGCGCAAAAATAACCTTTAGATGCGGCAAAAGTGGAGCTTGGTGACGGTTTGCGCGGAATTCGCTACCAATCGAGCATCTATGAACCCGTCCAAAAAATTACAGGTGTATATTTATACACTGATTATTGCTGTGCTCAGATTGCAATTAACCGTGGACAGAAATGAAGAATGCTAAAACTGGGCTTTAGGACAGGGGAGGCTATAACCTTATGAGACGAGTGGGAACACTTGGCTTGGTGGCAGCGCTTGCCGCTATCTTGGTATCGCCGCTGCCGGCGCACGCCGAAGACGCATCGGGTGCCGTTACCTACAATGCGGGAAATGGGTATTCCTTTGAGAAGCTCTCGCATCCTACGGTAGGAACGTCGCAGCCGGATGGCATCGTCGACTACCAGGGTAACGGTGCCGTTGCCGTTCCGGGCGCCGATGGTAATACGGCCAACAACGAAGGCGATCGCGGCCAGAGCTACACTTGGGCGGCTGCGAGCTATGGTGACTGGCTTTATGTGGGCACCTGCTATGCGGCGATGGGCAACACGCTGACGCTCATGAACAGCACGCTGGGCGATTCCTTTGATGTCGAAACCATGCGCCTGACGCTGGAGGCCATGTTTAACGGTACCTTCTTCTATGGACAGCAGAAGGAGGACGGCACGGCCGACAAGGACAGCGGCGGCATCTTGGTCAAGATCAATACCAAGACCGGTGAGACCAAG
>UROZ01000042.1 GCA_900549655.1 uncultured Collinsella sp.
CCCGCTTTTTCATCGCGCTAGCGCTTCTTTGGGGTCGACCTAAGGCGAGCGAACCATAGGGCTGCGGCACCCGAGGTCAGGAGCGCGGTGATGCAAGCGGCGATGGGAACTGATCCTGTTGCCGGTAGGTCCTGCGGTAGGGTACAGCGTTGAATGACACGGTCCTCGTCATGTGACTCAAGTTTATCGCCGCCGCCGTTGCGGCAAAGATCGACGCGTGCGCTGTTGGTGAGTGCGGTTTGGGGCGTATAAGCCGACGTCGCCTGCATGTGCACGATTGCGCCCCGAGCGTCTGTGCCAAGGATTGCTTTGGCATCGTCAAGGTCGTCGTGCTCATCTTTGAGATCATCGCGGGTCCAAGAATCCGCATCACTTCGAGTCGTAAAGTCGGCGGCTACCGCACCGTATTCAATGCGAATGCCCGTTACGACGGTATTGGACGCAAGGTCGAGTTCTTTCGCCTCGAGTGTGGTGGATTCCGTGGTCGAGACATCCGCCTTCCAGAGGTGCCAGCCGTCGTAATCGACGAGGCGGCAATCCTCACCCAGACTTTCCCTTACTTCGTCGGACTCAAGCCAAGGATTTTCGTGCCCATCGTCAAGTGTCGCGTTTGCCGGCTCATCGACGTCTGTCGAGTCCAACGGCGTCGTGCGATACCACACGTTGCACAGACCATTGAGGTCGCCGATGGCGACGGGGGTTTCGATTGAGACGAATCTCGCCGTATCGTCCTCGGCACACTCAAGATCATCGGTAATTGTAAACTCATCAACCCAGGTAGTTGAATCGTTTCGAGCGTCGATGGTATAGGAGAAAAGCCCATCCGTATTGGTTTGCATCGTGGCACGGTTTTTACCATCGCCGTTAGCCAACAGGCCCTTTTCGATAGGTTGGACAAGTTCCTGACGCTTGTCGACCTGCCCCTTGATCTCGATGGGCGCATCCTTCATCGCGACGGATTGGACTTCTCCCGTATCCTTTATTTCAAACGTTATCTCCTCGGCAAGGTCATAGGTCCGCGGAGACATCATTTCGCGCAACGAGTAGGTGCCGGGTGCAAGATGTTCGACGCGGTGTGGCTTGTCGGATGAGGTCCAGGAGTCTATTTCGGTTTTATCGGGACCATATAAGGTGAGCCGTGCGCCTTCTACTTCCTGCTCACCGCTTGCATCGACCTTGGAGATATCAACCTTGGTGTAATCGTCGGATACGTTAAGCCGTGCTTCTACAACGGGTGTTTTCTGGTCGGCATAAGTAAGGTCGACAATATGGGTTGTCTGGTCGAGCAAGAAGCCTGCCGGCGCTTGAGTCTCGACAACCTCGTAGCGTGCGGTGCCAGATCCCAGTGGGAGGTTGTCCGCGCGTGCTTCTCCAGTTTCATCCGTCGTGACGGTAGCGACAGTCTCACCGTCGAGTGCGGCAATGCTACCGTCGGGGCGCACGATATCACCCGAGGCACGGATCTCAAAGATGGCGCCCGCGAGGCTGCTGCCGTCTACGGCATCGGTTTTAACGATCCTGATATTTCCGGTCGCGGCGTGGTCATAATACGAGGCGATTGCAACGGGCGTTAGGTTCATGTCGGCGGGTATGTTTACCTCGATTTCTTCGCCGACAAGATAGGGCTCTTTGGCCGAGGTTTCGCGTACATAATAGGTGCCCGGCACGAGCGATTCGGGCAGTGTGACGGTCCCGGTCGCGTCAGTCGTAAAGGTGTCCATTACGTTATGTGCTGGATACCAGCAAGTTTGTGAGACAGGTTCGTGATTGCTGTCGAGGAGTTGGAAGGAGAATCCGGCTAGGGGAACAGAAGCGCCTGTTTGGGCATCGCGTTTTACAATCTGGAGATGCGTCGACAGAGCGTGGTTGTCCACGATATATTGAAGCTCGGCGCCGTCGGAAATCTGATTGGCCCCGACGGTCCATTCCCCTGCACGTTTAAAACCCTCGGGGACGGTTTCCGGAACCTCGCGAATCGTGTAGCCGGCACGGTCGTATGGGACGGCTCCGTGGACACCGGCGGGTCGCTTGCCTGTGCCGAACCATGCTTCGGGCTGATCTTTGGTGGAGGCAAAGCCATAGATGTTTGTGGTCAGTGTGCCAACAACCTGCTGAGAGCTGTTGCTGACAACCTCAAAGACAACACCACCCGCCGGCTGCTCCAGGCCGGATTGGTCGCTATTGCCGTAATCCTTGAATTTGGAAATCTCAAGGTCAAACGCAATGGGGATATCGGAAATGCGAGATTCGATCTCGACCACGCCTGAATCGCCGAGCTGGTCGGCTCCAACGGTATAGGTCCAGCTGTCGTTGGATGGCAGGTAGCCCTCGGGGGCTTTTGATTCGTAGATGGTAAAGGTTCCTAAGGGGACATCGGCGAGGGCGGCCCGACCGCTTTCGTCGGTCGTGAGGATTTGTGCCCATCCAGGGGTTGATTGCGACACACACGTGAACTCTGCTCCTGCGAGTGAAGAACCCACCTGGGGGCCGGCATTCGTCGCGGCATCGAGTTTTACGATACACAGGTTGATGGTGCCGGGCTGTTCATCAATGGCGACCTGTCCACCGTCATTCCCCGTGGTAAAGGCGATGCGATCGTGGCGGGGGACATAGCCGGCCGGCGCCTTCGTTTCAACTAGGTAGTATGCCGTGTTGGGCAGAAGTGTTGCTTGCGCTCGACCGTTGCTGTCCATCTTGATGGTGCCGACACGCGCGCCGCTGGCGCTCTCAAAAATATCGAATGTTGCCCCGGTAAACTGATAGGTATTGTTTCCGCTGGTAATAACGGTGTTAGCAGACTGCTTTTGGAAGGAAACAGAGACCGCCGGCAGTACATAGAGCATGTCTTGACGTTTGCTGCCGCCCGATACGGCCCCTAGATAGCGTCGCGCGCGGTGCGGAGCGGCTTTGATGCTTCCCGATTTTGCGCTGTCGTGGAGCCACCGCGCAGCCGCCACGACTTCATTGTCGGCGGTAAAGTGTCCGCTCTTGGTTTTACCCTGAGCGGTCGTGTAGGAGTAGGTGCCGTCGACATGGGTAGTGCCGTTGAGCATCCATACGGCAAGCTGGGTGGCGGCGCGGGCGCGATCGGGTGAAAGATGGTAACCGCCAAACGACGTGGTGGTGGGATATCCGTGACAAACGATTGCCGCGAACTCGTCGTCGAGCCACACCCAGCCTTGGTCAAAGTTGAGCCATGGGCCGCCCGGCTTGGTGGGGCCGGGGCGCTCCTGGTTCATGCAGTAGGCAATTGAGGCGTCTTGAGCTTCATACTTGCCGATGAAGAAGGGCCCACAATCATCGCTAATAGTGCGGAAGCCGAGCTGGTCGTAGCCATCGACGGCAAATGCGGCTCCCGGTGCCAGGCAGCCGAAAAGCAGGAAGAGGAGCAGGAGCAGCGGACCTGTTGCGATTGCGCTGTGGACAGAGTGCGTGGGTGCGTTGGACATGGCTGCTCCTTATCCCTCGTGCGCCGCACGGGGAGGCTGCGACGCGTAGGATGAGGCTACCCCCGAGGTTCATGCGGGTAAGTACCGGAGCCCGACCAAAAGCTTGCCCAATTCCTGACAAATTGAGCTCAAATACAACAATCAAGCAAAAGCGCAGGTAGAAGATAAGGGGAACAGGAAGTCAAAGGTCCTCGTCTCCACAATTGACGCGATTTTCAAACGAATCTCCACAGCTAAAACAAGCATCGCCACCCTTGTATCGAACAAGACAACCGCGTTATACTATCCCCCACATATGCGGGCATCGCCAAGTGGTAAGGCATCAGCTTCCCAAGCTGACACTCGCGGGTTCGAGTCCCGTTGCCCGCTCCAGTTAAGAGCACAAGCACGGCACCATCACGGTGCCGTGCTTTTTTCAACAAAGCGCCGGGACTCGAACCCGACAGGGTGCGAGCGTTAAATAAACGCGAAGCGTTTATAGCGAGCAGGCAAGGTCGCCGATAGGCGGCCGCAGCCGGTGCGGATTTGCGAAGCAAATACGCGGACGTCCCGTTGCCCGCTCCACCGGGCACGGGAGACATGGGGACGGCTAATTCAACAAAGTCTTCCCCTTCGGCTTCGTGAGGCTGAGGGGCTCGCCTGAAGCCGGTGGGGATTTGCGAAGCAAATACGCGGACGTCCCGTTGCCCGCTCCAATTCCAAAATGTTAGGTTAATGCCTGCTGCCCATACTCGCACCTGCGCACGGTACAATGGTTGGGTTACGACCAACGTGCCAATAACCAAAAAGGAGCCGCTATGATCGATCGCTATACCCGCCCGGAGATGGGACACATCTTCTCCCTCGAGAACAAGTACGCCATTTGGCAGGAGATCGAGGTTCTGGCCTGCGAGGCCCAGGCGGAGCTCGGCAAGATCGGTATTTCCAAAGACGAGGCCCAGTGGATCCGCGACCATGCCAACTTTGAGAAGGCGAAGGTCGATGAGATCGAGGAAGTCACGCGCCACGACGTCATTGCCTTCCTGACCAACATGAAGGAATACATCGATGCCGATGTTCCCGAGGGCGACCCCAAGCCCAGCCGCTGGGTTCACTATGGCATGACCAGCTCGGATCTGGGCGACACGGCCCTGTGCTACCAGCTCACCCAGGCCTGCGACCTGATCATCGAGGACGTCAAGAAGCTCGGCGAGATTTGCAAGCGTCGCGCCTTTGAGGAGCGCAACACGCTCTGTGCCGGCCGCACTCATGGCATCCACGCCGAGCCGATGACCTTCGGCATGAAGTTTGGCTCTTGGGCCTGGGAGCTCAAGCGCGATCTGGATCGTCTTGAGGATGCCCGCAAGAACGTTGCCTTTGGTGCCATCTCGGGCGCTGTCGGCACGTACAGCTCCATCGAGCCGTTCGTCGAGGAGTATGTCTGCGAGCACCTGGGCCTGGTTCACGACCCGCTGTCCACGCAGGTTATCAGCCGCGACCATCACGCCTATCTCGCCGGCGTTCTCGCCACCACCGCAGCCACCTGCGAGCGCATCGCTACCGAGGTCCGCAATCTGCAGAAGACTGATACGCTCGAGGCCGAGGAGCCGTTCCGTAAGGGCCAAAAGGGCAGCTCAGCCATGCCGCACAAGCGCAACCCCATCACCATGGAGAAGGTCTGCGGCCTGTCGCGCGTCGTGAAGGCCAACGCGCAGGTTGCCTTCGACAACGTCGCCCTGTGGCACGAGCGTGACATTTCGCACTCCTCTGCCGAGCGCGTCGCCCAGGCCGATAGCTTCATCGCCCTCGACCACATGTTCCAGTGCCTCATCCGCGTTATCGACGGCCTGCAGCTGTACCCTGCCCGCATGATGGCCAACCTCAATAAGACCCGCGGCCTCATCTTCTCCTCCAAGGTGCTGCTCGCCCTCGTCGACACGGGCATCACCCGCGAGGACGCGTACGCCATTGTGCAGGAGAACGCCATGGCAACTTGGCACGAGGTACAGGATTGTGTCTCCGGCCCCACCTTTAAGGAGCGTCTCGAGGCCGACCCGCGCTGCACCGTCAGTCAGGAGAAGCTCGACGAGATCTTTGATCCGTGGGACTTCCTCACCCGTATCGACACGGTCTTTGATCGTCTGGAGCAGCTGAGCTTCGAGTAGGTTCGGGCATAACGTTAGCTTTTTAGGGCGCTTTGCTGGTAATGTGTGTTGCCGGCAAAGCGCCTCGTTGCATTTAGGGAAAGACGGGGATAATAGTCGTCTCGAATAACATTCTGAGAGGGGATCGCATGATTTCGTTTGATTACAAGCCTCAGGGCGTGTGTGCTCGCAATATTCACCTTGATCTTTCCGATGACGGCAACAAGGTGATGGGCGTTGAGTTTACCGGCGGCTGCGACGGCAATCTCAAGGCTATCTCCAAGCTGGTCGAGGGCGCTCCTGCCGATCGCGTAATCGAGGTTCTCGCCGGTAATACCTGCGGTATGAAAAAGACCTCCTGCGCCGACCAGCTTACACGCGCTATCGAGGCCGCTCGCACCGAGATCGCCTAATGGGTATCGCCGATCACATCAAGAACGGAATATCGCGTCGCGGCTTTGTACTCGGTGGGGCTGCCGCGGGCGCTGCCACGGTGCTTGCCGGATGCTCGAAAAAAACGGGCACCAGCGATGATGCCGCCGGCGAGCCGCAGGTTATCAAGGACGATTCCAAGATCATCTCGATTACGGATGAGTACGAGGCAGTCGACATCGATCTTGAGCCGGCGGCGTCGTGGACGCTGCCTCTGGGTACGCTGCTGTACTACTGCGACGGCGATTACGCCGCGGCGATGATGGCGCCCGCATCGGCACTGCACGCCAACACACTCGGTGTGCTTAACCTGGGCGATGGCTCGCTTACCACATTAATCGAGGATCCTATCGAAGGCACGGGATATGCATTCTACGATGTCCGTGCCGGCGACGGCGTATTCGCGTGGGTTGAGATGAACTTTGCCAATTCATCGTGGAAGCTCTACGCTCAAAATCTGTCGGGCGCTTCGCTCTCTGGCGACGTGGTTGAGCTCGATCGAGGTGGCAAGGACTATGATCCGCCCCTGTTTACGGCGTTCGGGTCATCGGTCATCTGGTATAAAATGCCTTCGGCAGGCGGCAATAAAACGAGTAGTGATTCGTTTTGCTATCGTCGCTCGCTTGATGAATCCAAGGCCGAGGTAATTTGGAAATCGACGGGCCGCTTTGCATCGGCCCCGCGCGCGAGCGACGGCATTTTGACCATCTCGCCGCGTGTCCGCAACGACGAGGGCGTCTACTACGGCATAACGGCAATCGATCTGACCGACGGCAACAACACCAAGCGTGCCCAGCTGGTCCTCCCTTCGTCAGTTTCGCCTTTCGAGGCCGTATATATGGGCGATACCTTCGTGTTTTCTATCGAGGCGGCCTATAGTGGCGTGGGCAGCCTGGGCAATATGGGCACGTATATCGGTAATGAGGGAGGGCCGTACCTCTTCCTGTCACGCGAGCCGCTCGCATGTGCGGCTGGCAAGAAGAATAAATACCTTGTTAAGGTACAGGCGTCGCATTTCCTGATCGACACCTCTGCCAAGACCTATGGCTCGCTGCTGTCGCCCGACCGCGCTTTGGAGTATGGCGATTATCCAGCTACGGCGGGAAAATCGGACTCATTCCTTACGTACGCCACGGTGCGCAACAGCCAGGGTATACCAGAGACGGTCACTGCACGCCTATTCTCTCTTTAAGCTTAGAGGGGTTAAAAAGGCGCCAACAGGGGAATAAACGCGTTGTAATTGTGAGTACCGCCCGCCGAGCTGCCGCGTCATAGCGGCATCTGGCGGGCTCAGGTGCGTTAAAATGGGCTTGTTCTTAGCTAATTGAGACAGGGGGGCCGTGTTATGGCTTCAGATGCAAAAAAGATTCTGCTGGTCGAGGATGAGAAGGCAATCCGTGACGCCGTCGCTGCCTATCTCGAGCGCGAAGGCTACTGGGTTGTGGGCGTCGGCGATGGCCAGTCCGCGATCGAGGAGTTCGAGAAGCATCAGTTCGACCTGGTCGTGCTCGACCTTATGCTCCCCAAGATCCCCGGCGAGCGCGTTTGCCGCACCATTCGCGATACCTCGGATGTCCCCATCATCATGCTGACGGCTAAGGGCGAGATCGAGGACCGTATTATCGGTCTTGAGCTCGGCGCCGACGACTATCTGATTAAGCCGTTCTCGCCGCGCGAGCTCGTCGCCCGCGTTCGCGCTCTGTTCCGCCGTGCCCATCAGGCCGACGAGCCCGCCGTCGAGGTACTCGACTTCGGCGATCTGGTCATCGATATCTCGGGCCACAAAATCTTGGTCGAGGGCAAGGAAGTCGATCTGACGGCTTCCGAGTTCAAGCTGCTCACCACGCTTGCCCGCCATCCCGGCCGTGTGTATAACCGCATGGAGCTGGTCGAGAAAGTGCTCGGGTATGACTTTGAGGGCTATGAGCGCACCATCGATAGCCACGTGAAGAATCTTCGCGCCAAGCTGGGCGATGATCCCAAGAAGCCCAAGTGGCTCTACACCGTCCATGGTGTCGGCTATCGCTTCGAGGCTCCGGCCAAGACCGATAAGTCGGACGAGAAATAGGGAAATCGCATATGACACCTGCGCGCTTTGAAATCGGACAAAAGCACAAGCAGGAGAGCGAGGCGGGTTCCAAGGCTAGTTGGAACACGCCTCGTTCCGATTCACGGCCAACGATGAGCTATCCCTCGCGCATGGCACTTGCTTTTGCTCTGACATCGCTCATGACGGTATTGGTGCTGGTGGGCGTTGTCTCTGTTGTGTGGGGCACGGTCTTTTCGGATTACACACGCTCCAATATCGTCGAAATCGCAAATTCCGCTGCCGAGAAGTTGGCGACCTCATATGAGGAAAACGGCTCTTGGACCGCGGGAGAACTGCGCACGGTCGCAACGTCGAGTTTGGTTTCCGACGATCTGGGCATGCAGGTCGTCAATAAAAAGGGTGTGATCGTTTATGACGATTCCTGGCCCTCGGCAAGCGCCACCGCCGATGTACGCGAAAACCAGGCTACGACCGACGACACGAGCGGCAAGAGGGCATCGCATAGCCCGGTCTCGTCTGCTCCAACCGACTCCGATAGCGTTGCTAACGTCGAGATTGTAACGTCTTCCGGCGAGCATGTCGGACAGGTAAAGCTGTGGGCCATCGGCTCCGACGCTCTGCTCACCAAGGCGGACTCTGCGTTTAGGGAGAAGACCTTTAACGCCATGGCCCTCGCCGCGGTTGTTGCAATTTGCATTTCGGTCGTTATCGGATCGCTCGTGTCGCGCATGCTCACCAAACCGATTCATCGCATCACCAGTACCGCAAAGCAAATCCGTGACGGCGACCTGTCGGCTCGCACGGGGCTGCGCGGTGATGACGAGATCGATCAGCTGGGTGAGACCTTCGATGAGATGGCCACTTCTCTCGAGAAGGATATGAAACACGAGAAGCGCCTGACCTCAGACGTTGCACACGAGCTTCGCACGCCGCTTATGGCCATGCTCGCAACGGTCGAGGCCATGCAGGATGGCGTGTATCCCACCGACGATGAGCATTTGGAGACCGTTGCTTCCGAGACGCGTCGCCTGGCTCGTCTGGTGCAGCAGATGCTCGACCTATCGCGTATGGAAAACAGCACGGCTCCGCTCAATCTAGAACCGGTGGACATGGTTCCGTTCGTGCGATCGATTGTGAACGGCCAGGAGCGTCTGTTTGCCGACCGTGACCTTCGTCTTCGCTTTGCAGATGAAACCCAAGGGCACGACGATGTCGTCGAGGCCGATCCCGACATGATCACGCAATGTGTTATCAACCTCATGAGCAACGCCATGCGCTACACCCCCGAGGGCGGTTGGGTCGTGGTGTCGGTGCTCAGTGACCGCAGGCACGTCAGCATTGCCGTTTCTGATACCGGCATCGGTATTGCCAAGGACGATCTGTCGCGCATTTTCGGGCGGTTTTGGCGCGCCGATGCCAGCCGCGCCCGCGAAGCCGGCGGCCTGGGCGTTGGCCTCGCCGTGACCAAGCAGATCGTCGAGCGTCACCATGGCTACATATCCGTGGAGTCGGAGCTTGGAAAGGGTACGACTTTTACAATTCATCTGCCCCGCGAGCACACGGCGGACGCGGCATCTACTACAATGGAGCACTAGCTTTTCGCTATTCGGTGAAGGAGGGGCCGCGTCCCTGCCGCTCCGAGTTTGCGAAAACATGCGGGAAAGAACCCGCATTTCTGTCGTATTTAGGTAAGGAGTGACTCACGTGACAACGATGGAGCGTCGTCCGGATTCCCGTGGCAAGGTTCGTGATATTTACGATGCCGGTGAAAACCTGCTGATGGTCGCCACCGACCGCATTTCTGCGTTCGACTTCATTCTTCCCGACGAGATCCCGTTTAAGGGAGAGGTGCTCAACCGCATCTCGGCATTCTGGTTTGATAAATTTGCCGACATCGTTCCCAACCATCTCGTTTCCATCGACCCGGCGGATTTCCCCGAGGAGTTTGCTGAGTATCGTGACTATCTCGCTGGCCGCGCCATGTTGGTCAAGAAGGCCCAGACGATTCCTATCGAGTGCATCGTCCGCGGCTATCTGACCGGTTCGGGCAAGAAGACCTACGACGAGAACGGCACCGTCTGCGGCATCCAGCTGCCTGAGGGCCTGACCGAGGCTTCCAAGCTTCCTGAGCCGCTGTTCACGCCGTCCACGAAGGCCGAGATCGGCGACCACGACGAGAACATCTCGTTTGAGCGTTGCTGCGAGATCGTGGGCGAGGACATCGCCACGCAGATTCGTGACCTTTCCCTCAAGATCTACAAGGCCGCTGCCGAGTACGCCGCGACCCGTGGCATCATCATTGCCGACACCAAGTTCGAGTTTGGTGTCATCGATGGCAAGGTCACGCTGATCGACGAGTGCCTCACGCCCGACTCCAGCCGTTTCTGGCCTGCTGCCAGCTACGAGGAGGGCAAGATCCAGCCTAGCTACGACAAGCAATTCGTCCGCAATTGGCTCAAGGCCAACTGGGATATGACGGGGGAGACCCCGCACCTGCCCGCCGAGGTCATCGATGGCACGTCCGAGCGCTATCGCGAGGCCTTCCAGATCATCACGGGCTCCCAGTTCACAAGCATGAAGGAGAACGCATAAGTGAGTACCCGTAGCGCCACGAACAAGCGCACGCAATCCCACGAAGTTACCGGGGTTGCGCGCAAGTCTGCCGCATCTGCTAAGCCCGCCCGCCAAGCAGCGAGCTCCGTTCGCGTCGTGCCGGCTTCGTCTAAGGCACGCCGCAAAGAGCTCGAGAAGGGCGAGAACCTCGAGGGCCTCTCTAAAGAGGAGAAGCGCGCCCGCAAGGCTAAGCAGCGCGCCAAGGAGGACCGCATCTATACGGTGTCGAATATCCTCCTCAAGCAGGACGAGGACTACACCAAGCGCCGTCGCATCTGGTGGATTGTGCTCGCCATTGGCATGGTGCTCGTCGTGGCAATTTGGGCCTCGCTGTACTTCGCTCCCGCTGGCATGGTGTCCAGCCCTGTCCAGATGGTCGGCATCGTTTTGTCCTATGTCATCATCCTAGGTGACTTTATCTACGACTTCGCTCGTATTCGTCCCTTGCGCAACATGTACCGCGCGCAGGCCGAGGGCATGTCCGAGAACAAGCTCAACGCTCTTATCGAGCGCGCAGCTGCCGAGGAGGACAAGAAGGACTCCAAGAAGAAGTAGCGTTTGCATACATACTTATCGCTAAGATATAAGGCGCGTCGTTTTTGCGGCGCGCCTTTTTACTGTTCTATAGATAGATGGAGTGGCACATGATTCGAGCTGCCCTGACGGTCGAAGAGGCCCTGGAGGGTATGAAGTCCCTGGAGCCCAAGATTAAAAACTATGCGCGCCTGGTTGTCCGCAAGGGCGTAAACGTTAAGCCCGGCCAGGAAGTCGTCGTTCAGTCTCCGGTTGAGTGCGTGCCGTTTGCGCGCGTGGTGGTCGCGGAGGCCTATGCTGCCGGCGCCGGCCACGTGACGGTCATCTGGGCCGATGATGCCGTGACGAGGCTCACGTACGAGCATGTCGAGAAAAGCTATTTTGAGCAGACGCCCGAGTGGAAGCGCCTGCAGCTGGATTCCCTGGCCCAGGACGGTGCCTGCTTTATCTTTATCGAGGGTGCGGACCCCGCCGCCCTTAAGGGCATCGATCCCGCTAAGCCCGCTGCAGCTTCTAAGGCAAAGAACACGCAGTGCAAAGTTTTCCGCCGTGGACTGGATTACAACATCAATCCGTGGTGCATCGCCGGCGCTCCGGTCGTGGCTTGGGCGCGCGAGGTGTTCCCGGGAGACGCCGATGAGGTTGCAATCTATAAGCTGTGGAATGCGATTCTGCACACCGCTCGCGCCGATGGCCAGGACCCAGAGAGCGACTGGGAGCTCCATGACGCCGCATTCGAAAAGAACCTGCGTTTCCTGAACGGCAATCGTTTCGACTGCCTGCATTACACCGCGGCAAATGGAACCGATCTGACGATTGGCATGACGAAGGGTCACGAGTGGGCCGGTGGCAAGGGCAAGACGCCCGATGGGCACCCCTTCTTCCCCAACATTCCCACCGAGGAAGTCTTCACTTCGCCCGATCGCATGCGCGCCGACGGTATCGTGTACTCGGCCATGCCGCTCATCCACCACGGCAATAAAGTCGACGATTTTTGGATTAAGTTCGAGGGCGGCCGCGTGGTGGACTACGACGCCCGCGTGGGCAAGGCAACGCTCGCAAGTATCATCGATACTGACGAGGGCGCTGCTCACCTGGGAGAGGTCGCGCTCATTTCCAAGAACACGCCGATCCGCGAAAGTGGTGTTCTGTTCTACGATACGCTCTATGACGAGAACGCTAGCTGCCATCTCGCGCTAGGTGTCGGTTTCCCCGAATGCATCGAGGGTGGGTACGACATGTCCAAGGAGGAGCTCCTGGAGCATGGTGTTAACGTCTCGAGCACGCACGTCGATTTTATGATCGGCACGGACGACATCGATATTACGGGCATTACGCCTGATGGACGTGAAGTTGTGATTTTCCAGAACGGCCAATGGAGTTGGGAATAGTTCCAGACCGTGGTACAATGCCACCCGCGGGCCGTTAGCTCAGCTGGCAGAGCAGGGGACTTTTAATCCCAAGGTCCAGGGTTCGAACCCCTGACGGCCCACCATAGAATAGAAAGCGATCGACTCCGGTTGGTCGCTTTTTTTGTTGCCGGTGCACGGGTTCGAACCCGTCGGGGCGCGGAACGCCGCAGCGGCCGCCTGCGGAGCAGGCTGAACCCCCGACGGCCCACCCAAAGAAAGGAAAACGAAATGAAAACAGACAGATACGGAATTAGCGACAGCACATTAAAGATAATAGCGGCCATTTCGATGGTTCTCGATCATGTAAGCAGGATCGTCCTGACCAATGGAATCATGACTCACGCATCGTACAATCAGATATCAGACGAGCAGTGGGCGATTCTAAGCGAGGCTTCGGATGTGCTTCATGTTCTTGGCAGAATTGCATTTCCCTTATTTTGCTTTTTGATAGTTGAGGGATTTTTGCATACTCATGACATAAAGAAGTACCTGCGAAATATGCTTGTCTTCGCAATCATTGCGGAGCCCATATACGATTTCGTTCAAACCGGGCAGCTATTTGACCTTCGGCAACAGAATGTTATGTATGAGCTCCTGCTTTCCTTGGTCTTTTTGATTATTCTGGAAAAGATACAAAGTCTTTCAAAATGGAAGAGGCACATTGCAGAAATTGCTCTGATTGTTTTGACAGCACTGGCAGCTGAATACACTAAGCTGGATGGCGGTGCGTATGGCATTCTGCTTGTGGCTGCATTCTATTTATTCCACGACAGCAAAGCTAAGATGTTCTTTGCTGCAGTATGTGCAGTGCTCCTTTCGTCATGCCATATAATTGGCGGCGGATTTGAGTTCACTACAGCTAATATTTTTAATCCTGATGTTGCTGCCGCGATAATTTCGTTGTTGCTTATCAATCTTTATAATTGCAAGCGAGGGCTGAAGCTGAAATATTTCTTCTACATTTTCTATCCGGCACATCTTGCTCTGCTTTATGGTGTCTCGCTTATTGTTTTGAACTGTCTTTAAAAACTCTCAAACAAGTCTCTGAAAGCAGAAACAAATTGACCCTAAGACTGCTTGTGAATTTCCGGAAGACCTGAGAGATGCGAGGATAGACAACGAGGGCTGCAGAAAGATGCTTCTCAGTTCTCTGGCGGATCGCATGAATCTGTATGAGGATCACTTCCACACACTCATTGATAACAGTGATAAACACGGCAGATCCTCAAAACATGAGACTGCGAAGGTCGAAAGATGCTTCGAAAGCATGAATGGCAGCGAGAAAACGAGTTCGGAAGCACCCTCTGGATGCTCCAGCATAGAATAGAAAGCGGTCAACTTCGGTTGGCTGCCTTTTTTGTCGCCCTTTCATGGGTTCGAACCCGTATCTATCTATATATAAGAACGCTTGGCGAACAAAACCCGCCTTTTACCGATGGGAAACAAATAGCTGATGCCTTTGGAGTAAAGTAGCGCTCCAGAGATGACCGATGTCTCAATACTCATAAAACAGCTGGTCATCGCCAATATCAGAAGCCAATGCTTCAGTTTTAACCTCAGTGATGCGACTGAGGAACCTATTCATTTGTGAACAAAATATGGAGTGTGCGATTCCCGCCCACGGGGCCCCTCCGGTCTGGCAATATATCTCCTTGCCGCGCGGCCCGGTGGAACCGGATGAGCCGCAAAGCGTGCACCTTGAGAACCGGATACTGCGAGGATGGACACTTCAAGTGTCGCATCCGGGCAGACATCGAACCATTTGAAATGGTCTAACTTGGATTTGTTTTTCGCAAGGCCGCCGAGAGGCGGCCCCGAGAAATTCCTTTTCCTATACTAGAACCATATGAATCGAACGGAACCGATCAGCTAATAGTTGTGAGGACCGGACGGGCTCGAAGCCCATTTATTTTGGACGGAGAGTTCGATCCTGGCTCAGGATGAACGCTGGCGGCGCGCCTAACACATGCAAGTCGAACGG
>UROZ01000043.1 GCA_900549655.1 uncultured Collinsella sp.
CGTCTTGCGGGCTGACGTCTATAGGCTCGGGCGCCGGCGTAGACGCGGGCGCAACCTCGGATGCCGGGGCTATGGGAAACGCCGGCGCGGCGGGCTCGGGTGCCGCAAACACCGCAGCGCTCTCGTTGATTGCCGCGGCGACGGGCTCTGCAAAGTGAGCCGGCGCCGAGGTTGCTTCGGGCGCTGTGGGCTGTTCCGCAGCATGTGCGCCGATGGGCGCCGCTACGGCATCCTCTTCGTCCTCGTTATCGGCGAGATCCGAAATATCATGCGTTACATGCGAAAGAGGCAGGGAGAACACGGTGTCCTCGGGTTCCACGGGTGCGGAGTCCGCCGGAGCGGCGTGGGCCGGTGCAGCTGCGGCGGCAGCCGGTGCCTCGGTCATAGTCGCGGACTTGTTCTCCTCGTCGATCATCGACGGTTCACCTTCATGACCACATCGCCGATCTGGACTTCGTCGCCCTCGCGCAGCGTTGCGGGCTCCACGAGCTGGCGGCCGTTGACGAGCGTGCCGTTAAGCGAGTTGAGGTCCTCGATGATGAGCGCCGGGCCCTGCAGCGAAAAGCGCGCATGCGAGGCCGAGACGAATGGTTCGTTGATGCAGATGTCCGAAGACGGCGAGCGACCGACGATGACGGGGCCGAGCATATCTACGTGGATGCCGCGGATACCGCGCGGACCCTTGTCCACATCGATCGTCCAGATAGCCGAGTCGCGGCGCTGTCCACGCACAAGTCCCACGCCGGTCTTCATGACGGCGAACAGGAAGATATAGAGCAGGGCGACCAGGACGATGCGGCCTGCAAAAAGGACGATATCGATGTTCATAAGCGACTATCCCCTAAATTCAAAGGTGCTCAGGCCAAACGTCAGCAGATCGCCGTTGCGCAGCGGGCAGCGCGTAATGCGGCGGTTGTTGACGAGTGTGCCGTTGGTGGAATTGAGGTCCTCGATCGACCAATCCGAGCCCGTAAAGGTGAGCTGGGCGTGGCGGCGCGACACGTTGGGGTCGCGCAGGGCAATGTCGGAAACTGAGCGCTCGCGACCGATGGTCACCTGTGCGGAGGTGATGCTATGGCTCTCGCCGCTCACGACGTCGACGAGCTGGGCGAGCGGGCGCTGCGGGGCGCGAGTGCTCGCCATGTTGGAGGCGATGCCGGCTGCGGCGCCTAGGCCCACGGCGGCACCGGTCGCGGCGGCTCCGCCCATGCCGGCAAGCGCGTCGCGCGAGATGGTCTGCGGCACCGGGATGGGTGCGGCGGCGGGGTCGGGGACGCTAGGCGCGAAGGGGTCTGCCGTGGCAAGCGGGTCGGGAGCGGCGGCGCGAGGCGTCGGCTGCTGCTGGGGCATGGCGGCGGGGCGCTGCTGCTGCGGGGCAGCAAACTGCTGCTGGCCGGCGCGCGGGGCGCTGGCGGCACGGCTTGCCGCGGAGTTGTTCTGGCCCAGGCCGTTCTGATAGGCGCGCTCTTCTTCGTACAGGCGGCCGAGCGTGGGGGCATCGACGTTCTCGGCAAAGACCGAGAACTTGCCGGCGCGCAGCTGCGGATCGATCATAAAGCGCACGAGGGGTTCGCCGACAAAGACATAGCGGCGCTTTTCGGCCTGCGCCTTCACAAACTCGCGGACCTCGCGCGAAAGCTCGGGGTAGAACGGGGCGAGCATGGGATCGTCGTCGGCGGCGATCAGGATGGTATAGAGTGCCGGCGCCGTGTTGACGCCGTTAATCACCAGAGTCTGATCCTCCATGTCGCGAGCGGCCTGCTTGGCAAGCTTCTTAAAGGAGAACGGGGCACGGGTGGCACCGAAGATGCCGGCCACGTGGTCCTCGAAGATGTTCAGGAAGTTCACGAAAGATCACTCTCCGTATAAGTTCTTTGGTATCCGAGCAAATATAGGCATATCCCAACGATTATAGAGGATAGGGTTCCCGCAACCGCCGCCTTGGCGACGACCGCGGCTGCAAGGCTGGCAATTTCCATATGGTGTGCAAGACAGGACGCCGCTGCGCAGCCGATGCCGGTGACAGCGATGGCGGCGATTGCGGCAAGGTTTGAGCCCTGATCGGCACGCTTGGCATGGGCATTGAGCAGCGCAGATGACGCCGCGGCAGTTGCCGCTACCAGCACAAAGGCAGCCCAAAGGAGCGGGTCTCCCAGCGCTGCGGCAACGTTACCGAGCCCCAGCACGCCTCCGGCTGAAAGCGCGACCGTGGCCAGACGGGCAAAAAGCGCGCCCATGCCCGTTGCCGCGGCGGCGCTTGCCGGGCCGAGCCAAAATGACGCGACGCTGGCGGCGACCCCAGCTGCCAGGAAGGTATTGCCGGTCAGACAGCCAAGCGCGAGTGCACAGGTGAGCGTGGCGCTCGCGGCAGTCTCGGTGCGACCCCAGGCGATCCACCAACCGGACATGGCGGCGGCAAAGATCACCGCGACGGGCAGCATCGACAGGATGCCCTGTGCCTGCATGGTGGCGTTGGCCATGAGCACCAAAAAGCCCACAGCCGAGATGGCCGAGCCAATCTGGGGGGCCAGGCCAGCCGCCGCTCCGATCGCGATGGCCGCAATGACCAGGCCGGGAAGCGCCGCGACCCCGGCCGTTTGCATCAGCAAAAAGCTAAAGGTGCCGCACGTTAGCGCCGAGATAGTGCGCATGGTGTAGTCGCGCGCATGGCTCCAGCGCGTGCCCGCCCAGCCGAGTGCGGGGTCGACCTCGATGGCGTCGTCCTCGTAGTGCGACGGCTCGATATCGTCGAGCTCCTGCTCGTCATCCGAAAGCTCGCCAACCATTTGCTCCAGGCTGCGACGGCCCTCGCGTACGCTGCCCAGACCGGCAAGGAGCTGGTCGCAAAATGCCTCGATGCTGTTGGGGCGGTCCTGCGGCATGGGGGAGAGCGCGCTCATGAGCGCGGCCTCGGCTCCCGGGGGGAAGTGTGGTATCAGCTCGCTGGGATAGGTGGCGCCGCCGATGATGCGGCCGAGCGAGTCGGCGGGCGTGGCCGCCATAAAGGGAGCGCTGCCGCACAGGCCCTCGTAGATCACACAGGCGAGGGCAAAGACATCGGCGCGCTCGTCGACCGTGCCGGTCTCGATATCGAGCTGCTCGGGCGGCATGTAGCCGATGGTGCCGCCGCGCGAGCCGCCAAAGCCACCGGCGGACGACAGTCGCGCCATGCCAAAGTCGGTGAGCTTTACATTGCCCGAGTGGTCGATGAGCACGTTGGCGGGCTTAATGTCCAGGTGGAGTACGCCATTGCTATGGGCGAAGGTGAGCGCCTGGCCCAGGGCATCGGCAATGGCCGCGGCCTCGTCAAAGGTGAGCGAGTGGCCGTCCACACGATGCAAAAACTCGGCCAGCGACATACCGTCGACATACTCCATGACCAGGTAGGCATAGGCGGTGTCATGCGTAAAGTCGATGACCTGCACGATATTGGGATGTTGAAGCATGGCGGCAGTGTGCGCCTCGCGCAGGACATCCATGATGTCGCTGGCGGGCATGCCGGCGCCGTTGATAAGGGGAATGCGCTTAATGGCGACGCGGCGGCGCAGGTGCGTGTCGCGGCAAATCTCGATGGAGCCAAAACCGCCGGTCGCAAGTGTCTCGAGCGGCTGGTACCGCTTGAGCAGCTCGCGAGAGCTGGTGCCCTCCAAAGGAACGTCCGGCGAGAACCGGGCGGTATGTTGCGAGAAAAGCGGCATGGCCAACCCTCGTGCGTTTAAAGTTCGTTTGCGAGCGGCGGGCACGGGGCGTGGTCCGTTCCAGCGTTCGCGGTGGCATAGATGCTGCTAGTGTAGCACGCTCGGATGGATGGCGAGGATAACGGGCGGCGGGGACAACTTATCCTTCTTGGCCTTCTTGGCCTCGTTTCGATCCGTCCGGAAAGCGTGCCCCAGTTTTCAGCCAAATTGTGGGATGCGCTTTCCGAATGGGGTGCGCTGCGGAAACTGCGTCCCAGAATACTGACTCAGAACGGGATGCATTTTCCGAACCGGCGCTCAAAAGGAAACCGCATCCCACTTTGATGTGGGACTGCGGGAAAAATGGACCGTGACCTGGCTCGGATTGGAGTTAACGTGAATCGTTGATGCTGGCTGGTGTGGGCGCGGAGATAAACGAGCAGCCCGAGCGATATAATGACGCGCTATGGAGGTCATATGCTCTTTTCCCGCTGTTCTGCCACATCTGCTTTCTCCATTGTGCTCGTCGTAATGGCGGTCACCCCTTATCACCGGTTTTCATCTTCAATCGGTTTGGCATCAGGTGCAATGACCTGGCTCGTTATCCTTGGCGCATGCCTTGCGGCGTTTGTTCATGGTGTTGCGCTTCGCAAGGGGAGAGAAATAAGACGGCCGGGTCGCCTTGGCGCCATTGGTGTTTTCCTTGGTGTTATTGCAACGGTTCCCGAATGGGCCGACTTGGCCTTCTATGCTCGCGGAGATTCTATTCCATTCGTGTTTGCACCGATCTGGCTGCTGCATGGCGTTTCGTGCGCCTCGTGCTTTGTTGGATCGCTGCTCCTCTCATATGTTATTTGGGGCACGGTGGGCTCTCCTTTGACGCAGGGGGCGACGTGGGCTGACGAAAGAGAAACTCGTCACCCGCAGGACGCGATTTTTACAGAAACAATAGCCATCCTGTCTTGCCTGCTGTTTTGCTGTCGAGTTTCATGGAGAGTCGTTCCCGAGCCATGGGGGATGTCCCCTGTAACGGCCGTATCAATTGGCTTAGTGCTTTTAATTCCTCTGGTCTATCTCGTGTTGGCTGTGGCCCCGCCGCTTTGCTGTCTCCGCGCCTTTGGTCGGGGACAGAGCGACGTGTTTGCCCGTTCTGTGCTCGTGGCAGTCCCTATTGGTCTTGTTCCGGCTGTCGAGGCGGCATACTTCGCAAGCGATGCCGCGATCATTGTATTGCTTGCGATGGGGTCCGCTATTGCTGTTGCCTTCGTGTGCACGTTGCTAAGGGGGGAACGGGACAACAATCCGGATATTGCCTGCGCGTCCGACCCATTCGATGCGGGAGTGTTTCCCCCTGCCCTGTCGCCTCGAGAAGAGCAGTTTGTTCGACTGCTGCTCAAAGGGAAAACGCCGGCGGAAATTGCCAGGGAGACGGGTACGAAGCCATCGACGGTGCGAACAACGCTTCACCGAGCATACGGGAAGGCGTCGGTTGCGGGCTCACGCGAGCTCGTGGCGTTGTTTGCAGGTGAGGGTGATGCTGTAGGGCCTGAGCCGCTGCAGCGGCATGCTGACGATATGTTGGCATCAGCTCGAACGCGCCGGCTGTTTCGATACCTGCTCACATCATTTTTCATCCTCCTTGCGGCGGGTCCCTTGGTAATGGCGGATAGCGATTGGGGGTCCGGTGTTTCGTGGGCTGTCGCCTTTTCTCTTGCAAGCTATGCATTGGGTCTCGGACTGTTTCTGTCGCTACGCTACACGGGTGGAAAACCGAATCGTGAAGCTGATCTGGATAGAGCGGATGGGGCGATTGGGCTTGGAAGCCCGTGCGTGTGGGCGATACTGTCTGCCGTGGAATGGGCTTTTGTTTATATCGCGGCATGGAGGTGCATACGCGATCCGTTGATGGCTGCACCGGTCCTGGTTTGCGGCATAGCGTCTATGGCTTCGCTCGCTGTTAAGCTGCGCCCGTTTAAGGTTCATGCCCATACTCGGGCTATCGCGCCATTGGTTGTGATAGGTGTGGCTGCTTTAATCTATGCAGCAACTAGGGGGCGAATTCATGGACTTGCGGTACTGACGGGGATGCTGCTCACGTATATAGTGCTGCGAAGCTGTCCGCAGCGCAAAATGCTTGGGGTATGGATGCTCTGCTTTGGGGCGATGGCTCCCGTTTGGGTTGTCTTGCTCAACATGGTGCAGGATCTGACGGTTTTCAAGCCGTTGTTCCTCGCGTCGTTGTTGGGGCATAGTTCGGCTGTCAATGTCGTCGTGGCAACGGTGATCGTCTGCTGGTCTGTGCCCATATTCGTCACGCACATCGCGCTCGCCCGCTCGGTTGAGGACGAGAAAGCCGTCTTGGAGTACCGCGCGAACGGGTCCACCGAAACAGCCCGCGTGCGCCAGCTGGCCCTGCTTATGTCTCGCTCCCTTTCTAATGTTCAGTCGCAAATCTTGCTGATGACGGCAGAGGGCGCAACGACAAAGGCTATTGCGGAGGATGTCGGTTACGCTGCATCTACGGTGCAAGCACTGCGGTCTGCATCTTACCGCCAGTTGAGGATCAAGAATAAAGCGGAACTTGTTTCATTGTTATCGCAGGTAGATAACGTGTAAACGCCTGAGCAATCAACTCAATAGCGGGTGTTTACAGACATCTTTCTCTATTCATGCAAAAGTTGCCGTGCGTCGACGCATTATTGACCGCTTTTGATTGGAGAAAGCCATGATTAAGCCAAGGAGCGCTGTTGCTCGACTCGGAGTCGGGTTGGCGATTGTTGCGGGTTTGTCGATGGGCGCACCTGCCGCATCATTTGCTCAAGATGAGTTTGACACTTCCCAGGTTTCTAGCATTTCGCAGAGCGCGGATGCCGGAATTGCCACATGCAAGAACAACGAAGATAGATATTTCGCTTTTCAATGTTCTGGCACGAGCGCAACTGGCTATCGCCAGAAAGAAGATTCATCTTCAGTTTACACTTTGATCCAAGGCTATTCAGGAAGGCCGTTACGTTTGTACGTGGACGGCGCCTATGACAATAGAGGAACGGGCACTATGAATTGCACGCAAGGCGTGTATCGCGCCAACCACGCGGGCGAATGGGAGATGTATAACCTCGTTCGCGAGAATGGGCGCAGCCATGCTCGTCTGACTGCCTGGGCCGAGTCCGGATACGGCACGGTCTATGGAAAGTGGAGCCCCGATTGCTTAGGCCATTTTAACAAACTTCCCTCCTAGCCAATCCGCAGCTTCTTGTTGTGATTAGGGCCGGGCCGAGCGCTGCTGCTCGGTCCGGCCAATGGAAGGGTGATGTCGGTTGAATAAAAATCTAATTCGGCACGAGTTGTCCAAGATATCTGGAAACCCAATATTTGCGTTGGCTCTTACTTTGGCGATTGTAATTTCGATGGCAGCTGCCGTCGAGGCGTGGTGGACGCTCGAGACTGAACGCAAACAGCTGTTATCTTTTGGCTACGGCATTGGTCTGCAGTCTCAGACATACTCCGGCCAAACGCGTGTAAGTAGCTTTGGTAACTGGATTGTTGTGAGCGCGAATGCGCCGTTGTTAGCGTCGGTGTTTTTCTATGCGCTGCCGTTGCTTGCCATGTTGGCCGGGTCGTGGTCATGCCTGTCCGAGCGTTTGAGCGGTTACGAGGCACAGATCTGCACGCGTGTTTCTAGAAATGCATACGTGAACGTGAAGATGCTGTCTGCTTTCCTCTCTGCGTTTGCGGTCACGGCTATTCCGCTACTCGTGAACTTTCTGATTGTCTCCATACTGTTTCCCGCGTATCTCCCCCGAGTCGACGAATCGACTTACGTCGGGCTCTATCTGCATAGCTATTTTTCTGGCCTGTTTTATTCCCGGCCTCTGTTATACGTGCTGGTTTATACGCTGTTCGATGCGGTGGCGCTGGGGGTTCTATCCATGGCCGTGACCGGTCTGTCGGTTGTGTTCCGCAGCAGAATCAAGGCGATGGTCGTTCCATATCTGATTATGGTTGCATGGCACTTTGTTAACGACTGGATTTTTAGCGTCCTTTCATGCGTCGGCTTTAACTGCAACATTCTTAACAGCATCAGGTCGGAATCACTAAATAACTGGCCCGACATCCGAGCGGGGGTTGCGGAAATCATCTTGCTGTTCGTCTTTTCTTTGGTTTCCGCGAGATTCTTAAAAAGACGCGAGGTGGTCTGATGCTGTTTAGGCTGGTCGCCGCGGACCTGAGGACCGTTTTGAAGAAGAACATCATTGCTTTTATTGCGGTTGCGGCAGTGACCGTTGCAAACTTGGTGTACGCCTACGGATTGTCTTCTGTGTATGGGGTCAGGACGGATACCTTGGGGTTTGCGGATAATCTTGCGCTCGTGTTTGCCGGATCTGCTCCGTTTGAGCCTAGGCCCGGGGTCATGTTTGTGCCTCCGTTAGGGTGGCTATTCCTCATTCTGCTTATTCTCTATACAACACTCGATTATCCGACCGAATCGTTGCACGGGCTTGGTTTACAAGCACTTGTTCGATGCCGGGCAAGAACCCTTTGGTGGGCCTCGCGTTTTATCTCAGTGGCGGCGGTAACGGCATTTTCACTGCTCGTGGTGGTTTGCTCTGTTGTGATTTGGAGCTTGGTGGTGAGCTCCTCGTTCAGCGAGGTCATTCATGGCGAGTCGCTTCAGCTGGCTAATTTGGCGCCGTGGTTTCTCAAAGCTGCCGAGGCAGATGCGCTGCCGTTTTTCATAGGTCTCTTATTTGCTTTCGAGGCGCTTGCGTTTGCGCAGGCAGCGGTCGGGTTTGTGCTTGGGCCGTCAGTCTCGTTTGTGGTTTTAATGAGCTACCTGATCTGCTCGGCATATGCACGACATTGGGCGCTATTGGGTAACGCCTTGATGCTGTTGCGCTGGGGCGGAATTGTCAAAGAGGGAATCGCGGCGGGCTCGAGCGTCTTGTCATCAATTGCGATTATGTCGTTATGCCTATCGCTGGGCGGACTGTGGTTTCGAAGGGCAGACCTTATAGAAAAGGGGGACAAGATATGAGCGTAATCGTTAGGGACATATCGAAGCGTATGGGTAAAAACGTTGTCCTGCGCAATGTGTCTATCGAGGTTGCCCCTGGGACCGTGGTCGGGCTTCAGGGGATAAACGGTTCGGGCAAGACCATGCTCATGCGAGCGGTCTGCGGATTGATTAAACCCACCGAAGGCGAGATCTCAATCGATGGTCAAAGGCTCGGAGTTGATATCTCGTTCCCGCCGAGTCTGGGGATGTTGATCGAGGCGCCTTCCTTTTTGGGATATCTGTCTGGCTACGACAATCTGGAGCTCATCGCTCAGATCAAGGGCGTTGCTACCCCCGAGGACATTCGCTCTGCCCTGCGGCTCGTGGGGCTCGATGCAGACGAAAAAAAGAAGTTCCGAGCATACTCGCTTGGGATGAAGCAACGTCTGGGGATAGCTGCGGCAATTATGGAGAAGCCGAAACTGCTTGTTCTCGATGAGCCAACAAATGCCCTCGACGAAGCGGGCGTGGAAATGCTCAAGCGCGTTGTGGCGATGGCGGCCTCAACGGGTCGCGAGGTTATTCTGTCCAGCCATGACGGAGAGGTGCTCGAGGAGCTGGCCGATCGGGTTTACTGCATGCGCGACGGTGCCGTTGTGAACGTTCGGGAAAGGTCGTGAGCGCGATGAAGAAAACCCTGTGGACAAGAAGGGCGGTGCTTGCTCTTTTCGGCTGTGCTGCTACCGGCCTTGCGGGCATGAGGGTGAGCGTCGTTAACGGGAACCGGACGGTCATTCCTGAGAAATATTATGCGGAGGGCGAATGGCTCTCGATGGATGGGGCGTTTCTGGGTTCGAAGGATGTGGCGACTGACGGGTATTCGTTTTGCATAGACGGGGCAGAGCTGCTCACGCCGCGCGAGTATCTCAAGCGTGCGCATGATAATTATTCAAAATATGGCATCGTGGATACGAAAACGAAATTGAAGGACGCCGACATCACGTGTGTTATCGCCGTAAAGATGCGTGTCAGGAATAAGGACAATGTCGAAGGCGGCATCAAGACGTATGTCTGGCATTTGGTGCCGGAGTCTGCACCAAACTATGACTTTGTGGTCAATACCGATCTGATAACGCAGGCAATGCCGGCTCTGGGCGGTTCTGCTGCGTTTGCTGTACAGGTTGGGGCGGAGAACGAGTTGCTCGTCCCATTCATGATGCGAAACACCAACGACTATTTCGAAGGTTACGAGACCGTCCGTTTTGAGAAGGCTTTTCCTGGGACTTATACGATGAAGATGACCGATCTGCCAGAGAGAAGGCTCTTAAGGTTTGAAGTTAAATAGTTCGAAGGCCCTGCGAAGGGAATCTTATCCTGCACTAAAGTTGGACGAGATTCCCTTCGCAGTGGCGCTCGGCCTTAGCGCTTCTTCTTGCTCTTCTTCTGCTTGTGCTTGTTGTCCTGGGGCTTGTCGGCCTTGTCGCCCTGCTTGGCTTCGGCGGCAGCCTTCTCGGCCTTCATTTTCTTCTTCTTAGTCTCGATGCGGAGTTTTTTGTTGATGCGCGCCTTGAGGAAGGAGCCAAACTGCTCGGCGTTGCCACGCACAAAGGTATCCTTGGGGATCGTCACGCCCTGGTCGGCGAACATGGCCACAAAGATGCGCTCGCCGTCGAGTACGTGGTCGAGCTTCTCAAACGGGAAGAACTGCGACTTGCCGCTCTTGCCCCATACCATAAGACCGTCCTCGTTGGCGGCGACGCGGCGATAGCGGCCACCCATGGACTCGTCGGCCTCGACGGCATCGATAAAGTCGCGCGCGAGCGTATGGTGCAGGTTTTTGCTCCACCAGGCCAAAAAGGCGCCGAACACGATCAGCACGACGCCGAACTTGATCCAGCTGCCGCCGGCCACCAGCATGCCGATGCCGATGAGCGCGGCAATCGCGGCGGCGACGTACAGGGAGCCACGGCGCCTGGGCGAGGCGACCAGGCGCGCAAAGTCGGTGACGAGGTCGTTTTCGTACTGATACTCGTTGAGGTACAGGATGCCGTCGTCGGCTGCTGCCTGCGCCTCGAGCGCGACCTCGACCTGGTCGGCTGCTTCGGAGGGAACGAGGTTGCTCTCTGCGTCTGCCATGCTCTTTGGACTCCTATCGCGGCGGGCTCGCCGTACGGGTTATTATGAATGCGGTATGCCGTGCGACCGCATGGCCGTCGCGGCAACAAGTCTCAGTATACCCGGGGGAGCACCCATGGAATCGTTGTACCGAAAGTATCGCCCGCTCACCTTCGACTCCGTGGTGGGCCAGCAGCATATCGTCTCGACGCTCGAGCACGCCATCACCGAGGGACGCCTGTCCCACGCCTACCTGTTCTGCGGACCGCGCGGCACGGGCAAGACCACCATGGCGCGCATCCTTGCCAAGGCGCTGCTGTGCCGCAATGCCGAGGCGGCGCGCGCCGAGGGTGCAAGCGGCTGCATACCCGACGGTACTTGCGAGGAGTGCGAGCTCATTGCCGAGGGCAACCACCCCGATGTCTACGAGCTCGATGCCGCAAGCCGTACCGGCGTGGACAACGTGCGCGAGGAGATCATCAACTCCGTCAACTTTGCCCCGGTGCGCGGCAAGTACAAGATCTATATCATCGATGAGGTCCACATGCTCACGACGGCGGCGTTCAACGCGCTGCTCAAGACGCTTGAGGAGCCGCCGGCACACGTGATCTTTGTGCTGTGCACCACCGACCCGCAAAAGATTCTGGAGACCATCCTCTCGCGCTGCCAGCGCTTCGATTTCCACCGCATCGGTAACGAGGATATCGAGCATCGCCTGGCATGCGTGTGCGAGCAGGAGGGCTTCGATTACGACGACGAGGCGCTCGCCATCGTGGCGCGCCATGCCAAGGGCGGCATGCGCGACGCGCTCTCCACGCTGGAGCAGCTGAGCGTTTTTGGCAACGGTTCTGTGCATGCGGACGATGCCCGCTCGCTTTTAGGCGAGGTTTCGGACCAGATTCTGGGCGAGTTTTCCCGCGCCATTGCCGATCGCGATGTTGCCGAGCTCTATGGACTGATCCGTGCGCAGGTCGAGGAAGGAAACGACCTGCTGGAGCTGACGCGCGACCTGGTAGCGCATGTGCGTGACGTGTACGTTGCCTGCGTTGCCGGCGCCCGTGCCGAGCTGTTTGAGGGCGGCTCCGAGCAGGCCGAGGCGCTTGCTGCCGAGGCCGCTGCCTTTGGCGAGCATCCTGCCGACCGCCTGGCCCGCGTGCTGACGGTGCTCGACGATGCCGCACTGGAGATGAGGGGCGCGAGCGACGTGCGCCTGGTGCTCGAGATTGCCTGTACGCGTCTGGCACGTCCCGAGGCTGATTTAACGATTGAGGCATTGGCCGAGCGCGTGGCGCGTCTGGAGGCCATGGTTGCCAACGGCGCCGTGCCGGCGAGCGTGGCTGCTGCTCAGGCCACCGCGCCTGCAGCATCCGTACCCGCTGCTGCCCAGCAGCCGACGCTGATCTCGGGTGCCCGAGCCGCTACTCCGGCGGCATCTGCTACCACCGCTGATACGTCCGCGCGCCAGGGCGGTATGCCTTGGGACCGTGGTGCTGCCGCTCCGGCGGCTCAGCCTGCGCCCCGTTCTGCGTCCGTGTCGGCTTCCAAGCCTGCAGCGTCTGCACCTCAGTCTGCGCCGGCTCCGACGCCTCAGCCCGTTGCAGCCCCCGCGCCTGCCACCGCTCCGGCACCTAAGCCCCAGCCCAACACCGCCGCCCAGGTTGCTGCCGCTGGTGCCGCCGAGACCCCCGCGGTCGAGGATGCCGGTGAGCTCCAGCGCAAATGGGCCGAGGTCGTCGAACGCGTCAAGGCTCGTCAGGCCTCCTACGCAGGGCTTTTGCTCAATGCCCGCGCCACAGCAGACGACGGCTCCAAGCTCACGGTCTCGTTCCCCGCGGGCTCGACCTTTGCCATCAAGATGCTCGGACGCGCCGACACGCAGTCGGTGGTCCTGCCGACGGTCAGTGCGGTCTTCGGTCGTCGCACCGTCGACTACGTCCTGGATGGAGGTGGCACGCTGGCTCCTCAACATGAGGAGCATTCTCCATCTGCACGGGCTGCGGCATCTGCGGACCCGCAACCCGTGTCCTCGGCGGCCCCTGCATCCTCGAACGTCAGCGCGACGCAGCCAAAAGCGGCACCGGTAGCGGCACCGACCCCGTCGGCGCCTGAACCCGCTGCGCCCAAACAGGCTGCTCCGGTCCCCGCGCCCAAGCCCGCCGCCGCGCCTGCGCCCAAGTCATCCGACCTGGGCAAAGCCCCCTGGCTGCGCTCCGACAACCCCGCTGGCGCTCCTGCCACGGGCAAGCTTCCGACCGAGCCCGCACCCCGAGCGCCCGAGCGCGCGTCCGCTCCCAAGGCTCAGCCGTCTGCGCAGTCTGCACCGTGGGAATCCGAGCAGGTGCCCTACGATGACGCCATGGTCGGCGGCTTTGCAGGCGATGCGAGCGGGGACGATCTGCCTCCGTTCGACGTGCCGGGTGCGACGCCCGCGCCCAAGCCCGCTGCAACTGCCCCCAAAGAGGAGGACGCTCCTGCAGCTCCCTGGGAGTCCAACCCCGGCGCGGGCAGTCCCTTCGGCCATCAGGGCGCAGCCCCAAGCATCCCGCAGACCGAGGACGAGGCCAAAGCCCTCATCCGCAGCGTCTTCGGTCAGGCCACCATCTTCAAGCCGGTGGAGTAGCTGTACAGGCGGGTATACTGCTCAAGAAGAGACGTCTTTGAACGGAGCGAGCTTATGATGTGGGAATATGTCCGCCTTGAGGACGATACGCAAGTTTCGTATTCCGAAGTCCGTGAGGACAATACGGTGAAGGTCGTTGTGGAGCGCCCACGCGATTGGGGTTTTGACACGGCGGAGTGCATCTTGCCGGCATTCAATTGGGTGTCGCACGAGGGCTTTAGCGAAGCAGACCTCAAAGAACTCGATGATTTTGTACGCAACAATGCCCCGCTCATCCTGCGTTTTGCTTACGAAGGCGGACGGGTCTATGCCTAGTCTTTTCCGACTCGGGCCGTACATCATCTTTTTCTGGACAGGGGAGAACGGCGAGCCCGTCCATGTTCATATCGCGGTCAAGCGCCCCACCGCCGAGGCGACCAAGATATGGCTTACCCGCTCCGGCGGATGCAAGCTGGCCCATAACAAGGGCGATATTCCTGCTCGGGATTTACGCGATATCATGCAGTTTGTTTCATCTAACCATGCGCTGATTTGCAAACGCTGGAAAGAAACAACCGGTGGGCTGTCGTTTTACTGTTGAGAATCGCTTGCTGGGCTTAGGACCTCTAGCCCTTTAGGGGCTCTTTATCCGGGCGCATTTGAATTTCGGACATGTGTAGCGTGGTGCCGCGTGTCTCGCATTCGAGCAGGCAGATGCGTGACGGTCGGCCTAGGGTGCTGAGGTCGACACGATACGTCGCGCGGCTGTCCGTGTACTCGACTTGCTCGGCGTCGAGGGTTGCTCCGATTGTCAAGAAAGCGCCTGGTTCGGCACCGACAATCTTGGAGTCCTTTATCTTGACCTTGAACTCTTGGTAGAGGGACGGGCTGTTGTAGTAAATGGTTCGGGTTCCATCGGTGCACTCATCGGTCGCTTCCCATTTGACGGTGGGCTGGTCCGAGTTGGTTATCAGCAGTTCTGCTCCAAAGGCTATAGCATGGGTGATGACAACCAGTAATGCCCAGCCGACAAAGAGATAGAGAACCACATATGCAACGGGGTGTTTTGAGC
>UROZ01000044.1 GCA_900549655.1 uncultured Collinsella sp.
GTCGCGGCGTCGGCCTTGCCGTCCTTGCCGACCAGCACGTTTTTGATCTGGCTGTTAGCCTACCAAGAGTGCTGACGGCTCCGCATAAAGTGCGGCAGAGTGCCACCTCGCAAACGGAGTTAGCTTGATTCGCTTACGCGCACTTCAAAGTCAAAGGAGTTGCTTTCGCCTCGATACGTCGCCAGGGAATACTCGACGGGAGAGTCAAGCGCGTCTCGTGCAACGGTTTGGAAAATGATGAGGGGGTCGCCCTCCTCAATGTCGAGCAGGGCGGCGGTTGTCACATCGGCTTTTGAGACCTCGAGGTGACGGCGCGCTCGCTCGACTGGGTTGCCAGATTCGCTCATGGCAAAATACAGGCTGGTCTCTTCAAAGTTGACGGCATCGAAGTCTTGGTACGATTTGCAGGGAATATAGCTTTCCACAAATACGTTGGGCGTATCGTCGGCATATCTTAGGCGGACGAGTTTGTACACGTCTTCGCCGGGCTCTAACTCAAGCTTGCCGGCGATTTCGGTTGTTGCTTTGACGCGCTTGAAGGTGAGGACCTTGGTGCGTGGCACGCGCCCGGCTCGTTTCATCTCATCTTCGAAGCTCATAATGCGCATGGCAAAGGTCTGATCGACCTTGGGGAGCGTTACAACGGTGCCGCGCCGCCGCCGTTTTTCCAAGTAGCCCTCGCTTACAAGCGCTTGCATGGCCTGGCGAATAGTTGACCGGCTGACGCCGTACATATCGCATAGCTGCATTTCAGAGGGAATGGCTTCGCCTACAGCGTATGTGCCGTTTTTAATTTTGGCGAGTAGGTCATCTTTGATTTGGTCGTAGAGCGTCATTTTGTCATACCTTTTTAAGGCCGAAGTTGAAACGAATATAGCATATGGGGCGGAGCCATAAGGCTCCGCCCCGATGGCCGGCCTAAATTGTTGGCTTGCCGATTGAACTATTGCTTAGAAGACGCCCAGCAGGCAAAGCGCAGAAACCACGACGGTCAGGATGACGATGACCTTGGTGGGGCTGTACTGCTTCTTACCCAGCATCCACCAGGTGATTAGCACGGTCGCCAGGGGAAGGATGGAGGGGAACACGCCGTCGAGGGTGGCCTGCAGGGGCTGCCACTCGCCGCCCAGCGGGATGTTGAGGGCGGTGGTCAGGCCTATGTTGCCTGCGGCGAGGGCGCCGATGACCATGATGCCCAGAATGTTGAAGGCGTCGGTGATGCGGCGGGCGTTCTCGCCCACGATGACGTCGATGGCGCCGACGCCGAGCTTATATCCGGTGCGGTAGCTGATAAACGAGATAAGTGGGCCGATGATGCCGTAGGCGATCATATAGAACAGCGGGCCAATCGGGCTACCGTTGGTGGCGAGGCTCATGCCGATCGAGAGCAGAATGGGAACGATGATGCCCTGAATGATGGAGTCGCCGATGCCCGCCAGCGGTCCCATGAGGGTCGCTTTGATATTGTTGGGCATATCCTCGGAGACCTCGCCGCCCATGGCGATGTTCTCCTCGAGGGAGGTTACGATGCCATTGATGAGCTGTCCGGTTTGGGGCTCGGTGTTGAAGAACACGGAGTGGCGGACGAGCAAGCGGCGCTTGGCCTCGGGGTCATCTTTGTAGTACTTTTCCGCAAAGGGAAGGTAGGCCCAGGCGTAGGCGTGACCCTGCAGCTTCTCGTAGCTCATCGAGGCCAGGTGGGTGAAGGCCCAGCGTAGCCAGATGGTGTTGAGCTCCTTGTTGGAAAGGTGGCCGTCATTACCGGTCTTCTCGGCGGTGGCGTTGTTGGGTTCCGTAGTCATATGAGTTCGCTCCTTCGGGGATTAGAACAGGTCGTCGTCTTCGTAGACCGCTGCGGTCTCCTGGGGCTCGGCAGCTGCGAGCGCGGGCTCGGCGGATTTGCCGCTCGACAGGAACACGAGGTAGGCGACGAGTGCGGCGAGGAACACGATGGCGATCATGGAAAGGCCGGCGAAGGCGAGGAGCACGAAGCCCGCGAGGAAGAAGATTAACTGGGCCTTGTCCTTGATCACGATGTTCATGAGCATGCCGATGCCCAGTGCGGGGAGGACGCCGCCGAGGACGGAGATAATGTGCGTGACGACCTCGGGAACGCTATTGAGCAGGGTGTCGACTACGCTTTGGCCGAAGTAGACGACAAGGAACACCGGGACGGCGCGGATGAAGAACGTGCAGATCTGGGGATAGATGATGTGCCATTTGGTGATACCGCGGCCGTCGTTGGCCTCAGCGGCGGCCTGGGCCTTGCCGTTGAAGAAGGAGTAGAGGGCCATGCGGGTGTTGTAGAAAATAAGACCAAGAGTTTGACCCATAAGCACGGAGAGGGTGACAGCAATCGCCGGGTCTTTGGTGGTGGCCATGGCCAATCCGATGCCGCCGTAGGAAGCGTACGTGATCTCGGAGTTGGTAGCACCGCCGGTGGACAGATTGGCGATGAAGACAGCCTGGACGGCGACGCCGCACAGGACGCCGGCGCTCACGTCACCGAAGACGAGGCCGCACAGCAGGCCGGCGACGAGCGGACGGCCCATTACGTAGTAGCCGCCGGACATGCCGAATAGGCAGGCGCTCTCGATGGCGCCCAGGTAGCAGAAGACGCCGCACATAAGCGCGGGGAAGAGCAGGGTAAGGTCCATGGTGTTCCTCCTAAGCTGGTGTTGATGCGTTTACATCGACTGGTACTTGGCCTTGAGTGTGGGCCAGGTGCGGATGGCATCGTCGGGCAGCAGTTGGAACTGTAGGTCGATGCCGGCGGCTTCGAGCTCGTCGAGTGCCACGACGTCCTCATCGTTCATCATCACGGTATTGCCCATGTTCTTGGTGCCCTCGCGCGTGGCGTTGAGGTTGCCGATGTTGAGCACGCCGCCGAAGTCGCCGCCAATCTTGACCAGATCGGCGAAGTTACGGATTGAGTCGGAGATGACGAAGAAGTTCTTTGCCGAGGCTTGGGCCTTGGCAAGGGCCTCGGGACCCTGGGCGAGGGTGTAAATGCCGAGTTTGAGCTTGCCTGCGGCTGCTTTGAGCACTTTGCAGCGCAGTTGATCTGCGGCGATCTTGTCGCTGATTACCAAGATGGCGTCAGCCGGCTTTACCGCGACCCATCGAGTGGTTGTTTGTCCGTGGATGACTCGGTCGTCCACACGTGCGAGCACGATTGCCATTATGTCTCCTTCCATCGAGCGATTCCTTTGGGCGAATCGCGTTGTTGCTTAAAACAGGTCGTCGTCTGCGAGTGATTCACCTTCGTCGGGGAGGGTCGCAGCGGTAATTCCAGAAGATCCGGCATTGAGTGCGAGTTCGACGACGGCGTCCAAATCGTCACTTGCCGCGGCTGCGATGCCGACCTCGATAAGCATGCCGAAATTGAAGCCCGAGACGACGCGCAAGCGTTCGGGGCTCTCAAGGAACAGGGCGTATGCCTCGTTGTAGGGGGTTCCGCCGAGTAGGTCTGCGAGGATGAGCGTGTTTCCCGATTCGAGTTGGGCCTCAACCGCATTGGAAAGATGCTCGCGGAAGACGTCGACGCCGTCGTCTCCTAGGCCCACTGCAATGATGGGGCTGTCGCTCGAGACCATTTTCTTATAGGTATCGAGCATGCCGTCGCAAAGCGTGCCGTGCGAAGTTAATACGATGTTCACTGGTAACTCCTTTCGTTGCGCTTAATCATATATGTATGATCAAAATGTTGATAGTTTGAGTCTATTCCACTCTATAAACGGTATCAAATCAGACATAAACGGTAAAACGGATTATGTAGCGGTAATATGTATGACAATATGTTAGGATACAGGCATGCACCAACCCCAATGAAGGGAGCCGTCATGGCACGTTACACGCTCGATGATCTCGCCCGCTTGGTTGATCACACCAACCTCCACCCCGACGCCACGCGCGAGGATATGGAGAAGCTCTGCCAGGAGGCAAAGGACTATCACTTCAAGATGGTCGCCATCAATTCCGTCCAGTCCAAGCTCTGCTCCGAGCTCCTCGCCGGCACCGACATCCATACCGGCGCCGCCATCAGTTTCCCCCTCGGCCAGACCACCATTGCCACCAAGGTCTTCGAGACCAAGGATGCATTGGCCAACGGCGCGAACGAGATCGATTACGTGGTCAACCTCACCGAGGTCAAGGCCGGCAATTGGGCCTACATCAAGGATGAGATGCAGCAGATTGTCGATATCTGCCGTGATGCCGACGTCCCCTCCAAGGTTATCTTCGAGAATTGCCTGCTCACCGAGGATGAGAAACTCGAGCTGTGCAAGATCGCAAGCGTGGTCCTGCCCACTTTCGTGAAGACCTCCACCGGATTCTCCATTGGCGGCGCAACCGTCGAGGACGTCCGACTCATGCGCGAGCACACCGACCCCCGTGTCAAGGTTAAGGCCGCTGGTGGTATCCGCACCGCCGACGCTTTCCTCGATATGGTTCGTGCCGGTGCCGAGCGCATCGGCTGCAGCGCCGGCATACCCATCATCGACGAGTTGCGTGCGCGCATGGAGCGCGACGGTATCGACGCCTTCGAGCTGTAAGGAGTGCATATGGGACCTATCCTGCTCAAACCCAACTATATTTCCCCCGTCTGGTCGGGTCCGCGCGTCAACGATGCGCGCGGCCTTTCCGGGGATACCCTATACGGCGAGTCGTTTGACGTGTCTGTGCACGATGGGCTGGTCAACGATGTCGACGGCGGCCCGTTCGACGGCATGCCGCTCGATCGCGTGATAGCCGAGAACAAGGCCGCCATCATGGGCGAGCTCAATCACGACGGCATCGTGCAGATCATCACGATGGATGCCGGCGAGAACCTATCCGTCCAGGTGCATCCCGACGAGGCATACGCCCGCGAACACGAGTCCGACCACGAGAAGGCGGAGTCCTGGTACATCCTGGACGCCGAGCCCGGCGCCTCGATCATTTGCGGCACGACGACCGACGACCTCGATGCGCTGCGCGGCGCAGCGGCGGATGACAGTGTGGGCGACCGCTACGGAAGGCGCGTTCCCGTGAGCGAAGGCGACTTCGTGTTAATCCCTGCGGGGACCATGCATGCGATGGGCGCGGGCGTATTCGCCCTCGAGGTCGGTAGCCTGGGCTTCAAGACGTATCGGTTGTGCGATTGGGGCCGCGGTCGCGAGCTTCATGTCGAGCAGGCGTTCGACGTACTCGACACATCAATCCGTCCCGAGCCCGCGCATTTCGGCGCCTTCGATCCGAAGGCCCCCGCGAATGTGCGTCGTGGCGTCACACACCGCCTGTTCACCTCAGACGTCGTTGACGTCCGGGGCGAATGGGAGTGCCCCCTGGGCGATCGGTATGCCGTGCTGTCCTGCGTGGGCGGTCATGCCCGGGTGGTCACGGACGACGGCGCCGTCGAGCTCCCCCGTACCGTCTCTGCGCTGATTCCTGCGAGTGCGGGTTCGTTCACGGTCGAGGGAACGTGTCGCGTGTTGGTGAGCCGCGTCGTCGATGGGCGTGACGGCCAGCGCGACGGGGAGTAATTGGAGGTCAATATGTCTGGATCAAAGCCTCGTGTTGTGGTGACGGGTGCAAATGGGTATCTTGCGAGCCTCATTCGTTTGTACAACGCCGATAAGTTCGATTTTGTCAACGTTACAAGGACCGATGTTGACCTTGTCAATGTTGAGGAAGTTGCCGAGTTTTTTGCCGGCCTCGATTTCGATATCTGCCTTCATATGGCAGCTGACGCTTCGACTGCCCATTGCGAGAATGACCCCGAGGGAACGCATCGAATCAATACGGAGTCGGCGATTGCCATTGCGCGGGCCTGCCGTGCCTGCGGCGCCCGTATGGTCTTCTTTTCAACCGAGCAGTGTTTCAATGCCTCGACAGGCGAGCCTCCGTTTCACGAGGACGACGAGATGGCTACCACCACGCGATACGGTGCACAGAAGATGGAGGCGGATGATTGGATCAGGGAAAACCTCGATAATTATCTGATCTTGCGCCTTTCGTGGATGTTTGGCCTTCCCATGCCTGGGGCAAAGCCCGCCCCCAATATCTTGACGAATGTTTTGCACGCAGTTCGGACGGGAGAGCCGGCGGCGTTTCGCGTGCATGAGCGGCGGAACATGACGTACGGTCTGGAGTTGGCAAACGCCCTGCCGCAAATCCTTATACTGCCCAGTGGGGCATATCATTTTGCGAGCCAAAACGGCTTGAGCACGTATGAGACCGCGCGCCTTGTTGCGCGGCGACTTGGTTGTGCCGAGCAGAGTATCGATGAGCTCGTGCTTCCGGACACTACGACCTATGCTGACCGACCCAGGGACTTTCGTCTTTCATCTGAAAAGCTTGCACGAGCGGGGGTGCGCCTCGGAACGTTTGAAGATAGCCTCGAAAGCTGCTTGAAGGATTTTGGATTGATTTAGCATGTGCAGCGCCGATGGCATATCGGCCGCTCGATTCGAAGACCCAGCCGCAAGTTTGGCTGGGTCTTTTCGTGGGTATGGTTTGTGTCGGCGTTCGGCAGAAGCACATTGTTGGAGCGCGGGCGTCCTTCTTCTGGGACGAGGCTCAAAAAATCATCGGGCAGGTGGCTAAAAGAGCTCCGTCCCAAAAAGACTGCCCCCGCTGCGGCCGGCTAGTCCTGGGCCTTGATGCTGGGCAGCAGAATCTGGGCGAGGTAGTCGCACTCGAGCTTGGTCGCGGCGTCGGCCTTGCCGTCCTTGCCGACCAGCACGTTTTTGATCTGGCTGTAGGTGTAGCGGTTGCCGGTCGTAAGCTCGACAAGCTCGATGGCCGTGTCCATGGGGTAGGTCGACACGGGATCCTGCGTGCGCCCGTTGATGGTCTGGGGCACCACATACGGATAAACGGGCCCGCTGGCATAGACCGTATAGCCGTTGCCCAGGCTGGCCGCACCCAAAACCGTATCGCCTTCATCGGGCGTAAAGCTCTCACCGTCGCGCACGGCGACAAGGGTCACAATCGGTGTATTGGTATCGTCGGCAAGGTAGATGCACAGCGTGCTGCCGTTTTGCCAGGTCGCGACCTTGCCATACCACTCGACGGGAATATCGAGCTGATACAGATTCGTCGCCTTATGTCGAGCGTCGGCATCGCGGGCCGCCTGTGCCTTCTGCGCGCTTACGGCGTTGGCGGCGGCATCACGGCGCGTGATTGCTGCCTGCTGGAGCACCTTGGCGGCAGCGGCGGAGCTTGTGCCGCCCTCCTCGGCATGCTTGGCGGCGGCATCGATCTGGTCGTCGGTTACCGTGTCGGCCGAAGGTACCTTGAGCTTAAAGGTGGCCTGGCCGCTCAGGTCCTGTCCGTCGCTCTTGATAGCGACCTGCGCCTTGGTGGTCGGGACGGTATAGATGGTGCCGTCGGCCGCGATGGGGGAGGCAGCGATGGTGAGCGTGTAGTCGCCAGGCAGCAGCTTGATGCCGCGGCCATGCTCGTCCACGTAGAGCGTTTCGCTCACAGAAGAGCCATCAGAATCCTGACCGCTCACCTGCACGGGGATCTTAGAGCCGGTCGAGCAGTCGAGCCCCGCGGCACGTACGCCGATTCGCACCGACATCATGGTATGCGCATTCGCGGCAACAGTGGCGGCCTGCTCTTGCCGGTATCCGTTCCACGCGGCATATCCTGCGCCACCGGCGACCAGCGCGATCGCCACGACGCCGGCAATCATCAGATTGCGACGCTTGGGAGACATCTTGCGACGGCGATCTTGGGCTTCGCGTGCCGAGGGAACGGACGGCAGGGGGATATCGCCCATGGCGATGGTCTCATCGATAGCCGGCGCAGAACCCAGGCCGGGGAGCTCGCGGGTCAGCGAATCCTCGGCCGGCAAGCTGCCGAGCAAGATGGTTTCCTCGCTCGTGTCGGATTCGGGCTGGTCATCTGCCTCGCTTTCGAAGTCTTCGTGATCTGCCTCATCTTCGACAGGCGCAGCATCATCGTCGGCATCTTGTTCGCCATGGGCTTCCGACTCGCCCTGCGCGTCGAGCTCCGCATCGTCAAACGCAATCTCGCCCAGCGCAATCTGGTCTAAGCTCTCCAGAGCCTCGGCACACGCTTCTGCATCTTGAGCCGCATCCTCTTGGCCCGTTGTCTCATCACTCATATATCCCCCAATGCAATGTCGGCTCAACAATGTACCCAAAAATGGGGCCATATAGAGCCGGCGTGCAATTTGAAATCGGATTTAATGTGAGCGTAAATCCGACCCAAAGTCGTGACAGCAAAAAGCCCCCGGAACGCAAGCGAATCGCGTTCCGGGGGCTGTGCGAGGTATCGGATCGAAAGCCTGGCAAGCGGGGCTATGCCCACGTGCCGGCGACGACCAATACGTTACTCGGCGTGCGCGTAATCGACCTTGGCGCGACGAGCGGTGGCCTTCTCCCAATCGCTGGTGCCCTCAAAGACATCCTGCTTGTAGGGGTTGCGGCCGAGCTTCTTGGCGCGGTAGGCGATGTAGATGATCGCGGCGATGTTGGCGATCAGCGCGACAACCGAAACCGCGGTGGCGGCGCCTGCGTCGAGCGTGGAGTGCGTCACAAAGATGGACTCCTCCTGGAAGTAGGGGAACACCTGGGCAAACATGCACCAAATGGCCAGCGTAAAGGCGCGGTTCTGGATCCAGCCGCCCTTGTTCCAGATAAAGGCGGCGACGGTGGGCGCCAGCAGCAGCGCAAAGCCGCAGAACCAGGAGTGGGTGGGCAGGCAGTTGTAGGTGTAGCAGAAGTTCCAGATATCGTAGGCGATGATGTAGACCCAGGTCATGTCGGGCCACAGCATGTCGGTCTTGTCCTCGGAGGCGTAGACGCTCCACCAACCGGTCATGCAGAAGATGTTGATGAGACCGGCGATGCCGTTGAACACGTTGTTCCAGCCGGCCAGCTGCGTAGCACCTTCGGAGGTGACCCAGGTGGACTCGCCCAGGACAAAGAAGTGATAGGCGCTCTCGAAGTCGGACACGACGGCGATCATGATGTTGATGGCGACGATCACAAACGGCCATGCGCGGAACCAGTGCGCCTTGCCGATCTTGCCCCACTGGTACTTAATGGCGATGAAGCCCCAGCAACCGGCCAGCGCCGCGTATACCTTGGCGTAGTGGAACCAGCTGTTCTGGTACACATGGGTGGGGTTGGTGAGTGCCCACTCGGCGCCCTGCGAAACGCCGACGGCGATGGCGATGCAGTAGATGGTCATGGCAAGCGGAGCCACGCCAAAGATGATGGCCGCGCCCAGCTTGGTGCGGCGGCCGACCTCGTTGAGCACGATCAGGCCAACAAAGACCATGGCCCAGCCGGCCCAGTGGATAAGGGTATCGCTACCCCAAACATCGAACAGCATGCTGCTCTCCTTTCACACGCCCGCGGCCCCTCTTCTGATCGCGGGCAGTTTGGCCAAATGTCGTCAGTTCTGGGGCATGCGCTCCGGATACTTGGCGGTATAGCCCTCGATGTGGAGCGTCGAGGCGATGATTTCCTTGACCGTCTCGTCGGGCACATCGGGGTGCGTGCGGATATACATCAACAACCCCATGATGAGGGTGTAGAACGTTTCGTAGACATGGTCGATGCGCAGCTCGTGGTGGGCGACAAAATCCACCACGGTGGTGTCGCAGATATACTGCGCCACACGCTGGACCACGTTGTGCAAAAAGCCGCCGTAGAGCGCGCCGCTGTTGGAGGTCAGAGTGTGCGGCAGTTCGTGGCCGCTGGCGACCAGGCGCTTAAAGAGCGGGGCGACGGTGTCGAGCGCGCCCTCGATATCACCGACGGTGCGGTTGGCATTCCACTGCTCGAGTTCGGAGATAAAGCCGTCGATCGCCTCGTCCATGACGGCGGTGACGGCGGCGTCCATGTCGGCGAAGTAGTGGTAGAACAGCGAGCGCGTGCAGCCGGCTCGTTTGGTCACGGCCGATACCGATAGGCGGGATACGCCCAGCTCGGAGCTTACGGTGCGCACGGCATCGAGGATCTCGCGACGGCGTTCGTCGCCCGTCAAGCGCTTTGCCGCGCTGTCGGGCGCGGGGACGGCGTCGGCCACAGAAGTGTTCGCTGCATTATCGCTCATGCGCTTGCCGCCTTTCATCCGTTTGAGCCCGACCGTTCGCCTAACAGTCTTGAATATTGTTGACGGTTCGTCAATACTATTTTTGACACAATGTCAACTAATGGCGGGTGAACGGCATGGGGGCATGTCCGGCCTGCAAAAAAGAGGGGTGCTGCGGCCTCGTCGGACTGCGGCAAGAGAAGGGACAACCATGATTCTCAACGGACCGGGAATTAGCTACACCGAGCCCGATATCGGCGCGGAGTTCGTGCCGCCGCTGCCGGAGCATCCGCGCGAGGCAATCGTCAAGCTGTGCGAGCACTGCACTAACCGTCTGCTGCATCGCGACGAGCTGCTGGGCTACGAGTACTGGTCGTTTGCCGAGGCCGCGACCGACGAGCAGGCCGAAGTGCTCTGCAAGATGAAGATGCGCCGTCCCTATACGCTGCCCGAGATGGTCAAGCTCACCGGCATGCCCGAAGCCGATATCGAGAAGATGCTCGACGACATGAGCTACACGGGTCTGCTCGAGTACAACTGGGAAAACCCTGAGCGCGCCAAGCAGTGGGTGCTGCCCATGCTGGTGCCGGGTTCCGCTGAGTTTCTCAACATGCGCGTGAGCCAGCTCGAGGAGCACCCGGTCTATGCCAAGTTCTTTGAGCAGGCGTCCAAGGGACCGCTGTCCAAGGCCACGCCGATGGTGCCGCCCGGAGGCGCCGGCATCGGCATGCATGTCATTCCGGTCGAGAAGGCTATCGACGCCGCGAGCACCTCGGTGCCGATCGAGCATATTGAGCATTGGCTCGACAAATACGATGGCAAATATGCCGCTAGCACCTGCAGCTGCCGCGCGAGCCGTCGCGTGATGGGTGAGGGCTGCGCCGACGACCCGGCCGATTGGTGCATCGCCGTGGGCGATATGGCCGACTACGTGGTCGAGACCGACCGCGGCCATTATGTAACGCGCGACGAGGTTTACGACATCCTGCGCCAGGCCGAGGACAACGGCTTTGTGCACCAGATCACCAACATCGACGGCGAGAACAAGATCTTCGCCATCTGCAACTGCAACGTCAACGTGTGCTATGCCCTGCGCACCTCTCAGCTGTTCAACACGCCCAACCTGTCGCGCTCGGCCTATGTCGCCAAGGTCGAGAAGGACAAGTGCGTGGCCTGCGGTCGCTGCGTTGAGGTGTGTCCGGCCGGCGCCGCCAAACTGGGCCAGAAGCTCTGCAGCAAAAAGGCCGGCGGCCGCGTGCCCGAGTATCCGCGCCAGGAGCTGCCCGACGCTACCAAGTGGGACCACACCAAGTGGTCGCCCAACTACCGCAACGACAACCGCATCGAGACGCATGAGTCCGGCACCGCGCCCTGCAAGACGGCTTGCCCCGCGCATGTCGCCGTTCAGGGCTATTTGAAGCTCGCGGCTCAGGGTCGCTATGACGAGGCACTGGCGCTCATCAAGCGTGAGAACCCGCTGCCCGCCATCTGCGGCCGCGTGTGTAACCGCCGCTGCGAGGATGCCTGCACTCGCGGCCGTGTGGACGCCGCCGTGGCTATCGACGAGGTCAAGAAGTTTATCGCCCAGCGCGATCTGGATGCCGCGACCCGCTATGTCCCACCTGTGGTGACCCCGACGCGTGCCGGCGGCTTCGATCAGAAGATTGCCATCATCGGTGCCGGTCCGGCCGGCCTGTCCTGCGCTTTTTATCTGGCCGAGAAGGGCTACAAGCCCGTCGTGTTCGAGAAAAACGAGCGCCCGGGCGGCATGCTCACCTACGGCATTCCCAGCTTTAAGCTGCAGAAGGACGTCATTGAGGCCGAGGTCGAGGTCATTCGCCTGATGGGTGCCGAGTTCCGCTATGGCGTGGAAGTCGGTCGAGACGTGACGCTCGACGAGCTGCGCGCGCAGGGCTTCAAGGCCTTCTACGTTGCCATTGGCTGCCAGGGCGGCCGCCTTGCCGGCATTCCGGGTGAGGATGCCGAGGACGTGACCGTGGCCGTCGACTTCCTTCGCGAGGTTAACAGCGGCAAGATCGATTCCCTGTCCGGCCGCACCATTGTGGTGGGCGGCGGCAACGTGGCCATCGACGTTGCCCGCAACGCCTGCCGTCTGGGTTCCGAGCACGTTGAGATGTTCTGCCTGGAGAGCGAGGCGCAGATGCCCGCCAGCGAGGAGGAGCGTCGCGAGGCCGTTGAGGACGGCGCTCACATCAGCTGCGGCTGGGGCCCCAAGGAGATTCACCTGGACGAGGCCGGTCGTGTGTGCGGTATCACCTTCAAGCGCTGCACGCGTGTCTTTGACGACGAGGGCCGTTTTGCGCCCGAGTACGACGAGAACGATCTGCGCCGTGTCGATGCCGACCGTGTCGTCATGTCGATTGGCCAGTCCATTGTGTGGGGCGACCTGCTGGCTGGCTCCAAGGTGGAGCTCGGCCGCGGCCAGGGCGCCCTTGCCGATCCCCAGACCTATCAGACCGCCGAGCCCGACATCTTTGTGGGCGGCGACGTTTATACCGGTCCGAGCTTTGCCATCGATGCCATCGCCGCCGGTCACGAGGCCGCCGTGTCCATCCATCGCTTTGTGCAGCCGGGCTCTACGCTCACCATCGGCCGCGATCAGCGCCGCTACACCGCGCTCGACCGCGGCGACGTTGTGCTCGAGAGTTACGACAACGCGAGCCGCGAGGTTGCGCATGTGGACCGCGAGCGCGAGAAGGCTGCGCCGTTTAGCGAGTATGTTGAGACCTTTACCGAGGAGCAGGTGCGCGCCGAGACCGCCCGCTGCCTGGGCTGCGGCGCCTCGATCGTCGACCCCAACAAGTGCATCGGCTGCGGCCTGTGCACCACCAAGTGCGCGTTTGACGCCATCCATCTGGATCGCGACCGCCCCGAGTGCTCCACGATGGTCAAATACGAGCAAAAGCTTCCAAGCCTGGGCAAGTACGCGCTCAAGCGCGCCATCAAGATTAAATTCGGGAAGAAGTAAGAAACGCAACAAGCAGGAGAACGGCGCAGAGAGCGGTTGGACAGCGAGCGAGTCCCAGGCGTGGCGAGGTGCCTTGAAAGAGGAGGGCATAGGGCTTTTGCCCATGCCCGACGATTGAAAGGCAGATCGCCCGTCTGGGGCTCGCGCAGCGTCAAGCCGACCGCCGTTCGGTAGAACGGCGGAAGGAATTAAAAGTGCACGAGCTCGGAATCGTCTATCACATCATTCGCGATGTTGAGAATGTGGCGCGTGCTCATGGCGTGCGTCGCGTTTCGAGCGTCACGCTGCTGCTGGGCGAGGTCTCGGGCGTCGTCCCCGATCTACTACTCGACGCTTGGCGCTGGGCGGCGGATAAAAAGCCTATCACGCAGGGCGCGGATCTTATCGTGGAGCCTGTCGAGGCCGTGACGCATTGCGAGGCGTGCGGCCGCGACTACGCGACGGTCGAGCACGGCAAGACTTGCCCCCATTGCGGCAGCGGTGAAACATACCTGCTGCAGGGCCAGGAGGTCATGATCAAACAGATCGAGACCCCCGACGAGGACCCGGCAGACGCTGCTCCTGACGGCCTCTCCGACGCCCCCGATGCCGTCGACGCCGCCAACCCCCTCCGCATCGTCTAGGACCCCCTATAAGTTGCGGTGAAATAGTTCCTAAATCCAGCCTTCTGGCTCTTAAACAAGAACTATTCCACCGCAACTATTTTGAGTGGTTTCGTAGAACATAAGTCACGATAATAGTCAAGTCATGTCTGTTTAAACAAAATAGCGGCAGTACAAGCGCATTCGCGCTTGCCAAAATCGATATTAATGAACAGCCTGTTTGTATCTGTAAAATGCATGGCTTGATGTGCGACGCCTTGGCGTGTAATGAGTCAAAAAGCGGTAACGTAATCAATTTGTAACAAACATAGACGTTTAAACAAATAGGTTGATTTCCGATCTCAGCCGAACACATTGAGCAAATAGGCCATTCCCGCAGTT
>UROZ01000045.1 GCA_900549655.1 uncultured Collinsella sp.
CTATTGCGCCGAAAGAACATCAAGCTATTCCTGCCGGAATCGTTTGAATGGCTCGTGTTGAATTCGGGATTATTCAACAGCAAACACATTAAGGAGATGCTGCTTAATCCCGCTGAACACATCGAAAGCTCAAGGTTCTTTAGCTGGGAGAAGTTCTTTACCGCAGAACTCGTCGAATGCTCACGAGACACACGTTTTCACTATGACAAGAGCCACTTGAACGAGGAATATTTGAATCCCACCGCCCTTGCGGCTCTTGAGGATACTTTGCCGGATCTTGGCATCACTTCGAACTAGACCGAGAAATACTCGCTCTCGGCAGATAGGTTTGGCCCGAGCCAGGGGTCGCCATCAAGGAAGAACTCCGGTCAGCGTTGCATGAACAGTGCTTGCTCGCGCTTCCATCGGCGCAGCTTTTCCTCGTTGGCCTCTTCCCTACCGCGCGAGGTAAACTCGTAGTGGTACAGCTCGGCATAGGGCGTAAAGATGGTGCGGTAGCCCGCCTCCCCCGATATGGCAATCGACGCTGATAGCAGTCTTAAAGAATATGACGTCGCCCTCACTCGACCTAGAACCGTTCGAGAATCTCCTCGGCGTTCTCTCGTAGATAAATATCTAGGTCCGGCACGGCAAACTGCACGTAGCCCCTCTGTGGTGCCTGAATAACCTCTCTTTGTAGCAATTTTGCCCTAATGGAGCTGACCTCATTGGTCTTTTTACCCATGCGCTTAGCAATCTCGGATGATTTGGACTGTTGTTTATCCTCGCACATGGCCAAAAGGTATTTGATATCGTTGAGCCCCAGACCAGAAATCGCGGGCTCGTGAACAACATCGTGAAAACGAGCCTCTGCCAGCGCAATGCCTTCGGTGACGTCGCGCTCGCTCACAATGGCACTTTTGGCACGATGCAAGTTGGCGCGCTGCCAAATGGAATAACCGACCAGTTGCACCAGATAGGCATAGCCCTTAGTGGCCTTAGCGGCTCTCGACAGGAGATTGTCCTCTATGGTCAAGCCAGTCGCGACAAAGCTATCGCCCATAGAGAGCGCTACCTCCACCTGGTTGATAGGCGCCAGATCTTCGGGGAGGGCACGACGCAAGAACGTAAGCGCCTTGCCGTTAATAAGATCCATAACACCGGCGGGTAACCCGGCAAAGGCAAGTGCGATATCTACTTTTTCCCCTATCAAAAGCTGAACCGTAGACGCAATGGCACGCATATCGTCAATCGGAGCGTCCTGAACTTCATCGATGGCAATAAAAAGACCCTTGGATGACTTCGCTGCCGAACTCAGTAACTTTCTAAGGCTCGACTCTTTGGGCGCAACGTCGACTTTCGCGGAAACAAAGCCGGCGTTTACGCCAACCGAAGCATTAGTCTCAAGGGAAGAATCGGCAACCTGATCCCTTAAGTCCAGCAATAAGTTAGGGCCAGCAGAGACAATAGCGGTCTTCCATCCAAGCTCTCGAGCACGATCCCTAAGGTCGCAGAGCAAAACAGTTTTTCCGGAGCCCCTCGGTCCAGCAATGCGCATGAGCCTCGCAGGTGCACCTACTCCCGCATTCAAACTCTCGGTAAACTCAAGGGCGATATCATCACGACCAATTATGCGCGGAGGCTCAGCGCCGGCAGTGGGACGAAACGGATTATGGAATGCTGTGGCGCTCACTTGTTTGCCTTTCTAGGGAATCGATTAACAGCCAATCATCGTTTAAATAATTATCGCAGACTATATCCGATAATATCGAGTTATATAAGCCTGTATAAACTTATCGCGGAAGTATCGAGCTTTCGTAATTTGTCTTAATTAGTAGTCCACCATTGCTTTCTTCCAAGCTCATAGCAAAAGAAAGTTAAGGACTTCCTAAAAACCATTGCCTTAGACCGAGAAATACTCACTCTCATCGGATAAGTTCGGCCCCAACCACGGATCGCCGTTGAGGAAGAATTCTGGCCAGCGCTGCATGAACAGTGCCTGCTCGCGCTTCCAGCGGCGCAGCTTTTCCTCGTTGGCCTCTTCCCTGCCGCGCGAGGTGAACTCGTAGTGGTACAGCTCGGCATAGGGCGTAAAGATGGTGCGGTAGCCCGCCTCCCACACGCGCAGGCAAAAGTCTGCGTCGTTAAAGCCGACGGCGAATTCCTCGTTGTAGCCCCCGACCTGCTCAAATACGTCACGTCGCACCATCTGGCAGGCGCCCGTTACGGCGCTAAAGTTGCCCGGACGCACAGCACGGGCAAGATAGCCCTCGCGCTTTGCCGAGAAGTCTTGGTTGGCATGGGCAAGTGCGCCGCGCACACCGACCAAAATGCCAGCGTGCTGCACCAGGTGGTCGGCAAAATAGAGCTTGGCACCCACCACGCCCGCATCGGGACGTTGCAGACAACCCATCATCTCTTCGATAAAGTCGGGGCTAATGACCTCGGTATCGTTGTTGAGCAGCAGCAGGTAGTCGCCCTTGGCGTGCTCCACACCAAAATTGATGATCTGAGAGTAATTAAACTCGCCCGGCCAGTACACAACGCGCGCGATGCCCTTGCCTTCTGATGCTGAAGCCACGCGTTCCGGCAGGGTTTCGTAATACGCAAACGTATCCGGGGCTTCGCTGTTGTTCTCCACCAAGACGATCTCATAGTTGGCATACGTGGCCTTCTGGGCAATCGACATCACACAGGCATCGAGCGTCTCAACGTGGTCCTTGGTGGGAATCACAATGCTCACCAGCGGCGCAGGCTCCGGCAGCGCATAGCGCATGCGATAGACAAACGGCGTCTCGGTCTCCTCGACCGTTCCGCAAATGCCCAGCTCGTTAAAGTGACGCTGCAGCGCAAGGCGTCCGGCTTCAATGGCATACGGCTTGCTATCGGCAGAGCCATCGGCGGTCGACCCCGGATGAACGCGCCAGTGATACAGCACGTGCGCAACATGCTCAAACCGCGCGCCCGCCGCAAGGCAGCGAAGCGTCAGGTCGTAGTCCTGGGCGCCCGCAACGTCTTCTGGGGACATGCCAATACGATCGATAAGCGCCTTCTCCACCATCAGGAAATGCGTCACGCAGTTATGGCTATAGAGCAGGTCAACGTTGAGTTTGGTCTTAAAGACCGGCTGGCCCCACTCCCCCGTTTTCTGGAACATGTCCTCGTCGCAGAACAGGACCTGGGGACGCTCGCCCTCGGCAGCCTTGTTCAGCGCGGAAACATACTGGAATAACGCGTCCGGTTCCAGAATGTCGTCATGGTCCAAGAACGCGATGTAGTCTCCAGTCGCCTGCTGAATACCAGCGTTGGTGTTGAGCACAATGCCGCCGTTGCCAGGCAGCTCAATACGACAAACCCGCTCGTCATTGGCGGCAGCCGCAAGATTGGCCACCGCATCCCATTCGGGCGAGGCGTCCATAAGCAGCAATTCCCAGTTGTCATAGCTCTGGGCTAGCACCGAGTCCAGCAGCTCGCGCAGGTAGACCCGATCTGTCTTGTAGCACGGCACCACAATGCTCACGAGCGGTCTATAGGCAAAGGCCGCCGAAGCGACACGCTGGCACGCCAAATCGGCCGGCTTTGCGCGATGCCGCTCAAACCAACGTCGATAAGCTGCGTCGTCTGCACGCGCGTCCTTCATGCGGTTCCAACTGTCGTCGACCATGCCGTTGTACAGGCGACCATCCATGGCGCAAAAACCGCTCTGAATCTGCTCTGTGGGATCACTCGCAATCGCGACAAAATCCCGTATATCCTGAGGCATCTCTACGCTCAGATACGTTTTATTGACGCGGCAACCGTTGCGCTGCGGCACATCGCCCTGCGATTCAAACACATGCACGGTGGCATCGATGACATTCATATGCGCATCGAAGATCTGGAGCTCAGGTGCGCACTGGAGGTCTCCAGCCCAGGTAACCTCATAGCGCCACACCGCGCCGGCGTCTGCCGGTAAATAACGAACGGCATCGATCTCATAGCGACCGCAGCACTCGCTGCGCTGTGCATCGCGAACAAGCGCACACATCGCAGGCTTTGCTTTGTAGTTAATCTTGGATTCCAGCTTGGCCACGCGGCTATCGAGGCGAATGGCGCCAAGCTTTTGGCCACCGGACACAAATGCAGCGTCGATCGCAGAGCCATCCAAAAACGGAAGCACCAAGACAGCGAGCTCGCGCTCGTAATCGGAAACGGAAGGGCAAAGCGCCAGCACACGGCCATGATCGACTGGGAACACCAGCGACGGCACACAAGAACCGCTCGTTGTCGCATGGGCAAACGCCTGAGAACCCTCCCGCTCGATAAGCGCGGCGACATCCTGACCGGCAAAACGAAGCAGCACAAACAGACGGCCCTGACTGCGGCAAAGTGCCAAACGCTTGATACTCATCTACACTTCTCGCTTTCCAAGGGCGTTCGCTGCCATGCGTTTGCAGGCACCCAGGCGCCCAAACCTCAAGACGTCGTAATCGAACATGAGCTTTTTGCACGCACGGGCATTGGGGGCATTGCTGGTAAGCGCTGCACGCACCATAGCAGCAACAGAAGGAGCGCATTGCGCGAGCGCAGTATCGCTGCCCACGGCAGAGCCGGCAAGCGCCGTGGCAACGGCAGCAAACACCTTGCCGCAGTCCGTACCCAACAGCCTGAGCGCATCGTACAGCACCAGATCGCACAGGAAATATGCCAGGTCATCGGCATGCTGGGCATCGAGACCATCGCGCTGCCAGTCAGCCAGCACCGCGGAGTAAATCTTCACGTGCTCTAGCAGGCGCGTCTCGTCGTCATAGCGCATGATGTCCATGAGCGAGCCCTTGCGCGCCACACGGTAGTCATACAGCTTGTTCGAGATAAGCGAAGTCTTGCACGAACGACCGTACACGGCAAAATCGAAGACCTGGTCCTCGCCATACTTAACGGTTTCGTCGAACACGATCCCGTTGCCCAGCAAAAACTCACGCTTGCAGGCGGTGCGCCATGCAAAGGGGCGAGACGCTTCCTTAAACAGCAGGTCGGTGCTATAGCCCTCAAATGACACATCGCGCGGGCTCAGCACATAGTTAAGCCACGGATACCCTGCCTCCAGCGGATACGGGTTCGCGCCAAAGGTCAAAACGTCGCAGTCCTCGCGCTCAAAGGCATCGACGATCACACGGCATGCATCGGGCGTAAATCGGTCGTCGGAATCCAAAAACGCGACGATAGGCGCCGTGGACGCAGCGATGCCGGCATTACGTGCACTCGACAGGCCACCGTTCTCCTTATCGACCAGCGTAAAACGCGCATCCTTTTCGCAATAGGCAGCCGCAATATCGCGCGAACCGTCCGGCGAGCCATCGTTGACCAGCACGCCCTCCCAATCGGGCATGTCCTGCGCAAGCAGGGAGTCCAGGCACCAGGCCAGGCACTCCTCCACTTTATAGATGGGAACGACAACGGAAATCTTGGGGGTAACCATAATCACTCGCTCCTACTGTGCGGCCGGAACGTCATCAGGGTGCGGGTTGTCGCCGTAGGTGCGCTGATACGTCAGCACGCGCCAGACCAGCGGCAGGCCGCCAATCTTAAAGTAATGCTTAAACGTATTGAGCTTGCCCGGCCTCTTAAAGTCAAAGCGCGAATCGATATAAGCGCGGGGCGACTTGACCATCAGGCGCAAGTCGGTCTCGCCACGCGGATCAAACAGCGACAGGTCAAAGCGACCGGCATCCCAATCGGCCTTGAGCTCGGGAGATGCCTTCTTCCAAAACTGCTCACGCAGTTCATCGACCAGACGTTCATCATTCCAACGGTACGTATCGACCTTCATGCGCATTAAAATGCCCTGGAGCTTAGCCTTGAGTTCGGGACGCTCGTCCAAAAAGCGCTGCATATCGGCGTATTCGTCGCACACGCAAAACACCTTGTTGGGCGAATTAACGGAACTCTTCTCGTTGTCCTGGCGGTAGCACAAAATGGGATCCGCAATAAACGCGGCGCGCTCGGCGCACGCCCAAACCTTATAGTTAAAACCCGCATCCTGATACGAGGCGCCCGGCGTAGGAAGGAAACGAATCTGATTGTCGTTGAGGAACTCGCGTCGATAGATAGCCGACCAAATGGAAGGTTTGCGGTAGAAGATACCCGGACGATCGACGGGGCGATACGCCGCACCCGTCATATGCTCGTCGATAATCCCAAACAGCTCACGGCGCTCGCTGGGCGTGGACCAATACAGGTAAAAATCGCCCTTTACCACATCGGCATGTTCGGCGTCTGCCTTGGCAACCAGCTTTTGGAGCGAGTCCTCAAACATAAAGTCGTCGGACTCAAGGATGCCCACGTGCTCACCGCGCGCCATCTCCAGGCCGCGGTTCATCGAGTCGCCGTAGCCGCTGTTGGCTTTGTCGATCATCTTGACACGGGAGTCGCGCTCCATGTACTCGCGGATAATCGCCGGCGAGCTGTCGGTCGACCCGTCGTTAATGCAGATGATCTCGATGTCCTTGAGCGTCTGAGTCACGGCAGAATCGAGGCACTCGCGCAGGTAGCGTTCGACATTGCAAATGGGAACAAGCAGCGAAACTTTAGGGGTATCAGAGTTCTGCAAGAGAACCTCCTGTTGAATAGCGTGTAACAGGGTTATTTTAGCAGCCGGGTTGCGGCGGGCGGCAGCGCTTGGAATTATATAAAGCGCTCCAGGCAGGCTTTGAGACCGCGAGTCGAAAGATAGAACAGCGTGGCGTCTGCCATCGAAACGCCCGAGGTCGTCGCAACGAGCTTGTGGGCAACACGGCAAACGGCGCCCTTGGCAGGCATATCCGCCCAGTCCGTTCCCAAAAACGTCGCGAGGTCCATGTTGACGCGAGCCGCCACGCGATGGAAGTCATCAGCATCCAAGCGCGCCAGGTCGAACACAATGAGGTCCAAAAACCAAGTTATCAGCTCGCCGGGACACAGGTCCAAAAGACCGTAGGCCGCCCAGTCCTCCAAGACCTCCTCGAGCATCCTCATGTGGGCGTCAAGCTTTTTGGCGCGAGCCTCGGCACTGTTGAACTCGTGCGTCGCCGATTCGCTCTCCATCACGTAGTGGTAGAACTTGTCCGGCATGACGACGGTCCTGTGGGCAAGCGCATAAGCCGCAAATTGGAAGACGACGTCCTCGCCCAAAGCCAAACCGGGGGCAAAGCGAATGCCTTCGCGATTGAGCAGCTCGCACGAAAAAGCCGCACGGCAGGCATAGGGCTGCGCATTCGAATGGAACAGCAGTTGGGGATCACGGGCGCCGAAGGTACCAGCTTTGGGGCTCATGAGTTGCTGGACGCATTTGGGGGCAGCATCGGCAGGTTCACAGACGCCGCCAAAGACGGCGGCCTCGGCATCTGCAGACTCCATGGCATGCAGCACGCGCTCGACCGTCTGGGCATCAATGTAATCGTCAGCGTCCACAAAGAAGACGGTCTCGCCCTCGGCGGCATCGATACCGGCATTTCGAGCGCACGAGACGCCCGCGTTTTCCTGGTCAATCACCAGTACGCGATCGTCGGCCTGCGCGATCTGACGCAACGCGTTCAACGAATCATCAGTCGAACCGTCGTTGACGCAGACAACCTGAATCGAGCGCTCGGACTGGGCCAGCAGCGAATCGAGGCATCGCTGAATGGAGCGCGCAGAGTTGTAAACGGGAACGACAATGGTAGCTTTAGGACACGAGGCCTCTCCCATGCCGACCTACCCCCTCAGCGATTCGAAGAGGAAGGCGGCGACCACGCCTGGACCTCCAACCGAGGCGTAATACTTAGCACGCCCCAAGGCACCATCCGTCGCAAAACTCGGATGCTCGTCAACCCAGCCCTCAGGATCTTTGAGGATGGCAGCGAGATTTGCGCGCTTCCACGGCTTGAGGTCGTCAAGCGAAAAGTCCCCGGCGTCCAAGGCCGCTTGGAACTCCTTGGCCATCTGAACCAGGAACTCCTTATAGAACTTAGGCGCCAGGCGCACGTAGTTCCACATGTACGAATCGTACTTAATGAGCTGATTGAACTTGAGCATGCGCGCGACATCGCCGCTTGCGTGGTCGCGGGCATAATCCTCACGAATCCAACGCTCAATCTCGGCATACTCGGTATTGACGCAAAAGACCTTAGCCGAAGAATTGACCGAGGAGTTCTCGTTGTCCTGACGATACGACAACACGGCATCGTGCAGGTAAATAGCCTTATCGGCGCACGCGATCACCTTAAAGGCGAATGACGTGTCCTGAAAGGATGCCCCCGGAGTCGGCAGGAACTTGATGCCGTTGCGCTCAAGAAAATCGCGACGGTACACGGCCGACCAAATCGACGGCTTTTGCTTAAAGAACTGCGTCGTATCGCTCGGGTGCACTGGCTTGCCACAGTCCTTGGCTTTAAACATCTCGTGCAGCGAACGGCGCTCCTCGGGCTTAGACCAGTAGAAATCAAAGTTCGCCTTCGCAAAGTCGGCATTATTGCTATCGGCGGCCGAGACAAGCTTTTCGAGTGCGTCGGGCGCCATAAAGTCATCGGACTCCAAGATGCCCACGTACTTGCCACGCGCCATCTCCAGACCGTGGTTCATCGAGTCGCCGTAGCCGCTGTTGGCCTTGTCGATCATCTTGACGCGCCCATCGCGCTCCATATACTCGCGGATTATCGCCGGCGAGTTGTCGGTCGACCCGTCGTTAATGCAGATGATCTCAATATCCTTGAGCGTCTGCGCCAGGGCGGAATCGAGGCACTCGCGCAGGTAGCGCTGAACATTGTAAATGGGAATAAGCAGCGACAGAACAGGGCTGCCAGAGGCGTTAGTAGACAAATGTGCTCCTTAGGAAATACCTGTCGTTTCATGGTATCAAAGGGCCAGCGCGCCAGCGGGCGTTTATATAATCTATGGAGCCTCTTGCGGGCAAAGCAGCCCCACGTCATGCGGCGGGCCCGTGGCAGGTTCCTGCGTTTTATTCAAAGCTTGCCGTCAAGGTGCGCCGAGCCTTTACAATAGGACAGTCCCAAGGACGTATTCGATAGCTTCCGTGCAGCGCATGCGCGCCGCACGTGAAAGGATATATTGCCCCATGCCTTCAACCCTCCCCGCCCCCATCGATAAGCTCGCCATCGTCGTCGTTACGTACAAGCGCCAGGAACTCCTGGCCAACTTGTTCGACTCCATGACCGAGCTCACGGCAACGCCCTGGCGCATCGTGATTGTCGATAACGAGAATTCGCGCGAGACCGAGGCCATGTGCACCGCATTCAACGAGCGCCTGGCCAACCTGTGGGGCATCGACACCGAGCAGCCCGACGCGCAGGGCGGCACCGACCGTGTCATCTACGCCCCGCAGCTCAAAAACGGCGGCGGTGCGGGCGGCTTCTCCGCCGGCACTAAATGCGCCTACGACCTGGGCGCTCAGTGGTTCTGGGTGATGGACGACGATGTGCTCGTCATCCCCGAAGGCATCGAGCGTCTTGCCAAGTGGACCGACCGCTACGATGTCATCCAGGGTTCGCGCCTGGACTTTGACGGCGGCGCCTTCTTTTGGCAGTACCAGCTCATCCTTTCGCTCGGCATCCCTAACCCCATCGCCAAGTGGGATCTGGGTCCCGAGGGCTACCGCGCCATGAACCAGCTGTGCTTTGAGGGCGGCATGTTCTCGCGACGCGTGGTCGACAAAATCGGCCTGCCCGACGCGCGCTTCTTTATCTACGGCGACGATGCCTGCTACGGCTACGTAGCCAGCCAGCACTTCCCCGCCGCCGTGGTCGCCGACGTGGTGCTCAAGCGCGCCCGCGCCGTCTCCAACTGGGATATCGCCGGCAAGCGCCAGCTCAACTCCACGAGCGACACCAACCGCTACTACATCATGCGCAACCGCGGTTATCTGGCCCGCTACATGCAGATCTATGGCGACTATCACCCCATGCTGTTCCGTCTGGGCAACGCCGCGACCTTCTGCAAGGAGTTCATTCGCCTGGCCGCCGTTGACAAGTGCTTTAAGACCGGTATTCCGGCGCTGCGCCGTGGCATGAAGGACGCCCGCAAGATCGTCAAGGATCCTAACTGGAAGCCCATGCCGCCTATGAAGAACACCGAGTAACGGAAGCCGGAAACACCTCGGCGCTTAAAGCCGCTGGCACACCGCCGTCACGCGCCGCCCATCAAAACCGAACCCCCAGCGCATGCGGCCCACGCCGGGGCGCGGCACACGGATTTCGTCGATGCCGTCGCGCTCTATGTCGAGCAGCGCCTGCACGGCCAGCAATTCCAGGCCCAGCGCATCCACATCGGGGTCATACATCAAGTTAATCGTTATCAGCGGGCGCTCGTCCAGCATGCCAATCGTATCTGCTACGTCGAACACAGCACCCGTAGGGAAAACCTGGATGTCCCAGCGATCCGCGCCACACTTTCGCCTCGAAGCAGGATTGGCATAGCCCGGCAATCCAAAGCAGAGTCCTTGCAAGAGTAGGTGATATGGCAGCGGTGTATCTGGGTCGGTCCCACCGATTCCCGCATCCCCCAGGATGCGGCTTAGCGCCCGCCTCACGGTATCCTCGTTCCCACGGCACAGCCCGTCGCGAAACGCATCGACGTCTCGAATGTCTTCGGCAGCGCACTCAAACCACTCAACAATCACTAGACGCAAGGCCTGTCTAAGCTCGTTATTGGGCAATCGCAAAGCACGGAGGCGATTGCCATGCTCTGGCTCCTCAGTCATATCCGTCGTGAGAAAACCGGACAGATACAGCGCTGTCCACATGCCATCGTCAGGCGAGACATCTGGCTCTGCAGTGCCCAAACAAAGCGGGACCTCAGCGCACCCATGGGCCTCGAGCAAATCAAACAAGACCGAAAGGCGGTCGAGATTCCACCCGGCAACTACCCTACTCAGGCAATCGGCATATCCATACAGATCAGCACGCACAGGCGCCGTGCAGCCTCGGCCCAGAAAACCGATCACACGCGCTGGACTCGAGCAATAGGCCCTACCAAACCGATATCCCTCGAGCCATTCACGCGCATCATCAAGGTATTCCTCGCGCCCAGCATGATTCAACAGAGCCTGGACCTCGGCATCCGAAAAGCCGAACCAACGGTCACACCACGTCGAAAGCGGCGTCGACAGACAATACGAACAACTGCGCGAAGAAAGCGCCGCTTCGGCAGGACCGGGACACTCCCCCATCAGACACGTCAGCCGCAACGAATCGCGCGCAGTGGCAATGGCGTCGAACAGCACGCGATCGAATAGCCCTGCCGGATCGGCGTCGGAAGCGTCCCTCGCGCTCGCACGGCGAGACCACGCCGCATCGTACCCATCAACGAGCAATACAACCTGCTCATCGCAGGCCATCTCCAGCAGCTCAATGAGCACACCGAGCACCGAGTCAACCTCGTCCGCGCTCGCCACGCCACGCGCAACACGTTCGATGTGACGCACCTTATCTCGAGCTAAATCAGGAGCCTCCAAGAGCGCCAACAAGCGAGCGCACTCGCCCGAAAGGGCATCGCGCACGACGTCGGCAATAGCGGCACCACGCCTCGCAGCGCCAGAAAAGTCCAGCGATATCACCGGATAGCAAGCATATTCATCCCGATAGCGCCCACCGTCTGCATCCCAAATCTGAGCATTGGCAAACAAACGCTGATCAGCGCGACCAACCGCTGGACGCTCCAGAAAAGCCCTGAGCGTCGACAAGTTCATGCTTTTGCCAAAACCCTCGGGTCGACAGCACACCACAACGGACGCGTCGCAGTCCAACACATCGGCAATAAACATGGTCTTGTCGACCAGCGTGCAGCAACCAAGAGCCTCCGCATAGTCGTGCATGCCAATGGGCAAAGCCGCATCGTCGGCACAGCCGATCAAACGCACGCCAAAGCCAGCAGCACAATCAACATTTGCCTGTTCAGACACCAAAACGTTCCCCCTAAATCGCAGCACGATGCCAATTGTAATGACCGCATCGCATGTACCGATGTCGCCGCGCAAACATATCGGGCAACGGTAGCAACAAGAGGTGTGAGGGGGCACAACTAATCGTTGCACAACAAAACGGGGCCCGACGCATTCGCACCGGACCCCGTCCCGACTCTTTAGTTATCTGGCAACCGAGAGGCTACTCCTCCGAGCCGTCCTCCCCAGCAGCCTTCTTCTGCTGATCGAGCTTATGCTTACCGCTCACGATGGACGTAGCGCCCAGCGTGGCCAAGCTCGCGCTGGCAAGGCTCGCCATCACAATCAGATCGCCCGTCTTGGGCATGTTGCCGCCCGAGGACTTGGTAGCTGTAGTCGTCGTGGTCGTGGTGGTCACCGTTTTGGAGTCATTTTGCTCCTGATTCTGGTTGTCAGCACCGCTCTTGTCGTCGTCTTCGGACTGTTTCTTTTCGTCCTCGGTCTTTTTCTTTTCGCCCTCGGTTTTGCTCTTGTCCTTCTTCTGAGCGGATTTGTCGTCCTTCTCCTCAGAGCTAGAACCCTTATCGGATTCGGTCTTCTCGGAAGCCTTGTCCTTGGAGTCGCCCTTTGCGGCTTCGGTCTTTTCCGTGGAAGCCTGATCAGAGTTGTCCTTGTTCTGGGCCGAGCCGTTATTGACGCCAGCCATCAGCGAAGAACCCAGCGTAGAACCAAGCTGCTCGGAGAAAGAAGGCTTCTTGTCCGGCGAAGCAACGGGAGCGTCCGGTGCCTTATTCGAATCGTCCTCGGAAGCATCGGAATCAGGGGTTGCGTCAGAGCCGGAGCCGTTGTTAGAGCCGGTGTCAACGGACGAATCGCTCGAGCCGGTAGATGAGTTAGAGGTGTCAGCGCCGGTCGAACCAGAAGCGTCGCTGTCCGTATTGCCAGCAGAGCTTGAAGGCGAATCGCCCGCAGCAGAGCCGTTCGAATCGGAGCCGTTCGAGGTAGAGCCGTCGTTGGTAGTGCCACCAGCAGAGCCATTACCGTCAGCATCGGTCGAGGGCGCATCCATCCTGTCATCGTTGGCATCGTCACTCGAGTCGTCATTCGAATCAGGTGTCGGCGAGGGCGCCGGTGTGGGCTCGGGCTGCACGGGCGTCGCGGCGGCAGCCTCGTCCTCAGCGATATAAACCAAGCAGTCCTTCAGCTCGTTGCGGTAGCGGTTCTTCCAGCCCTCATGATACTGGGGCTGACTCGAAAACTTGGTGGCGACATTGTTGACCACACTATTGGAGAGCGCCGTCACAAACTCGCGGTCGGACATATCGTTGGAAAGATTCGCCCAGCGGAAAAAGTCCCTGCAGCCACCAGTGCCGCACATGTTGGTAATGCTCCACACCATGCCCTTGACGCAATCGGCGCGACCCGAAATATCAATACCCAGGCCGCTCTTTAGCCACGCCTCGGTCACCGCATAGTACGAGTTGTACGCATAGGCATCCTGCAGAGCCGAAAACTCAGCAGGGTCGGTGTTATAAGCGCCCTGGAAGGCCTCCTGCGCAATACGGCCCAACTCGGTGAGTTGGCCGTTCTCGTACATGGCATTGCTCGCGCTGGAAATTTCACCGCCGCGATCAATCGCATCCTTGAGCATGCTGTATTTTTCGGGGTTGTAGTTGTAGGCCTGCTTCATAAACGGAATGAGCGACCAACGACGGTCGAACTGGTAATAACCCAGCGCGTTATAGCCGTCACCGTACGAAAAGCCCTGGTTGTAGTTGCCATGGCTCTCGTACTTGGTAAAGTACTTCATCTCGGGAGTCACGTTGACAAACGAAACGCCCTGGACCGACCTCAGCACGCCTGAGAAGGACTGCTGGGTGTAGAGGCCCTTATCGATATCGGTGGCATCCGAGGCAACGCCCGGCGTGGGCTCCTCGGCAGCGGCGGGTGCCGGCGCGGAAACGGCGCCAAACGAAAGCGCCAGCGTCAGGCCCGCGACAATCGCGGAATGCTTGGGCTGCATAAGATCCTCCCTGCATTGGTGTAGTTAAAGTGCAGTTTGCAAAGATAAAACTAAGTATTGCAGCTCGCCCGTTGTTGCACAACAACCCCTCGGTAAACGGCAACAACCCTCCGCGAAATCTTAAGGAATT
>UROZ01000046.1 GCA_900549655.1 uncultured Collinsella sp.
GAGGCTCATCGTTGTCGACGACGACCGCTTGGTGGTCGATTCGCTCAAGATTATCCTGGGCGCCCAGCCGCAGATCGAGGTAGTGGGCACCGGCGCCAACGGCAACGATGCGGTGGCGCTCTACGCCGAGCACGCACCCGATATCGCACTGCTCGACATTCAGATGCCGGAGCGCGACGGCCTTTCGGCGGCACGCGAGATCCTCGATCGCGACCCTGCGGCGCGCGTGGTGTTTCTGACGACATTCTCGGATGACGAGTACATTGTGTCGGCGCTCAAACTGGGTGCCCGCGGCTATCTGATCAAAACCGATGTCACCGCCATTCCGCCAGCGTTGGCGCAGGTCATGGACGGCAAACGCGTGCTCGAGGGTAAGGCGATCGAGGATATCAACTTTGATGGGGCGGACGTCGAGGCCGGCGCGACCCGCCGGCCCGCGGCCTTTGTCAGCCTGACCGACCGCGAGTTCGAAGTCGCCGAGCTCATCGCCCGCGGCCTCGACAACAAGGAGATTGCCGCCACCGCCTATATGGGCGAAGGCACCGTACGCAACCACATCAGCTCGATCCTTGCCAAAATGGGCCTGCGCAACCGCACGCAGATCGCCATCGCCTACCTGCGGGGGTAATTGCCCGAAGACCGACCGCCCCGGCAAAGAAAAATAGCTGCTACCGATTTAATGCCATTTCAAAACTATGTCGGATTACGGGGCAAAAGTCGGAGCCCTCATCCATAGCCTCATTTTCTGCAAAATGACAGCCCATCTACCTGCGGTTTTATTTTCACGGATATCGGCATGGTTGAGGGCTCGTGACTCAGCCCCGTAAACCGGCATTGTTTTGTTCGGGCGGCCCTGCACGAGCGCCTCCGCAAGTCTCGCGGGACCAAAATGATCCATTTTCTTCGGCCCGCGGAGATCGGCTGACGGCGCCCGCCACGAAATCGGGCCATCTACTACGTTTGACTCGATACCCCCGACCATAACCGCTTTTCATGAAAACCGCAGGCGTTCTACCTGCGATTTTGTTTTTGCGATTTTCTGTATGGTCGGAGGTTCGCTATCCAGCCCCGTAATCCGGCATAGTTTTTGTTCGCAGAGGCTTAGCCGCGCGCTCACGCGCGGGGCCGGTGGGGCATTTTTGCCCCGCCGGCCCCTGTTCCAGCGCTATTCCGGCTTGGTTTCTACCGTGGGAGTCTTGTCCGCCGCAACCGGGGTACGGGCGGTGTCCATGCTCAGGCAGTGTTTGGGGCAGCTTTCGATGCACTCGCCGCACACCACGCAGGCGTACGGGTCAATCGACCAGGTACCGCCTTTGCGATCGACCGCGAGCGCGCCCGCCGGGCAGCGACGCGCGCACATGCCGCAGCAAATGCACACGTCCATGTCGTTAACGATGTGCCCGCGCAGTCGCTCGGGTGCCGCGAGCTTCTCCTGCGGATAGCACACCGTAACCGGCTGCTTGACTATAGAGCCCAAGGCCGTCTTGGCAAATGTCAGTAAACTCATGCCACGCCTACCTTTCCGTACAGCTAATGCAGGGGTCGATGGTCAGGATAATCATGGGCACGTTGGCAAGGAGCACGCCCTGCAGCGCATGTGTCAGACCCGCCAGGTTCTGCGACGTCGGCGTGCGCACGCGGAAGCGGTCCAGGTTCTTGGTGCCGTTGCCGCGTACATAGTAGTACGCCTCGCCGCGCGGCTGCTCAATCACAACCTCGCCACGCGCGCCGTCAGCCGGGGTGAGCTTGGTGCGCCCGCCGATGCCGTCGTGCGGAATCTTGCCCACAAGCTCCTTAATGATGTCTATGGCCTGCGTGACCTCGGCACAACGCACCTGGCAGCGGGCATAGCAGTCGCCATCGGTGGCAACAATCGGCTCAAACGCGGCCAGGTCCGCATAGGCGCCGTCGCCGAACATGCGCACGTCGTAGTCCACGCCCGAGGCGCGCCCGAATGGGCCGACCATCGAAAGCTCCAGCGCGTCTTTCTTGCTGATCACGCCCACGCCATGCAGGCGCTCGCCGCAGCTGTCGTCGTCCAAAAAAGTATGCACCAGGGCCTCGTAGTCGGGACGCATGGCATCGAGCGTCTGGACAATGCCCGCCAGCTCGGAGTCCTCGATGTCGTGCTTAAGGCCGCCGATCTCGTTGATCGACAGAATCACGCGGCCACCGCAAGTACTCTCGAAGATCTTGAGGATCTGCTCGCGCAGGGTCCACGAACGATAGAACAGCGCCTCCAAGCCAAAGGCATCGGCGAGCAGGCCTAGCCACAGCAGGTGCGAGTGAATGCGCGAAAGCTCGTGCAAAATGGTGCGGATATACTGCACGCGGCCGGGCACCTCGATGTCGAGCATGCGCTCGCAGGCGCTGGCATAGCCGCAGCTGTGGCCCACGGCGCAGATGCCGCAGATGCGCTCAGCGATGTAGCCAAACTGGTGCATGTCACGCTTTTCGGTGAGCTTCTCGAGTCCGCGGTGCACAAAGCCGATCTGCGGAATTGCCTCGATAACGCGGTCGTCCTCGATCACCAGGTCCAGATGAAGCGGCTCGGGCAGCACCGGGTGCTGCGGGCCAAACGGAATAACGGAGCGATGTGCCATGGACCTTACGCCTCCTTTTTCTGCTTGTCGCGGGCGGCCTTGGCGGCAAGCGCCGCGCGGACCTTGGCCGCTTTCTCCGGATCCATGGCGGCGAGCTTTGCCTCCATCTCGGCGGCCTTGAGCGCGGCCTTCGCAGCAGCTTCATCGTGCTGAGCATCGGAGCCGGCAGCCGCATCGGGCTGAACGGCAGCGCCCGCAGCATCGCCGGCGCCTGCGGCGCCCTCCCCCGCAGCAGCAGCGGCAGCGGCCTTCTCGGCCGCAGCCTTGCGCGCCTTGGCCTCTGCGGCGGCACGGACCTTCATGGCTTTCTCGCGCGCGGCCTTCACCTCGGGTGTGATGACGCTCATGGGCTCGGCAGTCGAGACCTGGTAGAAAAAGCCCTTAAAGTCGATCTGCATGTCGGTGATGGCAAGCCCAAACAGGTCGTGCGCTTCGTTCTCAAACGGAAATACCGCCGGATAGTATGAGCTGATGGACGGAATCTCCTGACACTGGTCGATGCCCTCGACTACCAGGTTCTCAATCGCATAGTTACCGTCCTGAGCGATCTGCTCTTGCGCAGCGCGGACGTTGATAAACGTATAGACCAGGCGATACGTGCCGTCGTCGACGCTGCGCTCGGCGTGCATTTGCACAAAGCGGGCACCGAAGCCCTTGAGCGCCTGCACATGCGGCAACAGCTCATCGAGCCTGACGGTGGTATAGATTGCCTTTTGCATTACTCGGCCTCCTTTGCAGCGGCGGGCGTCTCGGCAGAAGCGTCGCCAGCGGCGGGCGCGGCGGGCTTCCCGGCAGGTGCGTCACCGGCACCGTCAGCCCCGGCCCCCGCAGCCACAAACCCGTCCTCGCCCAGCTCAACGCCACCGTCCCAGGTAGCGGCGCCGCCCACGGTGAGCGGGTCGCCGCCGGCACGCATCACGGCCTCCTTCTGGTCCAGGATGCCGCACGCCTCCACGATGGCATCGATCACCGTCTCGGGGCGAATGGCGCACCCGGGCGCATACACATCCACGGGAATCGCGCGGTCCACGCCGCCGATCACGTTATAGGCATCGCGGAACACGCCGCCCGAACACGCGCAGATACCGCAGGCCACCACGCACTTGGGCTCGAGCATCTGGTTGTAGATCTGGCGCACGACGGGCAGGTTCTGGGCATTGACCGACCCCGTCACCAAAAAGATATCCGCATGCTTGGGGTTGCCGGTGTTGACCACGCCAAAGCGCTCCGCATCGAACAGTGGCGTGAGCGAGGCCAGCACCTCGATATCGCATCCGTTGCAGCTCGAGCCGTCGTAATGAATAACCCACGGCGAGCGCGACATTTTATGATCCATGGATGCCGCCTCCTAAATAAACACGTCGACGAGGATGGGCATAAGGTTGAGCAGGCCAAACACCAGCGCCACGCCCCATCCGAGCCTAAAGCAGCTGCGCCAGGTGCTGCGTGCGAAGGTGTTGTCGATCAGCACCTCGACAAAATACGTCGCAGCCATCACGACCAGGGCTACGACCCAGCTCACCGGGTTGTCCCAAACAAAGAACATGCCCACCCACATCAAAAACAGCACGGTCTCGCACCAGTGCATGAGGGTCATCTTGGCCAGCGTGCCGCCACTCATCTCGGTGGCGACGCCCTGGACGATCTCCTGATGCGCATGATGCGAGTACGAAAGGTCAAACGGCGACTTGCGCAGCTTGATGGTAAGCACCGCGAGCAGTGCGAGGAAAATGGGTGCGCTGTACACGACGATGGGGGCCGACTGCCCCGTCACGGCGATGGAATCGAAGCTGTCGGTGGCAAGGTACAGGCCCACACTCATCAGCAGAACGGCGGGCTCGTAACTCATGACCTGCAGCAGCTCGCGGTCGGCGCCGACCTGGGCAAACGGGCTTTGCGTCGAGGCGGACGCCAGCACCACAAAGATCGCGGCGAGGGTAACCATAAAGGCGCACAGCAGCGTGTTGGAGCCCGACACAAAGATGCCGCCGCCCACCACGGTAAAGATGAGCGCGCACGCCATGTAGGTATCGTCCATGGTGTTTACGCTGGCAGGGGCCTTGCGCAGGAGCTTGGCCACATCGTAGAAGGGTTGCAGCAGGCGCGGGCCCACGCGGCCCTGCATGCGAGCCGAAAGCTTACGGTCAACGCCGTCGATCAGGCCGCCCACAAGCGGCGCCAGCAAGGCAAATGCCACGGTGTCAATAAAAATGCCCACGACGCCCGAACCTTCAAAATACTTGCCGCGCAACACCGAGGGCGCGCTCATGGCAAGTCTCTCGGGCCCAATCCACGCGCAACACAGCAGCGCAAACACGATAATGCTGCAGCACACGACGCTACCCGCGGGGCCAATACGCTTCTCGCCAAGGGCGTCCTCCGAGTACCAATTGCGCTTTTCGGCCTTCACCTCGTGTCCCATCGAGCCGCGGAAATGGCGGTAATTGTCGGTTCCCACGCCCGAAAGATATACGTTGACGTGCGGCTTATTGCTCACGCGGAATGAAGTCAGCAGCACCACGGCGATAAACGCCACGATAACCACCATCAGATACATGGCGTCCTTGCCGATAACGTACGGCACGCGGCCAAACACCATGGCCAAGTAAGGCGACACCAGACCGCTCGAGATAACCGGGAACGCCACACAGCACAGAATCAGCAGTGAGGCGATGGTGTTGAGCGCCATCCATTCGGTCTTATGGACATTGACCTCAACGTTTTGAGCCGTGGGGTCAACGCCCGAAAGCTTGGCAAGCCACTTGCCCCAGAAGTAAAACGTCGCGGCCGAGCCAAAGGCCAGCACCATAATCATGAGCACGTTGCCGGTCTGGGCAAACGCCACCAGGGCGCCCCATTTGGACACGAGCATGCCAAACGGCGCCACGAACATGCCCATGATGCCCAGCATCATCAGACGCGTCAGATGCGGCATGCGGCTGAACATACCGTCCATGTCCTCGATATTGCGGCTGCCGATATGATGCTCGGCCGTGCCCACGCACAGGAACAGCAGCGACTTGGCCACCGTGTGGAACAGGATCAGGAAGATGGCGGCCCACACGGCCTCGGGCGCGCCGACGCCCAGGCAGGCGCTGATAAGGCCCAGGTTGGAGATGGTGGAGTACGCGAGCACGCGTTTGGCGTTGCTCTGCGAGATGGCCATGAGGGCAGCGAGCAAAAACGTGATGGCACCCACACTCGTGACCATAAAGCCAGTCACGGGATAGATGGCATAGAGCGGGCTCAGCTTGACCATTAGGAACACGCCGGCTTTGACCATGGTTGACGAGTGCAGCAGGGCGCTCGTGGGCGTGGGGGCAACCATGGCGCCGAGCAGCCAAGTGTGGAACGGCATCTGTGCGGCCTTGGTGAGCGCGGCGAGCGACAGCAGAACGACCGGCATCACCAGCAGCGCGGACTGCGCGGTACCGGCGCCGGAAAGCTCGATCATACCCGAGATGGTCAACGGCATGCCGTTAACGTGCAGGTACATGAGTCCGGCCAAAAACGCGATGCCGCCCAGCATGTTGAGGATGATCTGGGTGAAGGCGTTTTTGATGGCCTCGGGTGTGCGCGTGTATCCGATCATAAGGAACGAGCACACGGTGGTGATTTCCCAGCCGCAGAACAGCCACTCAAGGTTGTCGCTCGTCACGATGACGAACATGGCCGAGAGGAACAAGAACATAAGCGCCAGGAACTGCGGGCGACGGTCGGGCGCGGTCTGCCCACGCAGCGCGGCCTCGTGCTCGTCGTGGGCCTGGAAGTCCTTCATGTAGCCCAGGGCATACACGCAGATCAGGCTGCCGACGATACCGACGGCGAGGACCATGATCACGCTCATGTAGTCCAGGTAGAGCGGCGTCGCCGTGACGGCCTCGGCCGTGGGCAGCGTCATGGCTGCAAAGACGAGCGAACCCACCAGCTGGACTATGCCGAGCAACGTGGTGAGCGCGTTCCTATATTTGTACGCGTTGTACAGGATTACGGCGCACAGGATGACGTCGATGACGGAGCTGATGATCGAGAGCACATGCGAGGTGCCGGGGGCAACCTCAAAGCTCTGCGGACCCGTGCCAAAAAACATGACGGCGACTACAACTGTCACCGCCATAATAATGCCGGAACCTATGAGCCCCACCGCATCGCGGGCGCGGTCACCGCGCGCGCGCAGCATGCCCAGCGCCGGTACCAGCGGAAACAGGGTAAGGAAATACAGTAGCGTCATACCATCACTCCCCCATGCAAAAACGCTGCAATTGTTTAACGTTATAGCTCAATTGAGGAGCAGCAGCGGCAGGTTTTCGGTCAACTGGGGAGTTTTAGGCGTACGGGGTAAGGGCATGCCCGCTTTGGAACAGAGAGGCGACGCTCCCCCTATTGCAGCGATGGGCGCGCGGGCACTGCACGCGGTTTATTGGCCACTTTGAAGGATGTCCCGATAGGCACGCGGCGATCCGAAAAGTCGGCACGGCAAGAAAAATGCGCCCCCGTGGGCGCACCATCCCGTTCGCTATTCCGCCTTTTTAACGCGCGGCTTGCGACCCCGCGGCTTATCGACCAGCGCCGCCTCGCCGCCGTCGCGGTACAGGCGGCACCAAGCCTTGACCGAAGACTCGCTGGTGATCTTGTGCTTGATCATGGCCTCGCGAACCGTCAGGCCGTTTTCCAGACGATCCTTAACCACGGCGAGCTTTACGTCGTACGAATAGGTGTGATGGCGAGCGCCCGCGTTGAGCACAGCGTCGGCACCGCCCACGGCATATGCACGGGCCCACTGACGAGCCGTGGCCTGGGGAATGCCGAGCTTTGCAGCGAGGGCGCGGTGACCGACCCCTCTTGGAGGATCTCGACGGCACGCTGCCTAACCTCGGGCGCATGCGTGCGAGTCCTAGTTGCTTCCGACATACCTGCCACTTCTTAGCCTTAACCGTTAATCTGCTTTCTTACGTGCACGCTAGATAGTAGCATTTTGCTGTTTGCTCAAAGTAGTTAATTAAAATAGACGCGGCGTTATCTGGGCATTTGACACCTATTTACGACATTTCTTTATCGATTATTTACGCTGGTAGCTAGCTCGCAGCTAATCGTCATCCGTTTGCCAACAAAATTGACATCTCTTTATGTCCTTTGGTCTAGAGGGAATAATTATTAACCCCTCCCCCAATAATTTTGAGCGGCCTGCAGGGCAGTGACGCCTCACTCCTCATGATTACCGCGCATTGCCATCCACCCGAGCAAAACAAAAAGGACGGGACCTGCTGCGCTTGCAGACCCCGCCCCGGTTGACACCCGATGGGACGCAGTCGGGCGAGGCAGATCCGTGCTACCGCCCCGCCTGGCCGCGAAGTTAACTACAGCTCGTTGGCCGCGTGATATGCCGTGCGAATAGCGCTCGCAATATCGGCGGTGCGCTCGCCCGAGCAGTCGCCCACGCAGGTCACGGGCACCGTCACGCCATCAAGGTCAAACGCGTTGGCCTTGGAGCCCACGGCCATCACCACGTAATCGCAGGCGATCTTCACCGGCTCCTCGGCGCCGTCCTCGGTGGTACGAACAGCCTCCACGCCCTCGTCGGTAATGGCGGTCAGGCGGGTCTTCACGTGCTGCTCCACGTTGTGCTCGGCAAAGTCGCTCATAATCAGCGGCAGAATGGTCTCGGACTCGCCCGCGGCAATCTTGTCGAGCATCTCCACGATCGCCACCTCGCAGCCGTGCTGCAGCAGGTACTCAGCAGTCTCGGTGCCCACCAGGCCACCGCCAATGACGGCGACGCGGCCCGCAAGCTCCACCTTGCCGGCCAGCACGTCCCAGCTCGAGACGACCTTGTCCGAATCGGCACCCGGAACAGGGATGACCACGTCGTGCGCGCCCACGGCCACAATCGCGGCATCGGCGGCGTTGAGGTCCTCAGCGGTAGCGACGTGGTTGAGCTCAACCTTCACGCCCAGGCCGGGCAGAATCTTCTCGTAATACTCGACCGAGCGCATGATCTCGTCCTTGCGCGGGGGCGCGGCCGCCAGCACAATCTGGCCGCCCAGACGATCGCTCGCCTCGTAGATGGTCACATCGTAGCCGCGCTTGGCCGCCACGCGTGCGGCCTCCAGGCCGGCAATACCGCCGCCCACCACGGCGATCTTCTTGTCGCCCTCGCCCGGCTTAATGGCGATGGTCGCCTCGTCGCCGTTCTCGGCATTGAGCACGCACGAGATGTACTTGCGGTTTTGAATCGCATCGACGCAGCCCTTGTTGCAGTTGAGGCACTCGCGGATGGGCTCACCCGTGGCGGCCTTCAGTGCGATGTCGGGGTCGCACATGAGCGAGCGGCCGTAGGCGATGATGTCGGCTGCGCCGTCTTCCAGAATCTTCTCGCCGGCCTCGACCGAGACAACACGGCCGACGGTGGCCACCGGCACGGAGACCAGGGCCTTGACGCGCTCGGCCACGGGCAGCGTCCAGTTGTAGGGCATGGCGCCCATGGGCGGAATGGTGTCGCCCATGTTGCCGGTGTGGTTGGCCTGTGCGACCTGGATCATGTCGATGCCCGCGCCCTCGAGCAGCTTGGCAAACTCGCAGGCCTCATCGGGCTGCAGGCCGCCCTTGCCGCGCGGCGTGCCGTCGGGGTTCTCCATGATCACGGGGAGCTTGTACTCCACCATCAGCTGCGGCGCGGCTTCCTTAATGGCGGCGACGACCTCCAGCGCATAGCGAACGCGGTTCTCGAGCGAACCACCGTACTCGTCGGTGCGCTGGTTGAGGATGGCCGAGCACAGCGAACCTACCAGGCGGTCGCCGTGGACCTCGATGGCATCGATCCCGGCCTGCTGCGCGCGGGCGGCCGAGGCGGCGATGGCCTCCTTGATCTGGGTGAGCTGCTCCACGCTGGCCTCGTTCACAAAGTGCTGCATGTCGTGGTGCAGCTTGGCGTAGGCCTGATTGCGAATCTCGTTGGACTCGGCCATCTTGGCGGCAAAGGTCTCCTCGTCGCCGGCGGCCTTGGCCTCCTGCGCGGCCTTGGCGGCGGCCATGGAGCCCATGACCATGCGGCCGACACCGGGCACGTCGTACTCGGGATGGAACAGCTGCAGCGCGACCTTGGCGCCGTGCTTGTGGACGGCATCGGCCAGGGCCTTAAACGTGGGGATCTGGGCGTCGGTCGCCAGCTTGGGCGTGGGGCTTGCGGTCATGACGGGAGCAACGTCGCCGATGACGATGTAACTCACGCCGCCACGGGCCAAGCGCTCGTAAAAAGCCAGGCTGCGCTCGCCAATGGAGCCGTCACGCTCCTCGTAGCCGGTGGTCAGCGGCGGAAACATAATGCGGTTTTTGAGCTCAAGGGGGCCAACCGTAATGGGCTGAAGCAGCTTGGATGCAGGTGCGGTCATGGACATTCCTCTCTTGTAGGCGCGGCGGCGATGTTGCCGCGTAGTTGTCTAGAGGATATGGCATGGGAATACAACAGCGCAACGGAAATCGGCGAATATCAGGTGGCAGCAGGTGGATGGGGATGGGCGGGGCGGCCCGTCGGTTTATCTCAATCTGTAACAGTTACGCGACAAAACCGGGTCTTACTGTTACAGATCGAGACATTCCTCTCGGCCCATCCTCAACAATCTAGATCTGTAACAGCTAGGCCCACTTTTGGCCCCTATCTGTTACAGATCGAGACAAACCAAACCCGCCTGCTAGAAAATCTCAATCTATAACAACAACTCGGCAAAAACCGTCCCTCGTGTTACAGATTTAGACAAACACGACCAAGCCCACCGGTATATCTCGATCTGTAACACCAAGCCGCCCAAATCGGGTCTAGATGTTACAGATCGAGATTTTGTTTGAGAGGCCGAGAATTGGACCGAAAACACAGTCCCGGAATAACAAAAAAGCTCGCCGGCTAGGCCGACGAGCTGCAAGTTCTTGGTCGCGGGGGCAGGATTTGAACCTACGACCTCCGGGTTATGAGCCCGGCGAGCTACCAGACTGCTCCACCCCGCAATGTCTGGGCGCCTCATGTGCGCAAGAAAGAATATTACGTGGGAGTTCGGTAAACGGCAAGGAAAATCTCGTAGAGCATAATTCCTTCATATTTAAACCCCTCAGTCCATATCACTGTAACCGAATCGCAGCCGAGCGCCGCCGGCGGCGCGTATACAATGGTGCGCGTCCTTTTACGCCGACACCTGGAGTAGACATGCTGCTCGCTATCGATATGGGAAACACGCAGACGGCCATGGGCCTGTTTGACGGAGACGAGCTGGTGCAGTCGTGGCGTATGCCCACCGACCGCTCCTATACCGCCGACGAGATCCACGTGCGCCTGATGGGCTTCTTTAAGATGTACGACCTCTCGCTCGGCGCGGTCGACGCGATCGCCTTTGCGGGCGTGGTGCCGCAGCTCTCGCGCGAGTGGCACGCCGTGGCCAACCGCATCGCGGCAGACGCCATCGTCATTGGGCCGCAGACGGCGGCCGTGACCAAGCTGCGGGCGGCGCGCCCCCAGGCCGTTGGTGCCGACCGCATCGCCAACGCCGTCGCTGCCGAAACCTTCTACGGCGCCCCGGCAATCGTGGTGGACTTTGGCACCGCAACCAATATCGACGTCATCGACGAGGACGGCTATTACATTGGCGGAGCGATTGCGCCGGGCATCCGCATTTCGATGGACGCGCTCGCCGCCCGAGCCGCCAAGCTCGCCAGCGTTCCGCTCGAGGCGCCCGAGCACGCCATCGGCCGCGATACCGAGGAGTGCATCAAGGTCGGCGCCGTAACAGGCGCTGCCGCCATGGCCGAGGGCCTGGTCGCGCGCATGAAGCGCGAGCTGGGGCGCGAGGACGTCACCGTTATCGCCACGGGCGGCCTCGCCAGCATCGTCGCTGATTCGACCGACGCCTTTGACGTGGTCGACGGTCAGCTCACCATTAAGGGCATCTGCGAAATCTACCGCCGCATGCAGGAGCTGGGATAGGGCGGGAGCTTAAGTCGAGCACGAGCACGAGCGGCGAACTAGGCAACGCGTCGGTCCTATTCCTCAAAATCGAAAAATTTTCATTTTTGAGGAATAGGACTTTCTGCTACGCCTCGCCGCACAGCCATCTCGCCAGGTCCATGATCTGCACCCCGTCGCGATCCGTGGCCTCATGATGCGTGCGGGCGAGAATCATCTTGGGATACGCATCGCCTATGCTCAGCAGTGGCGAAATCTCGCGTTCAAATGTCTTATCCGAGCTGATGTCGTCGCTCACCTGAATGTAGAGTTTCTCGCTCCGCTTGATTGCTACAAAGTCTATTTCCTTTTTATAGAGTACGCCGACATATACCTTGTATCCGCGGCGCAGCAGCTCGATTGCCACCATGTTCTCGTATACGCGTCCCCAATCCATATCACGTGTACCAAGAAGCGCATATTTAAACGCATGGTCCGCCAGATAGTACTTCTCGCCGCTCTTAAGGTATTTTTTGCCGCGAATGTCGTACCGACGAACTTTATAGAAGGCAAACGCATCGCACAGGTACCCCATGTACGCACCGACCGTCTTGTTCGTAATCTTTAGCCCATCCGCATTTAATGCATCAGTAATGTTGCGTGCCGACGTTATGTTGGAGACGTTGTCCGTCATGTAATCGGCAATGCGCAGCAGCGCCGATTCGTTTCTCACGTTATGCCGCTGCACGATATCCCTCACGATGAGCGTTTTAAAGACATTGGAGAGATATTGATAGCGCTGCTCCTGCAATGGATAAGGGTAAGAGCCGGACATACCGCCGGTTCTCGCGTACTCATCGAAGTCGCGGTCGACCTCGCCCTCGTCGCCATAGGAGCGATACTCCTCAAACGAGAATGGGAAAACCTCGATCTCGAAGGTGCGCCCCGTAACGAGCGTCGACAGATCGCTCGACAGCAAAAAGGCATTCGATCCGGTGATGAAGATGTCGTACTGCTCGGATGCATGGAGGCTGTTGATCGCGCGTTCAAAGCCGTCGCACATCTGAACCTCGTCGATAAGCAGGAAGTTTTGCTTGTCGGGCACTCGATGCTCTTTTACATAGGCGAGCAGGGCATGATATTCGAGCAAGCCTTCGAACTCATCGAGGTTGTAGTTGATATGGATGACATTCGAATTGGACAGATTTGCCTCCACGTAATCGCGGAGGGCCTCGAGCAATTTTGATTTACCGCTACGTCGGATGCCCGTGATGACCTTGATATCCGGCACGCCAATAAGGCTCGTCAATGTGTCCATATATGACGTTCTATTGATGAGTTTCATTGGCGCCTCCCTGCGGTCTTTTATCGCTATTCCTCAAAACTGAAAAATTTTCAGTTTTGAGGAATAGGGCGCTGGCGACCCATCCCCCAAGCAAGCGAAACCCTCCCCGGCGCAGGCCGAGGAGGGTCTTGTTGTCATCGTTGTCTTTGAGCGCTGGCACCTCGCGCTACAGTCCGCGAATCCATACAGCCTCGGGCGGAAACTCCTGCTCGCCGGCATCGGTCTTGATGGTCGCGCGGCCCCAGATGTCCAGGCCCGCAAACACACCGACCGCAAGCGGCAAACCGTTGGGCGACACCGCCGCAACCTGGCGACCGAGCAGCGGCACCATGTCGAAGTACTCGCCCAGCACGGGAGCCAACGGACCGGCAGCACCCTGCGGCGTGTTGGCGACAACCGCCCAGGTGTCCACGCGGGTCAACACGGCGGTGGCCAATGCCTCGATCAGCGCTTCGTCAGCTACATCCACACCAAGCTCGCCCAGCGCCGCGCGCTCAATATCCACCGTCACGGCACCGAACATGCCTGCGGCACCGGCGCCACCGTTGACGGCGACGCGTGCAAACGACGTTTCAAACGTGGGCGCGCCGCAGACAATATCGCTCGGCCACTGAATGCCCACCTTGCCGGCAAGGCCCAGCCCCGGTGCCGCAGCCGTTCCCACGAGCGCGTCCATCATGCCCATCGCGGCCACAAACGGCAGGCCGTGGAAGGCGTGCATGTTCACGTCGGGGCGAACGACCAGCGAAAACGTCAGCGACGCCTCGCCCGCGCTCCAAGCGCACCAGCCCGCGGACACACCCTCGCGACCCGCATTGCGCGCAGCGTCGAGCTCAGTGCCAGCGGCTACAGCGTTCATCTCAATCATCTACATACGCCCCAATTCGCCCACGATATGGCCCACGCGATCCTCAGGCTCCTTGACCTCGACGCCGTTGTAGCGGAAGAACCGCGCCGGGTCGTGCATCAAATCCTCGAGCGGCACCAGCACAAAATCACGCTCGCCAATGAGCGGATGCGGCAGGCGCAGCTTCTTGCCGCCGTGGGTCTCGCCATCCATCCACAGCAGGTCCAGGTCGATGGTGCGCG
>UROZ01000047.1 GCA_900549655.1 uncultured Collinsella sp.
GACTTGGTTGCCATCGTGCAGGAAACGGTTGAGCTCAAGCCCCGCGGCCATGAGTTTTGGGGCTGCTGCCCCTTCCATGGCGAAAAGACGCCGTCCTTCCACATTATTCCCGCCACGCAGGTGTGGCATTGCTTTGGCTGCGGCGAGGGTGGCGACGTCTTCACCTATATCATGAAGCGCGAGAACCTGAGCTTTCCCGAGTCAATCCGTTATTTGGCCGATCGCGCAGGTATTGAGCTGCACGACACCGGAGATCGCCGCGAGCGCGGTACTAAGCGTGCCCGCATCTACGATCTGTGCGCCGAGACCGCCCAGTTCTACCACACCATGCTTATGCGCGGTAAGGACGGTCGTCCGCGCGAGTACTTTGCCAGCCGCGGCATGGGTGGCGACGTCTGCCGCCGCTACTGCCTGGGCTTTGCACCAGGCCGTAACGCGCTGGTGTCGCACCTGTCCCAGGCGGGTTTTACCCCGCAGGAGATGATCGACGCCAACGTGGCCGTAAGCCGTGGGCGCGGACAGCTCGCGGACCGCTTTTACGACCGCGTGATGTTTCCCATCTTTGACGAGCAGGGTCACAACATTGCCTTTGGCGGTCGCATTATGGGCGACGGCCAGCCTAAGTATCTCAACACCGCCGAGACGAGCGTGTTTCATAAAAAACGAAACCTCTACGGCTTTAACTGGGCCAAGGAGTTTATCGTCGCGCAGGATACCGCCATCGTGGTGGAAGGCTATACCGACTGCATCGCCTGCTGGGAGGCAGGGATCAAAAACGTCGTCGCCACGCTGGGCACGGCGCTCACGGAGCATCACGTAAAGACGCTCACCCGCTTTGCCAAGCGCGTTGTATATATGTTCGATGGCGACGCCGCCGGTCAAAAGGCCGCGCGCCGCGCGATTCAGTTTATCGAGCAGGATTCGATGGACCTGCGCTGCGTGGTGCTGCCCGACGGCAACGACCCCATGGAGTTCATCACGGCGCATGGCGGCGAGGCACTTCAGGCGCGCATTGACGCGTCCGAGCCCCTCATGGATTTTGTGTACCGCTCGCTACAGGAGTCGAGCGACATCACCACGCCGGGCGGTCGCGCTAAGGCGCTGGAAGATGCGCTGACGCTCATCTATCCGCTACGTGACAGCTATATGATCGACACGTACTTTATCCAGATTGCCGACCTGTTGGGTTTGGACCTGGAGACCGTGCGCGCGAGCTCGGGTCGTGTGTTTCGCGATGTCGCCAAGCGCGAGGATGCGGAACGACGTCGTGAGCAGAGCTACGAGCGTCAACGCGCGCAAGCTGAGCGCGCGGGCAGCGCGGGCGGTCGGGCGTCTGGTTCGCAGGGGACGTCTCGCGGTGCCTGGGCCGCGGGTGCGACGCCACCGGTGTCCGCACCGGTCGAGGAGGACCCGTACGACTACGTTCCGCTTGATGCCTATGGGGCCGCGCCGGTGGAGGTCGACGAGGATCTGCCGCCAATCGATGTGCCAGCGGGGATGGAAAGCGCGGCACCCGTTGCCGATAGTTCAAGTGCGGCGGCAGCTCCGTTGATGCCGATCGTTTTGACCGATCTGGAGCGGAAATCCCTGGCGGGGGAGCGCGAGCTGCTGACGATGCTCACGAGCTACCCCGACCTGTTCCGCACGTATGCCGACCGCATCTGCTCCATCGAGTGGGTCGACCCGCGTCACGAGTCCATTGCGTGGGCCGTGCTGGCAACGCCGCCGGGAACCGATCCCGCGGCCTGCATGGATGCGGCGCGCGCGGTGTGTCCCGAGGCGGCGTCGCTTGTCAGCGCCGGGCGCATCTCGGCAACGAGTAAGCACCCGACCGAGACGAACATCGTCTTTATGCTCGATACGCTCGAGCTCTATACCATCAAACGTCGCATGCGAGCCGCGCAGGCCAAGTTGCGTCAGGACCGTTCACTCGACGATGAGGCCCGTCGGGTGCTGACGATGCAGGCGGTACAAGATTCACAGCGCCAGCGCGAGCTTCAAAAGTCGATCGGTGGCGTGGCCGATCCGTTCCGTTTGATCGGTTTGGAGACCGCGGGTGCCGATCAGGCCTAGATGTTGTGGTCAACCAGCGTATTCTCGCCTATATCCTGTCTTTATTTTGGGTATAGACGTTCATGTGTGTGCTAAAGTATTGAGTCCTGTGGACTACGAAGGGAGAATCTGTGCCAAAAAAGACTGAGAGCACGGGTACTGGGCTGGAATCCTACGTTGCAAAGCTCATGGGCAACGGCTCAAACAGGACTTCGGTAACCGAGGACGAGATTCAGGTCGCCCTGAAGGATATCGATGTCTCTGATGAGCAGCTCAACGCGGTGTATTCCGCGCTGCGCAACAGCGGCATCCAGATTATCTCCGCGAGCGGTAACGACGACGCCCCCATGGACGTCGACGATGACGATAACGATACCGACGATTTCGACGATGACGAGCACGATTCCGGCTCGCTCGACGATCACGAGCTCAAGATGGCCCGCCAGGCCGATGCCGAGATGGGCTCTTCCAAGAGCAAGAAGAAGCGCACCGTGCGCACGTCCCGTTCACGCTCCCGCGTGCGCGGCATCGATGCCTCCACGGTGATGCTGACCGGCGACCCGGTCCGTATGTACCTCAAGGAGATCGGCAAGGTCGACCTGCTGACCGCCTCCGAAGAGGTCGATCTGGCCATGAAGATCGAGGCCGGTCTCGAGGCCACCGAGAAGCTCGAGGCTGCCGATGCAGGCGAGATCGAGCTCACCCGCGCCGAGATGCGTCGTCTTACGCGTATCGAGAACGTTGGTCTTGAGGCCAAGCAGGCGCTCATCAGCGCAAACCTGCGTCTGGTCGTCTCCATCGCCAAGCGCTATGTCGGCCGTGGCATGCTGTTCCTGGACCTTATTCAGGAGGGCAACCTCGGTCTGATCCGCGCCGTCGAGAAATTCGACTACCAGAAGGGCTTCAAGTTCTCCACGTACGCCACGTGGTGGATTCGTCAGGCCATTACGCGCGCTATCGCCGACCAGGCCCGTACCATCCGTATTCCCGTGCACATGGTCGAGACCATCAACAAGCTCGTCCGCGTGCAGCGACAGCTCCTCCAGGACCTGGGTCGCGACCCGACCCCCGAGGAGATCGGTGCCGAGATGGACATGAGCGCCGACCGCGTCCGCGAGATCCAGAAGATCTCGCAGGAGCCCGTGTCGCTCGAGACCCCGATCGGCGAGGAAGAGGATTCCCAGCTGGGCGACTTCATCGAGGACTCCCAGGCGATCGTTCCGCCCGATGCCGCCAGCTTCTCCATGCTGCAGGAGCAGCTCACCCAGGTGCTCGATTCGCTTGCCGATCGCGAGCGCAAGGTTATCGAGCTGCGCTTTGGCCTTGTCGACGGACATCCCCGCACGCTCGAGGAAGTCGGTCGCGAGTTTGGCGTCACGCGCGAGCGTATCCGCCAGATCGAGTCCAAGACCCTGGCCAAGCTTCGCCACCCGAGCCGCAGCAGCAAGCTCAAGGACTACATCGAAAGCTAGTCAAGCAAGAAGCGCCCTCAAGCACATCTGCCTGGGGGCGCTTTCATGTAGTCATTGGGGACGTTCTTGAATGACTGGTCGTTTAAGAACGTCCCCAATGACTAGGTCGGAAAATTTCTTAAAAAAGTTCTTGCCCTTCGTCCAATCGTCCGTATAATAAACTTCGTTGCTTGAGAGCACGCACCTATTCCTCGGTAGCTCAATGGTAGAGCACGCGGCTGTTAACCGCGCTGTTGTAGGTTCGAGTCCTACCCGGGGAGCCAGGTTGTAAAACCCGTCGCTTATGCGGCGGGTTTTTTCATGCCGCGATCGCCTGTGGCGAACGTTACCGTATCAACATTTCGTGTCGAGGATGTAATCCCGCGACCCATCACCTCAACATGGCGCGCTCGTTGTAAACTATTAGAATGATTGCTCCCACGACATGGTGCCGCGAGCACCAGAAAAGGAGATTCTTGTGTCTGAGACCATTAACGGCAGCCTGAGCGTCTCGAACGACGTTATTGCCGATATTGCCGGTTATGCCGCGATGACGTGCTATGGCGTTGTCGGTATGGCTGAGCAGCTCCAGGGCGCCGAGAGCGTGCGCCTGCTTGCCGGTCAGCGCCTCCGCAAGGGCGTGCTTGTCTCCGCCGACGAGAACGGCCTCACGGTCGACCTTCACGTCGTGCTCGAGAACGGGGTCAACATGAAGTCCGTCTGCCACAATCTTTCGAGCTCCGTCGCCTTCACCCTGCAGGAGATCGCCGAGATCGATCCCGCCAGCCTTAAGATCGGCATCCATATCGACGCGCTCAAGAGCCGTCTGAACTAGCATCCGAATACGGAGATTTCACCACCCATGATTGCAAAGACCATTCGCACCTGTTTTCCGATCGCTGCGGCTGCCGTTTCCGAAAAGGCCGAGGAGATCAACAAGCTCAACGTCTTCCCCGTACCCGACGGCGATACCGGCACCAACATGTCGCTCACGCTCGCCTCGGTGACCAAGGAGCTTTCCGCCCTTCCCGCCGATGCCGACATGGAGGCCATTGCTGGCGCCATTACCCACGGCTCCCTGATGGGCGCCCGCGGCAACTCCGGTGTCATCACCTCGCAGATTCTGCGCGGTGTGGCCGAGGGCCTTGTCTCTGCCGATGAGCCCATTACGTCCGCCAATATCGCCTTCGCCTTCCGTCGTGCCGTCAAGGTTGCCTTCCAGGCTGTCCGCAAGCCCATCGAAGGCACGATCCTCACGGTCCTGCGCGATGTCTCGACCAAGGCAGACGAGTGCGAGAAGAAGAAGTTCTCTGCCGAGGATGCGCTCGACGCCATCGTCGTCGAGGCTTACCAGTCCGTCGCCCGCACGCCCGACCTGCTGCCCGTTCTCAAGGAGAACGGCGTGGTCGACTCCGGCGCCTTCGGCTTTGCCATCTTCTTGGAGAACTTTGTTGCCGCCGCCCTTGGCCGCAGCACCGTGGTCGAGGATTTCTCCGCCACGTTTGATTCCGCCGGCTCTGCCCGCGATGCCGCTCTTGGCCGTGTTGAGATCGAGGCCAACGACGACTGGGAGGGCTCGGAGTTCCGCTACTGCAACGAGTTCCTCTTTAAGGCCGATGCTCCCTTTGACGAGGACGAGTGCCTGAAGTTCCTGGGCTCTATGGGCGACTGTGAGCTGCTCGTTGGTGCCTATCCCGACTACAAGATCCACGTGCACTCCAACACCCCCAACCTGGTGCTCGAGCACATGCTGCAGCTTGGTCAGATCTATGAGGTCTTTATCCACAACATGGAGATGGAGGCCCACGACCGTACCGCCAAGATTCATAAGGACCAGGAAAAGGCCGCCGAGCCCGCGAAGGCCCTGGGTTTTGTCGCCGTTGCGGCTGGCTCCGGTGAGGCCGACATCCTCAAGTCCCTCGGCGTCGATGTGATCGTGTCGGGTGGCCAGACCATGAACCCCTCGACCGCCGACCTGCTGGGCGCCGTCGACCAGGTCAACGCGACCTCGGTCATCATCCTGCCCAACAACGGCAACATCCGCATGGCTGCCGAGGCTGCAGCTTCTGCCTGCACCGACAAGAAGGTCGCCGTCGTTCCCACCAAGACCGTCCCGCAGGCCTTCTCCGCGCTGTTCGCGGTCCTGCCCGATTCCGAGCTCGATGATGCCGTCGCCGCCATGGTCGACGCCATCAGCGAGGTCCGCGATGGCGAGGTCACCCGCGCCGTGCGCGACTCCAGTGCCTCTGACGGTTCTCCGATTCACTCCGGTGACGTCATGGGTATCATCGCCGGCTCCATCGACGTGGTCGGCTCCGACGTTAAGCAGGTCACGCTCGACTGCATCAACCGCATGCAGGAGGAAGAGGAGGGCGACGCGCTGACGATTCTGGCCGGCGAGGAGCTTTCCGACGAGGCCTTCCAGGAGATCGTCGACGCCATCGAGGAGGCTCAGCCCGATCTGGAGATCGACGCCCATCGTGGCGAGCAGCCGCTCTATCCCGTGATCTTCTCGATCGAGTAGGCATCTGTCTATGTCCGAGCTGTGCTCCGTGCCGCGCGTCTCGGAGCGCTTTGCCCAGAGCAATGCGCTCGACGAGGATATCGCGCGACTCAAATATGTTTCGGGTAAACGTGAGGAGGCCCTTCGCCGTCTGGGAATTCGGACGGTGGGGGACCTCCTTCTCCATATTCCCCATCGCTACCTGGATTTCACTCGCTCATGGTCCATCGAGATGGCGCCCATCGGTACCGTGTGCACCATCATCGCCACGGTCGATCGCATCGTCCAAAAACAGCCGCGTCCGCGCATGCATGTGACCGAGGTCTCGCTCGTGGACGAGACGGGCGTGCTGCAAGTTGCCTTTTTCCGTCAGCCCTGGATTGCCCAGCAGCTTAAGCGGGGCGACCGCCTGGCCGTGATGGGCAAGGTCGAGTTTGCCTACGGCTTTAAGCAGATGGCCTCGCCCCACTTTGAAAAGCTCGAGGACGGGCGCGCCGCCGGCACCATCCTGCCGGTTCATTACGTGAGCGATGGCGTGAGCCAGGCATGGATGCGCCGCATCGTGAGCGGTGCGCTTGAGGTCGTCGGCAATCCCTTTGATCCCATTCCGGCACCGCTGCGCGCAAAGCGGAAGCTCATGAGCAATGCCCGCGCGTTGCGCTCTATCCACTTTCCCTCGAGTATGGCCGAGCGTGACATCGCGCGCCGGCGTCTTGCCTACGAGGAGTGCCTCTACCTGCAGCTGGCGCTGCGTCTGCGCAACGACGGCGGTATGGTCGACGTAGTGCCCTATGCCCACACCGCGGGCGAGCACCTGGCCGCACTCAAGCAAGCCCTACCGTTTTCGCTGAGCGACGAGCAGGAGGTCGCGTTCCAAGATATCCTGCGCGATATGTGCGATGGCGGGCGTGTGATGAACCGCCTGCTGCTGGGCGACGTCGGTACCGGTAAGACCGCCGTTGCCGCCTGCGCGTTGGCGGTTGCGGCCGATAGCGGCACCCAGGCGTGCGTTATGGCGCCCACGGGCGTGCTGGCGCGCCAATATGCCGATAAGACCGGCCCCTTGCTCTCGCAGGCCGGCATGACCTGGGCGCTCCTGACGGGCGCCACGCCGGCGGCCGAGCGTGAGCAGATTCATGCGCGGCTCCAGTCTGGCGAGCTCGACGTGCTCTTTGGCACCCATGCGGTGCTTTCGGAGAACGTCACGTTCAAGCATTTGTCGCTTGTGGTGATCGACGAGCAGCACCGCTTTGGCGTGGGCCAGCGTAACGCCCTGCGCGCGAAGGGGCCGGGTGCCGATCTGCTCGTTATGACGGCGACGCCCATCCCGCGCACGCTGGCGCTTTCGGTGTACGGCGACCTGGATACGAGCATCATCCGCCATCGTCCCGTTCCGGGTGCCGGCGTGACGACGCGCGTCCTCACCGAGTCGAGTCGCGACCTGGCCTATGGCGCCATCCGCGAGGCGCACGATAAGGGGCAGCAAGCCTACGTGATCTGTCCGCTCGTGGAGCCGAGCGATTCGGCCGATGAGCTCGAAGACGTACCCGGCATCGCCCGCGACGACGAGGGCCGCGTGACGGTCCCCGTGCCGCTGCACGATACGGCAACCGAGCTCGATCGCCTTCGTCTGGCATTACCGGGGCTTACCATCGCGCGCCTCCACGGCCGCATGTCGGCGGGGGAGAAGGACCGGGTCCTCGATGCCTTTAAGCGTGGCGAGATCGATGTGCTCGTCTCGACCACGGTGGTCGAGGTGGGCGTTGACGTGCCCAACGCCACCGTCATGGTCATCGAGAACGGCGAGCGCTTTGGTTTGGCGGCCCTGCACCAGCTGCGCGGGCGCGTAGGCCGCGGCAGCGTGTCGGGTACGTGCCTGGTCATGACGCACTCCAAGGGCAACGGCGGCGCATCAGCGGCGCAAGATCGTCTGCAATCGCTCGAAAAAACTTCGGATGGTTTTACGCTTGCCCAGATGGACCTGCGTCTGCGTCACGAGGGCGAAATCCTGGGGTACCGCCAGCATGGCGGTGTGACCCTGCGCTTCGTCGACCTTGATGCCGACGAGGAGCTGATCGGGTGGGCCCATTTGGACGCGGTCGAACTCTTGCGGTATGCTTGCAACCTTGACTCTGTGGCGACGCGTCCCTTGCGCGATGCGGTCGCCATGCGTTATCGACATATCTTTAAGGAGGTCAGCGGAGGATGAGAATCATCGGCGGCGAATGGCGCGGTCGTAAAATCGAGGAGCCCCGTGGTCGCGGTGTCACCCGCCCCACGACTGATCGCGTGCGCGAGGCGTGCGCATCTATGGTCATGTCGGCATTCGACTTCGATCTGGACGAGGTCCGCGTGCTGGATGCCTTTGGCGGCTCCGGCGCCTTGGGCATTGAGATGCTCTCGCGCGGTGCCCGCTCGCTCACCACGTTCGAGATCGATCGCAACGCCGCGCGGCTCATTACCAAGAATATCGAGTCGCTCTGCCGTGACCGTGCGCGTTGGCGCGTGGTGACGGGTGACGTGCTGGCAAGCGCCTCGCGCGGCCGTGTGCCGGGCGGTCCCTTTGACCTGGTCCTGCTCGACCCGCCCTATGCTTTTGGTGCCGAGCCGGTCGAGGAGCTGCTGCAGAACCTGGCCCAGCAGGACTTGCTGTCGCAGGGTGCCTACGCGCTCTTTGAGCACGCCGCGGCCGATACGGGCGCTCACCCGACCGGTTTTGAGACCGTGCGCGAGAAGCGTTACGGCATAACCTCGGTCGACCTGCTGCGCTGGTCGGCCACGAACGAGACCGACAATGCCGGCGACAGCGACCATGACGATGATGCACCTTTGGAGGATGCCCATGAGTGACACCATTAACCGCGTAATCGTCCCGGGCACCTTCGATCCCATCACGTTTGGCCATATCGACGTCATCCGCCGCGCCCGCCGCATCTTTCCCAGCGTGATCGTGGCCGTTGCCGAGTCGCAGGGCAAAAACGGCGTCGGCACCACGTTTATGCTCGACGAGCGCGTAGCGCTGGCCCGTGAGGCGCTCGGCGATATTGACGGCGTCGAGGTGCTGCCCTTCACCGGCCTCTTGGTCGATTTTGCCCGCGAACAGGGAGCAGGAGCCGTGGTCAAGGGCCTGCGTGCCATGACCGACTTTGAGTACGAGCTGCAGCAGGCCGACCTCAACTACCGCCTGGATAGCGAGCTGGAGTCCATCTTTGTCATGAGTGCGCCGCAGTACGGCTATATCTCGAGCTCGGTGGTTCGCCAGATTGCCTCGCTCGGTAGCGACGTCTCTAATTTTGTTCCGCCCAATGTGGTCAAGGCGCTTAAATATCGCTTTTCGTGACGTTTTTTAATGCCTGGTGGCATGTGGTAAACTAACACGATGATTTGTTACCTATGAAAGGAGACCGGATGCCGGGCGAGAATTTTCCTGGCGACAGGATTGTGAGTCTTGTCGACGAGCTCGAGGGGCTCATCGAAGAGGCTAAGACGCCGTTCGGCAAGAACGCCCAGATGAAGGTTATCGATGCCGACGTGTTCTTCAACATCCTCGACGAGATCCGCATGAGCTATCCCGAGGAATGGCAGAAGTCCCGCCGTATCCTCAAGGAGCGCGAGGAGCTTATGGCTTCCGCCGCCGCTCAGGCCGATTCCATCATCGCCGATGCTCAGCAGCAGGCGCTCACCATTGCCGGCGAGCAGGAGATCGTCCGCTTAGCGCAGCAGCAGGCCGACGACATCCGCGACCGTGCCCAGCAGTATGAGCGCGAGACGCGCTATGCCGCCGAGGATTACGCCGAGCAGGTCTTTACGCACCTCGAGGAGAACCTCAAGAGCCTGACCGGCACCGTCACCCGTTGCCGTCAGCAACTCAACGAGGGTGCCGCCCAGCAGAATGGTCAGTGGTAATGGCTGAGTTCCCGAGCGTTACCGTCGATCTTTCCGAGCAGCTCGAGTTTCCCGGAGACTCGTATCCGCTGACCGGTAAGGTCGATGTCGCCACCTATACGGTGGGCGAGAAGGAGTACCAGCTGCAGGACGGCATTGACTACGACGTGGTCTTTACCAATGCCGGCACCGGTGTCTTGCTCACGGGCATGGTACGCGCGCACGCAACCGGTGAGTGTGACCGTTGCCTGGAACCTGCCTCGTTTGATATCGCCGGCGAGATCGAGGAGTTCTACCTCTTTGAGGAGCCCGAGGATCCCGAGGCCTACGAAGACGGCTACGAGTTGCTGGGCGAGGACCGCATCGTCGATCTGGGCGAGCCCATCAACGACGCGGTCGTCATGGACACGCCGTTCGTTGTCCTGTGCAAGCCCGATTGCCGTGGTCTGTGCCCCACATGCGGTTGCAATCTCAACGTCGAGCAATGCGATTGCGCCGCCCAGGCAGAGGCAGAATGGGCCGCTGCCACGGAAAATCCATTTGCAGCATTGAAGAATCTCAAGCTTGACGAGTAAAACTGTGGTAGTATCGCTACTTGCGCGTAATCGCCACACTGGATAGTTCATAAGGAAGGTCACTATGCCCGTACCTAAACAAAAGCAGGGTCGTATCCGCACTCACACCCGCCGTTCCGCCAACATGAAGATCTCGGCTGCGGCTCAGTCCACGTGCCCCCGTTGCGGTGCTGTCAAGCTCCCGCACCACGTGTGCCCCAGCTGCGGTTTCTACAAGGACCGCGAGGTCATCGTTACCGAGTAACTGTATACTCTGGATGCGATGCCGTTCCAACTGGAACCACAATGGCCGGCTCAATGAGTCGGCCATTTTTGTATAAGGAGTATGTATATGAGTAACGTTCGCGTTTGTGTAGACGTTGTGGGTGGAGACGAGAAGCCTCAGGTTGTCCTCGACGGTATCGAGGCGGCGCTTGCGGCGGATCCCGATATCGAGGTCTTGGCAGCTGGTCCCGCCGAAATCGTCAATCCCTTTGCAGCTTCCCATGCACGTGTTGAGGCCCTTGAGGCGCCTGACGTTATCGCCATGGATGACGATCCCATTCGAGCCGTGATGACCAAGCGCAAATCCTCGATTGTGCTTGCCTGCCGTGCTATCAAGAAGGGCAACGCGGATGCGTTCTTCTCTGCCGGCTCCACTGGCGCCATGACCGCTGCCGCCACCGCCTACGTGACGCCATTTAGGTATCAGGCCGAGGGCAAGAAGCAGCCGGTGCGTCCGTGCCTCACCAATGCACTGCCCAACCGCGCCGGCGGCCTGACGGTCCTGTGCGACATGGGCGCCAACCCCGATGTCGAGGTCGACGACATGGTGCGTTTTGCCCAGATGGGTAGCGCCTATGCGCGCGTCGTCCTGGGCATTGAGCATCCCCGCGTCGGCCTGCTCGGCAACGGCACCGAGGATGAGAAGGGCTCCAACTTTACCAAGGCGTGCTTCCCGGTCATGAAGGCCGCGGTTCCCGGCTTTGTGGGCAACTGCGAGGGTACCGACCTGACCTCGGGTAACTTCGATGTCGTCGTTGCCGATGGCATGTCGGGCAACATCGCGCTCAAGGCGACCGAGGGCGCCGCTAAGTTTTTGCTGCAAGAGCTCAAGGGTGCCTTTATGGCTTCGCTTGGCACCAAGATTGCCGCTCTGCTCATCAAAAAGCAGATGCGCGAGATCAAGGCAAAGCTCTCGGGCGATGCTAAGGGCGGCGCCATTCTGCTGGGCCTGCGTGGCGTGGTCCTGATCGGCCATGGCGCCACCTCGGTCGAGGCTGTTAAAAACGGTACGCTCGCGGCGGCCGAAGCCGTGCGCGCCGGGCTGGTCGAGAATGTCGCCAACTCTATGGACGGTATCGTTTTATAACAGCGGCGTTATGCGTCTTGGGGCGCACGTCGTGGGGTAGAATCAAAACCGTGTCTTGGCGCTGCGCTTGCGGCGCCAGCTCGTTGATGTTCACGCAATACGAGAGGAAGCGCTATGGACCGCTCCGAAATCTTCGATAAGATCGCCGAAGTCGCCGCTGACGTTCTGGGCGTCGATGTCGCCGACATTAGCGACGAGACTACCTTTGACGATCTCGATGCCGATTCGCTCGAGCGTCTGCAGCTGGTGACGGCCATCGAGGACGAGTTCGACCTCGAGATCGATGACGAGACCCTGCTGTCGCTCAACTCTGTCGCCGACGCTGTCGACGCTATCGAAGCTGCCAAGGAGGCCTAAGTCTTGGCTTTATCTCAACGACTCGCGCGCGCCCAGGAAATCCTGGGCCACGAGTTCAATAACAAGGTGCTGCTGCGCGCGGCGCTCACGCACCCTTCTGCCGTGGAAGGTCAGCCCGTCTCGGCGAGCTATGAGCGCCTTGAGTTTTTGGGCGATTCGATTTTGGGCGCCGTGGTCGCACGCTCCCTGTTTGAGTCCTATCCGGAGTTTGACGAGGGCAAGCTCACGCGCCTGAAGGTGTCGCTTGTCTCGGGCGCTACGCTGTCCGAGGTTTCTCACGAGCTGGGCATCGACGACATCATCATCTTTGGTGCCTCCGAGACCGGTACCGGTGCGCGCGGCCTGCATTCGGCGCTCGAGAACGTCTACGAGTCGCTCGTGGGCGCGCTGTATCTGGATGCCGGCTGGGACGCTGCAGCGGACTTTATCCACCGTACGCTTAAGCCGCACCTGGCTTCCGAGCGCGCCGAGCACCCCGCGAATCCCAAGTCGTTCTTGCAGGAGTGCGTGCAGGCTGATGGCCACGAGCCCCCGGCGTACAAGCTCGTTGGCTCTGAGGGGCCGGCGCACGCACCGACCTTTACCGCTGTGGTGCTCATCGACGGCATCCGCCAGGGCCGCGGTACCGGTTCCTCCAAGAAGGAAGCCGAGGGAGCCGCTGCACTCGAGGCGCTCGACCGCATGGGCTACACCACCAACGGCGTGATTCTCAACAAGAAGCCTGTTTAAGCGAGGAACCGTGTATCTCAAGTCCCTCACGCTCAAAGGGTTCAAGTCGTTTGCCGACCGCGCCCATATGACGTTTGAGCCGGGCCTAACCGTCATCGTCGGTCCCAACGGCTCGGGAAAATCGAACATTTCCGACTCCATCCTGTGGGTCCTGGGTGAGCAGAGCGCCAAGCAATTGCGCGGCCAGGCCATGGAAGACGTCATCTTCTCGGGCTCGTCGGCGCGCAAGCCGGTGGGTGTGGCCGAGGTCACGCTGGTGCTCGACAACTCGGACCACATGCTTCCCGTCGACTTTGACGAGGTGGCTATCACCCGCCGCATGTATCGTTCGGGTGAGAGTGAGTACCTCATCAATTCGAGCCCGTGCCGCCTGATGGACATCCAGGATATCCTGCACGATTCGGGACTGGGCAAGGATACGCATTCCATCATCAGCCAGGGTAAGCTCGACGCCATTTTGCAGAGCCGCCCCGAGGAGCGCCGTGCCCTCATTGAGGAGGCCGCCGGCATCTCCAAACACAAGCGCCGCAAGGAACGTGCGCTCAAAAAGATTAAATCGATGGACGAGCACCTGACCCGTGCCCGCGACATCAATAAGGAGATTGCCCGTCAGCTGCGGCCGCTGGAGCGTCAGGTCGATCGCGCGCGCAAGTACAAAGA
>UROZ01000048.1 GCA_900549655.1 uncultured Collinsella sp.
GGCTCAACAGTCCGTATTTCACCGCAACTTCTGAGGGGGGCAGGTGGCGCCTGCTACGCGGCGGTTACGGACAGGGCATGGAATTTCTCGCCGGCGCCCTCGACGGCGGCGGCGAGCTGCTCGGCGGTCACGGTGTCGGCGCACTCCACCTGGACAGTCTGGGTCTCGTGATCGGCGTCGGCATCGGTCACGCCGGCAACGTTGAGCAGCGCCGTCTCGACGGTGGCGTCGCAGTGGCCGCACATAAGGCCGGACGTCTTAATGATGTAGTTCATGGTTGTCTCCTTATCGATTGAGATTATCTGACAGTTTAGTCGTGAACGGAGTCATCTTAAAGGCGCGTTGAGGTGCCCGAGATTGCCCCGAAAGAGGAGCGAAGCGTACTTTGGGTACGCGAGCGACGGTTTGAGGGGCAAGGTCGGGTGCCTCAGCGTGCCGTCTTGGGCTTAAAGGTTCGTAGGCGCAGCGCATTGCTTACGACACACACGCTCGACAGGCTCATGGCCGCGGCGCCAAACATCGGCGAGAGCTGCCATCCGGTGAGCGGGAAGAACACGCCCGCCGCCAGCGGAATGCCGATGCCGTTGTAGAACAGCGCCCAGAACAGGTCCTGCTTGATGTTGCGGATCGTGGCGCGCGAAAGCTCGATGGCGCGGGCGACGTCCATGAGGTCGCTGCGCATGAGTACCACGTCGGCGCCCTCCTTGGCGATGTCTGCGCCGGTGCCGATAGCAAGGCCCACGTCGGCGCGCGCCAGGGCGGGGGAGTCGTTGACGCCGTCGCCCACCATGGCGACCTTGCTGCCCGCATCCTGCAGCTCGCGTACGTGGTGCTCCTTGTCGGCGGGGAGGACGTCGGCGATGACCTGTTCGCTGCTCAGCCCCACGCGGCGGGCGATTGCTTCGGCCGTCACACGGTTATCGCCGGTGAGCATGCGCACGTCGACGCCGAGCTTGCGGAGCGCGGCGATGGCCTCGGCGCTCGTCTCTTTGACCTCGTCGGCCACGGCGATGGTACCGGCAAGCTCGCCGTTCTTGGCAAAGAACAGCGGCGTCTTGCCCTCGGCGGCAAATTGCTCGGCAAGACCCGCGGGCACGGTAACGCCCAGCTCGTCCATCAGGCGTACGTTGCCGGCTGCAATGGCGTTTTGCCCTTCGCGCGCCGTAACGCCTCGTCCGGGCACGGCGGCAAAGTCCTCGACCGTGCGCGCGACAATTCCGCGCGTCTCGCACTCGGCCATAATCGCCTCGGCCAGCGGGTGCTTGCTTGATCGCTCCAGCGCGGCGGCCAGCTTGAGCAGCGCCTTTTCGCTCATGGCGGGCGATCCGTCGGCGCGCGTGGCTACCACGATATCGGTCACGGCAGGCTTGCCGCGAGTGACCGTTCCCGTCTTATCGAGCACCACGGTGCCCACGCTGCGCAGATTCTCCAGCGACTCGGCGCTCTTGAACAGAATGCCCATCTCGGCGCCCTTGCCGGTGCCGACCATAATGGCGACGGGCGTGGCCAGACCCAATGCGCACGGACAGCTGATCACCAGCACGGCCACGGCGGAGGTGAGCGCCTCGTTTATGCTGCCGGTCAGTGCCATCCACACCGCAAAGGTCACAGCCGAGATCACGAACACCACGGGCACGAACACGCCGGCGACTTTATCGGCCATACGGGCGATGGGCGCCTTGGTGGCGTTGGCGTCCTCGACGAGCTGGATAATCTTGGCGAGCGACGTGTCGGCGCCCACGCGTGTGGCACGGAAGGTAAACGAGCCGGTGCGGTTGACAGTGGCGGCGTTGACGGTGTCGCCGGCGGTCTTTTCCACGGGGATGGACTCGCCGGTGAGCGCGCTCTCGTCCACGGCCGAGCTGCCCTCGAGCACCACGCCATCGACAGGGATGGACTCGCCGGGGCGCACGCGCAGCACCTGGCCGGGCAGAATGGCATCGACGTCGACGGTGGCCTCGCTGCCGTCCTCTGCCACGACGGTCGCGGTCTTGGGTGCTAAGTCGATGAGCGCCTCGATAGCGCCGCCGGTCTTGGACTTGCTGCGCGTCTCGAGGTATTTGCCCACGGTGACGAGCGACAGGATGGTGCCGGCGCTCTCAAAATACAGGTTGTCCATGCTCGTCATCATGGCCTCGTGCACCTGACCTGCGGCTAGCTGGTCGGCCATGATGAACATGGCGTAGAGCGACCAGGCGATGGAGGCGGTGGCGCCCACGGCAATAAGGGCGTCCATGGTAGGCGCGCCGTGCGCGAGTGATTTAAACCCGTTGATAAAGTACGCGTCGTTGACGTAGACGATGGGAATGAGCAGGACGAGCTCGGTGAGCGCGAACGTCATGCTGTGGGTGTGGTCGGTGAAGATGCCGGGCAGCGGCCAGCCGAGCATGTGCCCCATGCCTATGTAGAACAGTGGGATGAGGAATACGATCGAGACGATGAGGCGGGTGCGCATGGCAGAGGCGGCGGCCTCCAACTTTTTGGTCGGTGACTCCATATGGGCGGCGCCGGACCTGGCTTGCGCACTTCCGCTTTGGACAGCGTCGGTGCCCGTGCTGATGGGTGAGGCCGAGTAGCCCGCGCGGTCGACAGCGGTGCAGATGTCGTCGGGGGAGACCTGCGCAGGGTCGTAGTCGACCATCATGGAACCGGCGAGTAGGTTGACCGCGACGCTTTGGACGCCGTCGAGTTTGCTCACGGCACGGTCCACATGCGCCTGGCAGGCGGCGCATGTCATGCCGCCCACGTCGAACTTATCTTGAGCCATGGCTTCTCCTTTCTGTGGTTCGGTGTTGGAATTGTTAACCTGCCGATACTATACACCCATACCCCCTGGGGGTGTCCAGTACAGAAATAATATATGAGATTTCGTTACAGATGAGGATGGATGGTTGGCCGATGGACCGTCCCAACCAATCATCTCAATCTGTAACATCTAGCAGGGAAAATGACCTCTAACTGTTACAGATCGAGACATTGCGTCGAGCCACAACTTAACGTCTCAATCTGTAATATCTGGGGACCGTTTTGCCTGCTAGATGTTACAAATCGAGACAAACCATTCGAGGGTAACCCGAACATCTCGATCTGTAACAGTAAGACCGATATTTGGGTCCTACATGTTACGGATCGAGACAATCTCGGAGCAGATGCCCCGGGCATACAACGTAAAACGCCGGGGCGCCCGCGTGATGGGCGTCCTGGCGCATGCTGGGCAGGGTTTGCGAAGCGGTGGGAGGGAGGAGAAGCCGTCCTCCCGAAGCCCTTACTCCTGACGACGTTTCTTGTCGGTTAGGAAGACACCGGCGGCTACGAGCACGACACCTCCGATGACAAACGTCTCACCGGCGAGCGCAGCATTGTCGCCTGTGGCGGGAAGTGCCGAGTTGGCGGCCGTCTTGGCGTTGCCGGCAGACGGCTTTCCAGCAACCGGCTTAGCGGCAGCCTGCGTGATCTTGGCCTGCTCGGCCTTCGCCGCCTCTTGCTCCTGGTGGGCGATCTCGTCCTTCAGGGCTTGCTCGGCGGCTACGCGTTTTGCCTTCGCCTCGTTGTAGCTGTTGAGAGCCGCGGTGTAGGCGGGCGTCGCAGCATCAAGGTCTGCCTGAGCGGTATCAAGTGCGACCTTTGCGTTATGTTCTGCCTGCTTGGCGGCGACGCACTTGGCAAAGAGGGCATTGAGCGTATCGTTCGCGTTTGCGTCAGAGCCAGTAGCAATACCGTTTTCGACGTTGATGGACTTGAGCTTTCCAAGGGCGGAGGCAGCAACGTCCGATGCAGCCTGAGAATTCTCGACCGCCTGTTCGGCGTTCGCGATGGCATCATTTGCCGCACCAAGGGCGACTCCGGCCTCAGTCACTGCTGCGTCGGCGTCCTTCTTGGCCGCCTTGGCCGCGGTAAGATTGTTGGCCGCGTTGCTCAGGGCGTCGGCATGGGCCTTCTTTGAAGCAAAGTCGTTTTTCGCCGTGGTCAGATCGCTCGCAGCGTGCTCCGCGGTCGCCGCCTTGGCCTCGGCGTTGTCCTTCGCGGTGTCGAGGGCCTGCTTCTTGGCAGCCGCGTCGCGCTCCGCCTTTTCGAGAGCACTCTGGGCAGACGTCTGGGCTGCCGTGGCTTCATCAAGCGTTTGATGGGCCTTGTCAGCCTTTTCCTGAGCCGCAGCAACATCGGCAGAATACTTGGCAAGTTCCTTCTTTGCATCTTGCAGAGCCTGCTGCTTTACGAGAGTCTCTGCCTTGGCGTCATCAACCTTCTTCTGACTCTGAGCGGCTTGCTCTTGCGATGCCTTAAGCTCGGCGCGCTTCTGGTTGACGACCTGCTCTGCGGTCGCCACGTTACTTTGGGCGGCTTTGACCTGGTCTTCGGCTTCGGTAACTTTTCCGTTTGCCTTGGCAAGATTCTGCTCTGCTTGAGCGACCTCGGCAGCGGCACCTGCTACGTTGCCATTTTCGGTGGCAAGGTTATTGTTTGCGGTGTCAACGCCTTCTCGCTTTTGAGCGACGAGGGTCTCAGCTGCCTTTACGGCATCGGCTTTCGATGCCGCCGTGCTGCGAGTTTGCTCGAGATTTGTTTTCGCGGCGGCAAGGTTATCGCTGGCTTTGGAGAGGCTCAGCTGATACTGATCAAAGAGACTCTCGAACTCATCGATCGAGTATTCTTTCTCGTACGAACCGTAATTGTTGTCGATCTCCAAGACGAACACATACGGCCAAAGGGTTCCGCGCGAGTTGATGCCGTATCCCATGGTTTTGGCGTTAGGTTGTACGATATTCAAATAATGGCCGACGGTGCCAAAACCCACGCCTTGGGCTCCGAATTCGGTACCGTGACTCCAGAAAGTCTTCCAAGCATCTTTGGGGGCAACGTTGCCAAGGCCGGCTTTCGCTGCAGCATCGTCAAATATTTTCTTTTCGCCATCAACCCATTGGTGCGCGATGTTTTCTTTCGTGCTGAAGTTCCAAGCGGCATTTTCAAATCCGGCATAGTCTGAGTGCCCCTTCGTTGCGTCGGAGTAATTGGAATCAGACTGAGCGATTGCCATTTGCTCTGCCGTCACCTTAAGCTCGCTAAGGCCGACGCTTTTGCGATATTCATTAATTTCGCGCAGCTTGCCAAACGAAAGCTTGGCGTTGTCGAGTGACGTGCCGTCTTTTTTATCGCCAATGGTCGTCGGGTTTTTATCGCTCTGCCTATAGATGATGTTTGCAGCGTCGTTGGCACCGATGAACTGGTAGAAGCCGATGACGCTCTGCGCCTCCGCCGTCGTTGCCTTATCGGTTGCCGCCTTGCACGTATCGTATGCTTTCTGTGCATCGATAACGGCTTGATCGGCGGCCGCCTGGTTTGCCTTGGCAGTTTTGAGCGCCTTGTCTGCCTGCTCCTTCTCGGCTTTTGCCTGATCGACTTGTTTCTGAGCGGCCTTTGCTTTCTCCAGTTCGGTAGCATGTGCCTGCTTTGCCGAGGTCAACTCCGATCGCGCCGCATCGGCTTTCGTCTGGGCTGCCGTTACATCATTTTCGGCTGCTGCGACTGTCTGCTTCTTGGCTTCGAGCTCGCTTTCGGCACCGGTGAGGGCGTCCTGCTTGGATGCAACGTCGCTATTTGCCTGAGAAAGGCCTGCTTCGGCAGCCGCCTGCTGCTGCTTCGCCTGGTCGAGTGCGCTTTGGGCAGCATCGACCTTTGCCTGGGCGGCGTCATACTCCGGGCCCTCGGCGCCTGCCTTTGCGGCCGCCAAATCGGCTTGTGCGCTGTCGTACGCTGTCTGTGCCGCAACTACCTTACCATCCGCGGCGGTCTTTTCCTGCTGGGCGGAAGCCAGCGTGCCTGCCGCCTCGTCGTAAGCGCTCTGCGCGGCGCTCTGAGCCTGCTGGGCATCGGCGAGCGCGGAATCGGCAGCGGCCTTCGCAGCCTTTGCTTGGTCCAGAGCGGCCTGCGCATCTGCGGCAGCCTGCTCGGCGACCTTGATTTCCTCCGGCGTTGCGTTGGCGGCTGCCTTCTGGGCTGCCTCGAGCTTGGCCTGCGCATCAGCTGCCGCCTGCTTTGCGGCATCAAGGACCTTCGACTTGTCCTCGGCGTCGGTCTTGGCTGCATCGAGCTTTCCTTGGGCATCCTTCAGCGTGGCACTGGCGCTGTCGGCCGCCTTGACGCTTTCATCGAGCTGGCGAGCATATTCGGCGCGCGCGGCGGCCTCTGCCTGCGAATTATCGGAGACGGAGGCGTCATAGGTGCTTTGTGCGTTGTCGCGGGCCGCCTGCTTTTCGGTATAGGGGGCAGCCACCGTGTCGTAGTCGGATTTGGCGTCTGCCTCGGCAGCCTTTGCGGCATCGATCGCAGCCTGCAGGTCGGCAATCTTCTGGGCGTTTGCCTTTACTGCGGAGCCTGCCGCCTCGCCGGCGTGGACAGCAAGCGGCGACATGATCGCGTCCTGTGCCGTGGTATCACTCGCATCGTTGGCGAATGCCGAGAACGGCGCGAGCAGCGTCGAGCCAGTCATAGCGATGGTGGTTGCCGCGGTGACGGCGAGTCGTGTTGCCTTGTGGCCCGAGAATGTGGGGCGAGGCTCGGCGCCGCCTGAGACTTCCAAGTGTTTAGGTGCGTACTTTGCCATTTCTTCTCCCAATCGTTGAAGGGGTACCTATGACAATTCGTACGTTACGACCGCCGAAAGGGTTCCTGTTGCGCAACATTGGCAAGGAAATATCGACACACTTGAATCACATTTACGAGGCGAAGTTCTCGGCAAGCTAATGTCTCGTCCTGTAACATCTAGAGAGGTTTTTGACCCCTTACTGTTACAGATTGAGATGTTGTCTCGCGGGGTTGGGGTTTGTCTCGTTCTGTAACATCTAGACCTGTATCTGCCGAGCTAGTGTTACAGATCGAGACAATTGCCGGGGAGGGGTCCCGTCATGGCAAGACGCCCGCCGCCTAGATACAGAACCCGGGAATCACGCAGGTTCGCTTGTTTGGCTTTTCCGCAGGGGTGGCGTACATAAAGACGTCGCCGTCGTGGCCCACACGGTTTATGTAGAGCGTGCCTTCGGTCTTCGATGAGTCGGGGCTCACCGTGCGCTCCCACCAGCAGGTGTCCTTGCCCTTCCACTGGCGGACCATCGTCTCGTTCGTGGAATACGGGCTCACCTTGAGCTCGCGGAAGAGCTGATACTCCTTGCCCTCGCCGTTGTAGATGTCTGCCAGGTAGTGATAGTCCTCGGCAAACGAATCGGGCGGCTGCACACCGCACAGTTCGACCATGGCGGGCAGCCAAAGGGTCGCGGGCAACTCGCTCAGACACGCCGCGCTGTTGGCAGCGCCCACATTGTTCGAGACCTTCTTGACACCTTTAATGAGCGCGCGTAGCTCATTGGGCAGCAGCTTAAGGCCGTCGCCGTCGAGCCATTCTCGCAGCTCGCAATCTGCCCAGCCGGCGCTCGGCGGTTCAGCCGCAGCGTTGCGCTCGGCAATACCCGCATCGAACATAAACGTCAATCCGGCCTTGCCCGTCCCGTCCAGAAGCTCATCGTGGCGGATGCCCACAAGCTGCGCGCCAACCTGCAGCCCGTTGGTGAGCGTGACACGCTTGGTACACGGATAGGGGATATGCCCATCGGCATCGAGCAGATGATAGCGCCTGGCAATCTCGCGTGCCTCGCTACGGGTCTCGGTGGCCTTAATCTTGAGCGAAATCTCCTGCAGCTGATCCCAAGTGTAGTCGTCAAGTGAACTGCGGATGCCGTCCAGGTAGTCGGGGATGCCAAAGCCATGGGTTGCCGCCCCGATAACGCTGAGCCCCGCAACGGCTGCGACAACGCCACCGATAATAAAGCGGCGGCGGGTCATGGCATCGTGCCGGGCCTGCTCCAGGATCTCTCTCGCGCGCTCGCCGGCGACGTCGACCTTAAGGTGTGTACCGGAGTCGATGTCGATTGCGGCGTCACTGCCCGCGCCTTCGCGGCCCTCGGATTCGGCATCGGTGAGGTATGCCGAGAGCACCTCGAGCATCTGCTGCTCGGTGGGACGATCGCACTGCTCGACTGAGAGACCCTTCATGATGATTTGGACGAGCGCTTCATCGCCCTCGCAGCGCGGCTCGAGCGGTGCCGGCTTGGTCTTGGTCTTTACGAGATAGAACGAGCCGGTTGCAGCGGCGTCCGTCGACTCAAAGTCAAACGGTTTGCGACCGCTGTAGAGCTGGTACAGAATGCTCGAAAGCGCATAGACGTCGATTGCCGGCGAACGGCGAAGGGCCGCGATGCCTTCGATATCCTGCGTGAGCATCTCGGGCGCGGCGTATGCGGGCGTGGCAAAGCGCCAGATGTCGGCGCGCCGGGTGATCGTGTCGTCGCCGAGAGCCATGGTCGCGGAGCCCATGTCGATGAGGCAGGGGTCAAAGGAGCAATCGGCAATCTGCTGCTCGAGCGTTCGGCTGGTGGTGCGGAACATAATATTGGCAGGCGAAAGGTCGCGATGGATGACCGGGTTCACGAGGCCTTGGGTCATCAAGAGCGCACGAAGCACGGCGTTTCCGACGGCGGCGACCATCTGGGTGGTCAGCCCGCCCGAGGCGTCGTGAGGAAGCAGGGGCAGCGCCTGCTTGAGCGAGGTTCCCTCGACCCACTCCATGAGGATGAGCGGGTCATCCTCGCACGATCCGTAGCCATAGACGCGCGGAAATCCGCGCAGGTGCGAGACGGTACACAGATGACGGTACTCCTCGAACAGCGCGGCGGTGTTGGCCAGGTGCGCTGCCGATTGCTCGGCGGAACGGTCGGGGGCTTGGCCGGAAAGGATGGCGTTGTCCTTGAGTAGCTTGACGGCAAAGACCTCGCCGCTCGTGTTGGTCGCGCGCAGCACGTGCCCGATGTTGCCGTTGTCGCGGTGGGCCGTCTGGAGAATAAGCGTCATAAACCGACGCTTGGCGTCGTCCTCGGCGCTGGGGTCGACCGCCACGGCGGTATCGAACGTATCGAGACGGATGAGTTTGTCGCCATAGGCGCTATTGGTAGTATCCATGGCGTTCCTTTGTCTGGCATGGGTTGCCGCGCGTACACGTGAGCAGTGCGGATATCGGTAAAGTACCATGATAGCCGCACTGCTCACGTGTACCGCTGAGTATTGTCGTTTACGACACAGAAGGTAGAAGACGAAAGACGGACGGCGACCGTCTTCCGATCGCTGTCCGTGCTAGTCCACAATGACAAGGAATGTCGTGTAGAGACCCAGATGGAGCCTGTCGCTGTTGGCGATTTCCACGGGGGGATAGACTTTGCCGGGTTCGCGTTGGTCGCGCGGCGGCTCGATTGCGATATCGCCGTCGCCCGCGCCCGATTCGAGCACCGTGCCGTTGGTCGATCCAAGGCCCTGGGCGTACCAGTGCTCACCCTCAAGCCAAATGCGAAGATGTTCGCGCGATGCATCGGCGCCCACATCGGTGATGCTGGGCGAGGTTTTGGGCAAGGATCCAATTACCGTGCCACGCGGATCGCGTGTGAGGGGATGGATTTGCATGTCGGCGCAGTTGTCGGCATGGGTTCTGAGCAGACCGAGGTTGGGAGCGACGGTGTGCGGCTGCTCCAGGCTGCTCATAAAGCCACGTCCGACGGTAGTTTCGGTGGTGCCGAAGTGCCCGCCCGTCTTGCTGTCGCAAAAGCGCTCGACGGTGGCCACGCCCTGAACAGGATCGGCGAGCGCCCCCGTTGCCACAAAGAACATCAAGAAGAGCGTGCTTTTTTCGCGCACGGCATTGCCGTCAAAGTTGTCGATGCGATTGAGGGCATTTGCATATAGGCGGCTGTCCAGCTTGTAGCTGGCGAGAGCCGACATCATTTCGTTGGCGGCCGGACCGCGATAGTGCTCGGCGATTGCCTGATAGGCGGACTCGCCGCCGCCGAGCTTGCTGCAGATTGCCGCGGAAAGGTTGAGCGTGGTGACGGTAAAGTCGCTGTAGATGGCGGGCGCGCACTGGTCAGGCTTGCGATGGACGATGTAACGGGTGAGATACGAGCGGTTGGAAGAGCATTTCTCGAGCAGGGTACTGCCGAGATAGGAGTTTCCATTGATGAGCATTCGGGCGATCTCGAGATGTTTAAGACCGCCGAACGAGCGAATATCGTTATAGAGGACCGAGCAAGGCGTCTCTGCTGCCACGGATACCTCCTTTGATTGCTTCCTAGCCAATATGGCGATAGGAATTAATGGCCCCCGGTGGGCGACGTATTAAATGGTTGCGCAATATATAGCGTAACCAAAGCAACATTATAGGCCACATGTTCGAAATTGCAGGAAGACCGAGAGATTTTGGTTGGACTGAACGGAAATCCCCCTCTGTCTTGTTCTGTAACATTTGGACCCGGTTTTGCCCTGCATCTGTTACAGATTGACACAATCGGTCCAGACCCGCCCCGTCCGCCTCGTCATTTGTGGTTTACGTGGGGGCATACGGAGTGCGGGTATACTAACCGGCGGCGAATCTGCTCCATCGCTTAGAGCTGCTGCGTCTGGACGGCGCGTGATAGGGCTGCCAAAGCGATCGCCAGCGTGCTGAGCAACGTCCTCTCTGTGCGCACCTGTTTTTGTATGTATTAGCGCACTACCAAGCACGCCCGCGCGGCCGCATGCCGTGCCCATTGCGCGTGCAGATAAGGAACAACAACATATGCGTAATTCTGTATCTGACGTCACCGACGCCGAGATTCTGGACGAGACCCGCGAGGCCATGACCCAGGCTGCCTTCGATGCCGCCGACGAGGCAAATGCTGCCCAGGCCGTCGAGTCCGCTACCGAGAGCCTGCCCGCCTTTGACGAGCTGGGCCTCTCCGACGAGATGCTTCGTGCTATCGAGAGCCTGGGCTACACGGCGCCGACGCCCGTGCAGGCCGGCTCGATCCCCGTGGTGCTCGAGGGCCGCGACCTGCTTGCCGCCGCCCAGACCGGCACCGGCAAGACGGCCGCCTTTTTGCTGCCGACCATGAACAATCTGGAGCACATCGCTCCGCCCAAGCCCGTGCGTGAGCGCGGCGGCCGCAACCGTCGTCGCGGCGCCAAGAAGCCCGAGGGCAACGGCCGTGGCCCCGTGATGCTCGTCATCACCCCCACGCGCGAGCTCGCCCAGCAGATCGACGAGGTCGCAAGCAAAATCGCCGACGTCACCGGCCATGTTGCCGTGACCGTCGTGGGCGGCGTGAGCTACAAGCCGCAGACCGCGGCACTTAAGTACGGCTGCGACATCCTGGTCGCAACGCCGGGCCGTCTGGTCGATCTGATCGAGCAGGGCGCCTGCCACCTGGACGAGGTTAAGGTCCTGGTGCTCGACGAGGCCGACCGTATGCTCGACATGGGCTTTTTGCCCGCCGTCCGGCGCATTGTGCGCGAGACGCCGGCTGAGCGCCAGACGCTGCTGTTCTCGGCGACCCTCGACGAGGAGGCCGTGGGCGAGATCACCGACCTGGTGAGCGACCCGGCCCGCGTGGAGATCGCACCTGCCACGTCGACCGCCGACACCGTCGACCAGTTTGTGTTCCCGGTGTCCATCGAGGCCAAGAATAACCTGTTGCCCGAGTTCCTCAAAAAGGAGGGCCCGGAGCGCACCATCGTCTTTATGCGTACCAAGCACCGCGCCGACAGCTGCTGCCGTCGTCTGGAGCGCAAGGGCATCAAGGCCGCCGCGATTCACGGCAACCGCAGCCAGGCCCAGCGCGAGCGTGCCCTTTCGGCCTTCCGCGACGGCACCGTCGACGTGCTGGTGGCGACCGACGTGCTCGCCCGCGGCATCGACATTAGCGACGTGCGCTACGTCGTGAACTTTGACGTGCCGGCCGAGCCGACCGACTATATCCACCGCATTGGCCGTACGGGCCGCGCCGGCGAGCTGGGCTGGGCCATTACGTTTGTGACCGAGCAGGACGTGGACGAGTTCTACGAGATCGAGAAGCTCATGGACAAGACGGCCGATATTTACGAAGCCGGCGACCTGCACGTGGGCCCCAACCCGCCCGCCGTTGACCCCGAGCGCGATCCTGCCGCCTTTAAGGTGAAGAAGAAGACCAAGCGCGGCAAGTCCAAGAGCAAGAAGAAGCTTGAGCAGGCGCGTCGCGACGGCAAGCGCAACGGCGATGACTACGGCGATGTGGCCGGTCGTTCCAACCGCGGTCGCGACGAGCGTCGCGGCGACGGCGAGCGTCCGAGCCGTCTCAAGCGCGGCGGCAAGACCCGCGTGCGCGAGGGCGTTCAGGCTCGCGTAGACGAGGCTGTTGAGAGCGTGGCTCGCGAGGTGGCTGCCGAGGAGCGCGCTGGTGCTGGTGCCGCTGAGCAGCCTGCGCGCGGTAACCGTGCCGAGCGTCGTGCCAAGCAGTTCCAGGGCGAGGCACACCGCCGTCGTCGTGAGGACGAGGACCGTGGCGGCCGTCGTCGTGTCGAGCGCGAGGACGAGGGCCGCGGTTCGCGTGGCGGCAAACGTGGTGCGGGCGACCGTCGTCGTTCCGGTCGCGATGACGAGCGCGGTGGCCGTGATGGGCGTCGCGGCGGCGAGGGTCGCGGTGAGCGAGGTGCCCGTGGCGGTGAGTCCCGTGGCGGCAAGCGCTTTGAAGAGCGCGGTGGCCGTGGCGGCGAGCGTCGCGAGGGCGCTCGCGGCAATGGCGGGCGCAGCGGCGCCGGCCGTTCTGGTGAGTCGCGCGATCGTCGCGATCCGCGTGCCAGCCGCGATCGTCGCGATGACTGGCGCAACTACGATGACACCCGCGAGGAGCGCCGCGGCGGCTATCGCGGCGGGCGTGGCGGCAACCAGGCCGGCTCCCGTGGCGGCCGTGCCGGCGGTCGCGATAACCGTGGCAGCTATGGCAATAGTCGTGGTGGCAAGCGTGGCGGCAGCTCCCGTCGTCCCGGTGACGGCGGCGGCAAGCGCAAATAACACACGCATCGCCCGCTAGAGCGAGGTGAACCAAGGGCCCCGAGCAACTACGCTCGGGGCCCTTTTTGTTTGCCGTATCCGATCGCTAGTTCAAATGTGATTTCCTCGGGAATGCGTCTAGAGGATGCCGTGGGCCTGTTTCCTACCATGCGGCAATGGGTCCCATGGGGTGCGCCGTGCATTTTTTGGAGTATTCTGCAGTTCGAGTTGTCTGCATATGATTTGACGTCGCCAACGGTGGCTTTCGGATATCCCTAGCGAGCGTTCTGAGTCAGATTTCGTCGTTTTCCGGAGCAGGGGCGCGTCATTCTCGCCATGTCGGAACCCAAAATGACGCAGCGCCCTAAAGGTTTGCCCGCTCGGGGTATTGCTGGCGCGGTCACGTTGCAGAATACTCCGTTTTTTGCACGTGCCGGGATG
>UROZ01000049.1 GCA_900549655.1 uncultured Collinsella sp.
AGCCGGTGTCCCCACTCTCCCGGGGCCTGTGGTTACTTGGTTGTTGCATGCGGCTCGCTTTTCGGAACAGGGCTGATAATTCTAGATGCAAGGCGCTCTTGGTCGTTATGGGCCTGGGGCGTCTGTCTTATATAGGTAGATTCCTTGCGGGTTCGAATCCCTCCGCTTGCTCACAAGAAAAGCCTCCCGATCGGCTATGCGTTCGAGAGACTTGTTTCTTTGGCTGGGACGGAGGGATTCGAACCCCCAACAGCCGGCACCAAAAACCGGAGTTCTACCGTTGAACTACGTCCCAATGTGTGGCGTTGCCCAAAAGCAACTCGTTTAGTTTACCTAATCTGCGAGGGCATCGCAAACGCCGTCGAGCAGGCGTACGGCGAGTGTCTGCGCGTCGCTGGCCGTGAAAGTGCCGTTGTAGCGCGTCATGCCCGTGAGCTCAATGCGAATGCGAGCCGGCTTCTGCTGCGCGGCGACATTGGCAGTGCGGATGCGCTGGGCCAGGTTGTGGCACTCGGCGAGGGCGATCGTGGCGCGCGGCGCTGCATCTGCGGGCAGCTCATCGCTTGCGATCTCGAGCACCAGGTCAACGTCGGTTGGGACCTCGGAGTCGCAGAGCATCATGCCGCTGTTGTCGGTCGTTGCCGTGGCGATATTCCACATGCGCGACGCAACACTGCGCGCGATGGGGTCCTCGCCGATAACGGCAATCTGGAAGCGCTCGAGCACGTTGGCGGCGCGAGCAAAACCGATACGGGACTCGGCTTCGGTGACCGAGGGCTTGCCCTCCCACACATGGTGCAGGCGGTTGATGTAGGCGTAGGTGTCCTGGAAGGCCATGCCGTCGGCAAACAGGCCGACATTTTCCTGGAACTGCTGCAGGGCGGCCTCGGTATGCGGACCAAAGTAGCCGTCGTCTTCGCCACAGGCAAAGCCCAAAACGTTGAGAGCGCGCTGCAGGGCCTGCACATCGGCGCCATGGAAATTGGGCATGCGCAGATAGAGAGTGCGGTCGCCCAGCTTATACGAAGCGTCTACAAGGGCGCTCCAGCAGGGGATATCGACGGCATGACCGGCAGCAAGGCCGCTGTCGAGCCTGAAGGTGCTGACGGCCTGCTCAGTGGTGGCTCCAAAGTACTTGTCGGTGACTTCGGCGGCATCAATCGTGTAGCCGAGCTGTAGGAGACGAGACTGCACGTCTTCGACGGCTGCTCCTTGCATGCCCGTTGTAATAGGTTCCATGAACGAACCCCTTTCGGCGTACCATTCGTACTATTTGAGCGTCTGTCGGATAGACAACGCAAAGGGATGCATAAACATGCACTCAACAGTGTAGCAAGTTGTGCCTAAATACGCTGCTGACAGGTTTTATAACCCCCGTTAGTTAAGGCGCTCCACAAAGAAATCTGCCATGGAGAGGAACAGCTCGCGTGCGTGCGGATCAAGCTCAACGTTCTCGATGGCCGCTTTGGCCTTAGCGGTCAGGTCGAGCGCGTAAGTGTGGGCGTAATCGATGGAGCCGGTCTCCTGGAAGATCTCCACGGCGCGTGCGAGCTGCGCGGGATCATCGGTGCCCGAGGAAAGAATCGCCTCGATCTCGTCGTGGTGGCGCTCATCAGAGAGGGCGTGTACGGCGACAAGCGTGCGCTTGCCCTCGGTGATGTCGGTGCGGAAGTCCTTGTTGGCGGCTTCCTTAGTGCCGACAAGGTTGAGCAGGTCGTCCTGAATCTGAAAGGCGAGGCCTGTGTGTAGGCCAAAGGCGCGCAGCGCTTCGATTTGCTCATCGCTGCCGCCGCCGATAATGGCTCCGGCGGCAAGCGGCGTGGCTCCGCTGTAAAACGCGGTCTTGTGCGTCGCCATGTCCAGGTAGTCATCAACCAAGATATCAAAGCGCCCGTCACGGACCCAACCCAGGTCGAGCGCTTGACCCTCGATGGTGCGGACGATCATCTCGGTAAGCTCGTGGAGCACGCGCAGCTTCACGTCGGACTCCAGCGTGGGGTCGTCGAGAACCGTCTTGGTGACCATGGTGAGCGCCAGGTCGCCGCAATTGATGGCAAGGCCCGTGCCCTCGGTAAGGTGCATGCAGGGCTTACCTCGACGAAGCTGTCCGTTGTCGGCGATGTCGTCATGGATAAGCGCTCCCGACTGAAAGTGCTCGATAGCTGCCGCCGCGCTGCGGGCGCTCTCAAAGCTGCCGCCCACTGCGGTTGCGGCGAGCATGCAGATAAGCGGGCGGTGGCGCTTGCCGGCGTTGGCCGTAAAAGCCGAGAGCGGCGCATACAGGTAGCGCTCGATATCGGCAGAGGTCGCCTGTCCGTCAAAGAACGTGGCCAGATAGTCGTTAATCTGGTCAAAGTGCTGGGCTAAAAAGCTGGTAAACGGACTGGACACGGGTTCTCGCATTCTTTCTGAGGTTGCGTTGATGCAATATGCAGACAACATATTGCCACATTAGGGCGTTTGGCGCGGCAGTTTTGGCGATTTGGGACAACGGGCGTGCGTTTGATGGAGCGCGCCTAAATCAGCCTAAAATGCTCGAGCGCCGCAACGACACCGTCGTGATCGACGGTGTCGGTCACGTAATCGGCCTTATCCTTGAGATAGTCCGGTGCATTGCCCATGGCGATACCGACATCGACGGCGTTCATCAGCGAGACGTCATTGCTGGCGTCGCCGATGCCGTATACGGTTCCGTGGTGGGGATCGAGGGCGTCGAGTACAGACTGGATGCCCCCGCGCTTCGTGCATTCGCGGGGCGAGATTTCGGTTACCTCGAGTTCGAGCTCGTTAAAGCACAGCAGCGGCTCAAGTGCCTTATCTTGAGCGATGTGGTTGGCGAGCGATGTAGACATCAAGATCTTGTAGACACTGTAATGTTGCAGCTGCGTGACTGCATCGCCCAGGGTGCGCGCGTATCCGGGAGCATCGGTGGCATCGGCACTCATGCGCACGACGCCGTTGAGGCCCTCAAAGCGGATGACCTCGCCCGATTGCTCAAGGTAGGGGGCAAGACGCTGCAGCATACTGGGCGTCATCGACAGATCGCGAATTGTGTGTCCGTCGATCTCGGCGTAACCGCCCGCAAGACAGACGATGCCGGTCCAGGGTAGCTCAAGAAGTTTGGGGTGGATGCAGCTGAGGGTGCGCCCTGTGCAGATGAAGGCCATGTTGCCGTTGGCGACAAACTCGCGGATTGCCTGCGAAACCGCCTCGTTGGGATAGGGGGACAGGTCACGCTCGCTCTCGGGAAGCTCTTGTGCCGCTCGAGGGTCTTGCCAGGCGAGCGTTCCGTCGATATCGAAGAAGCAGATATCGCCGCGCTTATGGGCTGCGCTGGCGGCAGGGGAGGCCGAGGTGGTGGGCACAAATTCCGGCTCGAGGCCCATGATCTGGTCAAAATGCTCTTTAACGCGGGGAACGGAGATGCCGATGATCACCTGGGCGGTCTTGCCCGTAATGATGAGGCCCTTGGCGCCCACCGCGACAAACGACGCGTTATCTGCAACGATGGAAGGGTCTGCGACCTCGACGCGCAGGCGCGTGGCGCAGTTGGTTGCGCCCACGATATTGCCAACGCCACCTAAAAGCTGAATTACCCGCTCAGCGAGGACGTGATCTTGATCGGATCGACTATTGACCTCGTCATTGGGAGATTGCTCTTTGGCAAAGTCGCTTCCCGTTAAACAATCGATTGCCGCGCGATTGGCGACATGATTCTCGCGGCCCGGCGTCTTAAGGTCATAGACCAAGATGAGTGCTCGAAAACTAACAAAAAAGATGAGGCTAAAGGCAAGGCCGATACCGAGCGCCAAAAGATAGGCACCGGCATGCGTGCGCATGAGCGGAATAAAGTTGAAGGCTGCCATCTCCATGAGGCCGCCCGAGAAGATGCCGACGATGCCAAAGAGATTCATGGCTGTGGCAAGGCAAGACGATAAGACGGCGTAGAGCAAAAAGAGCCCGGGGTGGGTGAACATAAAGAGAAACTCGAGTGGCTCGGTAACGCCGCAAACCACCGAGGCGATGATGGCGGGAGCAAGGATGACCCTGAGGCCGGCGCGGCGCTCGGATTTTGCGGTGGAGTAGAACGCAGCTGCGATGGCAGGAAGGCCAAAGACTTTGACCCAGCCGGTGGCGGTAAAACCGGCCCACGGCGCAAGCTCATTAAGGGGGCGCGTGCTATGGGAGAGGATGGGGAGCAAACTGCTCCACGTGGCGTAGATGCCGTCGTTAATGACCAGGTTGTCGTAGTAGATCGGCATGTAGAGCAGGTGGTGCAGGCCAAAGGGCTCGAGTGCTCGTTCTAAAAAGACAAAGATGCCCACGCCAAAGGGGCCGACGCCTGCAAGCGCGTGACGCAGCGTATCGGTTACATCGTATACGTAGGGCACGATGGCGGCCGAGATAGCGGCAAGGGCAAACACGGCAAAAAAGCTGATGAGGTAGACCAGCGAGGAGTCCGAGAAGGTGCCGAGCCAATCGGGAACCTTGGCATCGTAGAAGCGGTCATGGATGGTGACGACGGTTGCCGATACCGCCAGCGGGCCGATAATGCCGGTGTCGAGCGTCTTGATGCCGTCGATGACGGTGATACCGCTGGCGGTGGTCAAAGATGACGGGTACTCAAGTCCAAGGTTGTCTCCGCTCAGCTTAATGATCTCGCTCAAAAAGAAGCAGTAGGCAAAATAGGCGACGAGAGCCTCGAGGCAGCAACGAGCCGGTTGTTTTTGGGCAAGACCGATGGGCAGCGCTACGGCAAAAAGGAGCGGGAGGCGTTTAAAGACCGTCCACGAGCCGCGCTGGATGATGGTCCAAAAAACGTACCAAGGGGTTCCGTATACGGCGAGATCGCCGACGATGTCCGCAGTCGTTGCGAGAGCGGAGACGCCGACCATGAGGCCCGATATAGAAAACAGCATGGCGGGCGCGAACATTGCCCCGCCAAAGCGTTGGATTTTTTGCAGCATGTTCTGCCTTCCGAATATCGAGGCGCGTTGCGCGTGGGGAAACGTTTAAACAATGGATTCATTGTAGAGGACCAGACGATTGTCGTACCGGCAGTTTTGAGCGAAACCGATTTGGGCATGACAGAAACCGTCAACGGTTAAATCCTGTCGCTTTACCGATATTCGGTTTAAACAACTTTAAGAAATGCTATCGTGCCTAGCCGGAAATAAATAATGTAGAGGTGAAACAATGCCAAAAGCGATATACGAAGGAATCTACCGAGAAATACGCTCGCGCATCATTAATGGGACCTATGCGTTTCAGGAGATGCTGCCAACCGAAGCCGAGCTGACCGCGGAGTTCGGATGCACTCGCAATACCGTCCGTCGCGCCTTGAGTATGCTGGCCGACGGGATGTTTGTGCAGCCCATACACGGCAAGGGCGTGCGCGTTATTTGGCTTAAGGGCGAAACCGACATGTTGGGCGCACTCGAAGAGGTTGAGTCGTTTGGCGAGTTTGCAAAGCGCAACAATGCCGTTGCATCGACGGACGTTAAGTCTTTTGAACATCTGGTCTGCACCGAGCAACTCTCTCGTCACCTGGGCTTTAAGGTGGGCGAGGAGTTGATTCGCGTGGTGCGCGTCCGTAGCCTTAACGGTAGCGCTCGCCAGGTGGACCACGGCTATTTTCTGGAGTCGATCGCCAAAGGCCTGACGCCCGAGATCGCTGCAAAGTCAATTTACGACTATCTGGAGCACAAACGCGGCGTCAAAGTGATGGCGAGTCGCCGTACGGTGAGCGTCGAGCTTGCCAACGATGAGGACTGCAGCTACTTGGACCTTGGCAAATACAACTGTGTCGCCGTCATGGAGAGCCAGTCATACACCTCGGATGGCATTTTGTTCGAGGTTACGCACGCCCGTACGCATCCTGAGATCTTCCACTACCGCGTCAACTCCAAGCGATAGCCGGCTAGCTCGCAGCCTGACGAGACTCATGCCCTCAAAGAGAAAACGCCCGGTCAAACCGACGACGCATCGGCTTGACCGGGCGTTTTCTCTGCATTCGATAACAAATAATTGTTTATACAAAACTTGTCAAGTATCAAGTTGAAATTACCGTTCACCGAAGTTTTTCTACCGCTCTAGTAATACTTGTTCAAACAACTAGCCAAATAGCGTATTGTACAAATCAGCAAAAGGGGCAAAGTCCCCGAGCCAATCTCCGAAGGCGGCGGCAAAGGGTGCCGCCACGGTGTGAAAGGGTGGATTGTAATGAAGAACGAAATGAGCAGAAGGCAGTTCCTGGGCTTTGCTGGTTCCGCGGCTGCGGTTCTTGGTCTGGGTCTCGTGGGCTGCGGTGGTTCTGCCGGCTCCGGCTCCTCTGCTTCTGGTGACGCTGCCGAGGTCTACTTCCTCCAATTCAAGCCCGAGGTCGACAAGGAGTGGAAGGAGATCGCCAAGGCCTATAAGAAGGAGAAGGGCGTCGAGGTCAAGATCGTGACCGCCGCCTCCAACACCTACGAGGAGAAGCTCAAGTCCGAGATGTCCAAGAGCTCCGCTCCGACCCTGTTCCAGGTCAACGGCCCCACCGGTCTTAAGAACTGGAAGGATTACTGCGCCGACCTGTCCGATACCAAGCTCCGCGGTGAGCTCATTGACGACTCCCTGGCTCTGCAGTCCGACGGCAAGGATCTGGGTATCGACTGGGTCCAGGAGAGCTACGGCATCATCTACAACAAGCAGCTGCTCGAGAAGGCTGGTTACAAGGCCGAGGACATCAACTCCTTCGACAAGCTGAAGGCTTGTGCCGACGACATCCAGGCCCGCAAGGACGAGCTTGGCATTGAGGGTGCCTTCACTTCTGCTGGCATGGATGACTCCTCCAGCTGGCGCTACACCACCCACCTCGCCAACCTCCCGCTCTACTACGAGTTCGAGAAGGAGCACAACCAGGAGGACGACGAGATCAAGGGCGAGTATCTCGACAACTTCAAGCAGATCTTCGACCTGTACATCACCGACTCCACCTGCGATCCTTCGCAGCTTGCCTCCAAGACCGGCGACGACGCCACCAACGAGTTCGCAACCGGCAAGGCCGTCTTCTATCAGAACGGCTCTTGGGCATACGCTGACCTCACCAAGGCCGGTATGACTGACGACCAGCTCGGCATGCTGCCGATCTACATCGGCGTCGACGGCGAGGAGAACCAGGGCCTGTGCTCCGGCGGCGAGAACTACTGGTGCGTGAGCTCCCAGGCTTCCGAGGATGCTCAGAAGGCCACCGAGGACTTCATGTACTGGTGCGTCACCGCTGACACCCCGACCAGCATCATCGCCGACAAGATGGGTCTGACCGCTCCGTTCAAGAGCGCCAAGGAGACCACCAACGTCTTCTCGCAGCAGGCCGTTGCCATGGCCAAGGACGGCAAGAAGACCGTCGCTTGGGACTTCGTCTACATCCCCTCTGAGGAGTGGAAGAAGAACCTCAAGCAGGCTCTGATCGCCTATGCTGCCGACAACAGCAAGTGGGACGGCGTCAAGAACGCCTTCGTCGATGGCTGGAAGACCGAGAAGGCTGCTTCCGAGTAAGTAGTTGCTGCCCAAGCTATCTGATTAGCGACAGGGGGCGGGCAGACGTTGGTTTGCCCGCCCCCTGCATATTGAAAGGACCCTTCTATGGGCAAAGCACTCAAGCGCTGGTGGCCGCTCTTTATGCTGCCCACGTGCCTGGCGTTTATGATCGGGTTCGTGATCCCCTTTATCCAGGGCTTCTATCTCTCGTTCTGCCAGTTTATTACCATCAACAATACGCACTTTGTCGGTATCGAGAACTACGTGCGCGCACTGTCCGATCCGCAGTTTGCCACGTCGTTCTTCTTTACCGTGGCGTTTGCCTTCCTGTCGACGGTGCTCATCAACGTGATCGCCCTCGCCATCGCGCAGGCGCTCACCCGCAAAGCGCTCAAGGGCACCAACATCTTCCGTACGATCTTCTTTATGCCTAACCTGATCGGCGGCATCGTGCTGGGCTACATCTGGCAGATTCTGATCAACTGCCTGCTCTCCAACGTGGGCGCCCAGCTCATCGCCCTTAACTCTGCTGCTGGCTTCTGGGGCCTTATCATCCTGACCCTGTGGCAGCAGGTCGGCTACATGATGATCATCTACATCGCTGGTCTGCAGTCCATTCCGTCCGACTACATCGAGGCCGCCAAGGTCGACGGTGCCACGGCATGGCAGACGTTTTGGAAGGTTAAGATCCCTAACCTGATGCCGACCATCACCATCTGCCTGTTCCTGTCCATCACCAACGGCTTTAAGCTGTTCGACCAGAACCTCGCCCTTACCGGCGGCGCCCCCGCGCACTCCACCGAGATGCTCGCCCTGAACATCTACAACACGTTCTATTCGCGTGCCGGTATCGCATGGCAGGGCATCGGTCAGGCCAAGGCGGTTATCTTCTGCATCCTGGTCGTAGCCATCTCCATGATTCAGCTTAAGGCCACGAGGTCCAAGGAGGTGCAGCAGTAATGAAACGCGATAAGGTTATCAACCGCGCGCTCTCGATTTTCTTTACGATTCTGTCGCTCGCGTGGATCTACCCCGTGTTCATGATTGCGCTCAATTCCTTTAAAAAGGCAACTGCAATCAGCACCACCACGGCGTTCGATCTGCTCACGCCCGAGACGTTCAACGGCCTTGCAAACTACGTGCACGCTCTTAACGAGCAGGGCTTTGCCTCGGCATTTATGTACTCGCTCATCATCACGGTCACGTCGGTCGTGCTGATTCTGGTGTGCTGCTCCATGTGTGCTTGGTACGTAGTGCGCGTCAACAGCAAGATCTCGAACTTCTTCTATTACCTGTTCGTCTTCTCGATGGTCGTGCCCTTCCAGATGCTCATGTTCACGCTGTCCAATTTGGCGGACCGCATCGGCTTCAACACGCCGTTCAACATCTGCTTTATCTACCTCGGCTTTGGCGCGGGCCTGGCGGTCTTTATGTTCGCCGGCTTTGTAAAGAACATCCCGCTCGAGATCGAAGAGGCGGCCATGATCGACGGCTGCAACCCGGTCCAGGTGTTCTTTAAGATCGTCCTTCCCATCATGAAGCCCACCTATCTTTCGGTCGGCATCCTCGAGACCATGTGGGTCTGGAACGACTATCTGCTGCCCTACCTCACTCTCGACTCCACCAAGTACAAGACCATTCCTATCTTGATCCAGTACTTCCGCGGCGGCTATGGCCACGTCGAGCTCGGCCCCATGATGGCCTGCATCATGATGGTCGTTATCCCCATCGTCATCATGTACATCCTCTGCCAGAAGTACATCATCGACGGCGTGGTGGCAGGTGCCGTCAAGGGCTGATGCCGTAACTGTTTTGCAAGTTTCTGCGGCGCCCCTCAGCGCGGCGCCGCGTATCGAAAGGTAAAGACATGGCCGAGATCGTTCTCAAACATGTTCAGAAGGTGTATCCCAACAACGAGTCAAAAAAGAAGGGCTTCTTTGGCAAAAAGAAGAAGACCGAGGAGAAGAAGCACAACCTTAAGGTTACCGAGGACGGTGTGCTTGCTGTAGAGGACTTCAACCTCACCGTTCACGACCAGGAGTTCATCGTCCTCGTTGGCCCCTCTGGCTGCGGTAAGTCTACGACGATGCGCATGATCGCCGGCCTGGAGGACATCACCTCGGGCGATGTGCTCATCGATGGCAAGCGCGTCAACGACGTCGCTCCCAAGGACCGCGACATCGCCATGGTGTTCCAGAGCTATGCTCTGTATCCCAATATGACGGTGTACGAGAACATGGCGTTTACGCTCGAGCTCAAGAAGGTCCCCAAGGACGAGATCGACCGTAAGGTTCGTTCTGCTGCTGAGATCCTGGGTATTACCGAGTACCTCGACCGTAAGCCCAAGGCGCTTTCGGGCGGCCAGCGCCAGCGCGTCGCCATCGGCCGCGCCATCGTGCGTGACCCCAAGGTCTTCCTGATGGACGAGCCGCTGTCCAACCTGGACGCCAAGCTTCGTAACCAGATGCGTGCCGAGCTCATCAAGCTGCGCCACGAGATCAAGGGTACGTTCATCTATGTTACTCACGACCAGACCGAGGCCATGACTCTCGGCGACCGCATCGTGGTCATGAAGGACGGCGTCGTCCAGCAGATCGCCACCCCGCAGGAGGTCTTCAACCATCCCGCGAACATCTTCGTCGCCGGCTTTATCGGCGTGCCGCAGATGAACTTCTTCGATGCCCAGCTGGTGCGCTCGGGCAACGGCTTTACCGTCAAGACCGACGACATGAATGTCGCGCTGGCCCCCGAGACCTGCGCTCAGCTTGCTCTCAACTGGGACGGCGGCGACGTGAAGGAGATCACGGCCGGCGTGCGCCCCGAGCAGATCCTGCTTGCCGACAAGGGCGAGGAGGGTGCGCTCCAGGGCACCGTCGAGGTGACCGAGCTCATGGGTTCGACCGAGCATGTCCACGTGACTGCTCCCGATGGCCAGTTCGTCCTGATCATTCCCGTTGTCGACCTTGAGGCCAAGGGTGCGCTCAAGGCGGGCGACCCCATCTGGTTCAAGTTCGAGAAGAACGCGACTCATCTCTTCGATAAGGTGTCTGGCAAGAACCTTATCTAGGCCCGGTGCATCCAGGCCCTCCCTTTGGGCGACTGCGGCTTTGCCATCCTTTTGCCGTGGTCACATATAAGGCTCCCCTCCTGTCCACTGGGCGAGAGGGGAGCCTTTCTTTGTGTTGGGGCTTTCCGTCTGTCAGTTTGTCTTGATCTGTAACAGGTAGGGCCGATTTCGGACGTTAGATGTTACAGATCGAGACGGTTCCGCTGTGCCAACCATTTCATCTAAATCTGTAACACCAAAGGCGAATTACACCTGCTAGATGTTACAGATTGAGATAAACCCAAGGGGAGGGGCCGGTATGTCTCAATCTGTAACGGCTGGGACCGTTTTGGTTGAGTAATTGCTACGGATCGAGATTGTTTGGCCGAGTCGGATCACAGGGTAACGTGCGGGCACAAAAACGGAGCCGTGTTGCCACGACTCCGTTTCTCAAGAGGATGGGTAAGGGGAATGAGCTAGCTCAGGTGCCAGATCTCGTCGTTGTACTGGGAGATCGTACGGTCGGACGAGAAGGTGCCGGCGTTGGCGATATTGATGAGCGCCTTGCGCATCCAAGCGTCCTGGTCCTCGTAGTCGGCCAGCACGCGCTCCTTGGTCTGGATGTACTCCTCAATGTCGAGCAGGGCCATAAACCAGTCCTTGCCCTTAATGTCGTCGTGCAGGCGCTGCAGGCGCTCGGCGTTGCCGGTTGCCATAAAGGCCGGGTTGGTGATGAAGTCCACCAGCAGCTTGATGCCGGGCTTGCGATAGAGCGCGCCGGCGTCATAGCTGCCGTCGGCGTAGAGCTGCTCGACCTGTTTGGAGGAGGCACCAAAGGTATAGATGTTCTCGTCGCCCACGAGCTCGGCAATCTCCACGTTGGCACCGTCGAGCGTGCACAGGGTTAGGGCGCCGTTGAGCATGAACTTCATGTTGGAGGTGCCGCTCGCCTCCTTGGAGGCCAGGCTGATCTGCTCGGAGATGTCAGCGGCGGGAATCACGCGCTCGGCGGCGGTGACGTTGTAGTTCTCGATCATGACAACCTGCAGGTAGGGAGCCACGTCGGGGTCGTTTGCAATCCACTGCGACAGCGTCAGGATCAGATGGATGATGTCCTGCGCGATAGTGTAGGCAGGCGCCGCCTTGCCGCCAAAGATGATGGTGACGGGGTGCTTAGGTCTGTTGCCGTTCTTGATATCGAGGTACTTCCAGATGATGTAGAGCGCGAGCATCTGCTGGCGCTTGTACTCGTGGATGCGCTTGACCTGGACGTCGATGATGGCGTTGGAGGGAATGGTCACGCCCTGCTCGAGCGCCATGAACTGGCGCATGATGGCCTTGGCCTCGACCTTGGTGGCGGCCAAGCGCTCAAGAACGTCCTTGTCGTCGGCGAACTTGGCGAGTTTGCTCAGATCGCCGGTGCTGCGCCAGTCGGTGCCGATTACATCGTCGAGCAGGCTGGCGAGCGCGGGGTTGGCCCCATGGATCCAGCGGCGGAAGGTGATGCCGTTGGTCTTGTTGGAGAACTTCTCGGGATAGATCTCGTAGAACGGATGAAGCTCGGTGTCCTCCAAGATCTTGGTGTGGAGGGCGGCTACGCCGTTGATGGAGAAGCCAAAGTGGATGTCCATGTGGGCCATGTGGACGGTGTCGTATTCGTCGATGATGGCGACGCGTGGGTCATCGTGCTCGGCCTTCGCGATCTCATCGAGCTTGACGATAATGTCGGCGATGGCAGGGGAGACCTTCTGCAGGCTGGCGAGCGGCCACTTCTCGAGCGCCTCGGCAAGAATCGTGTGGTTAGTGTAGGCGACCATGGAGCGTACGATGGTCACGGCCTCGTCAAACTCGATGCCATGCTCGGTGGTGAGCAAGCGAATGAGCTCGGGGATGACCATGGTGGGGTGCGTGTCGTTAATTTGGACCACGGCGTAGTCGGCCAGATCGTGCAGGCTGCTGCCGCGCTCGATGGCCTCGTCGATCAGGAGCTGGGCGGCGTTGCTCACCATGAAGTATTCCTGGTAGATGCGAAGCAGACGGCCCTGCTCGTCGGAATCGTCGGGGTAGAGGAACAAGGTGAGGTTCTTGGCGATCTCGGTCTTGTCGAAGTCGATGGAGCTGCCGGGGACCAGGCCGTCGTCGACGCTCGCCAGGTCGAACAGGCGCAGACGGTTCTTGGTGGGCTGGCCGTAACCGGGCACGTCGATGTTGACGAGCTTGGAGGTAACGGCAAAATCGCCGAACTCCACGGTGTAGGAGCGGTCATCGTCGACTAGGATGTCCTGCTCACCGAGCCACTCGTCGGGGACGGCCTTCTGCTGGTTGTCGACAAAGCGCTGACGGAACAGACCGTAGTGATAGTTGAGGCCCACGCCATCGCCGGTCAAGCCCAGCGTGGCGATGGAATCCAGGAAGCACGCGGCCAGGCGGCCCAGGCCACCGTTGCCGAGCGACGGCTCGACCTCGAACTCCTCGATCTTGTTGAGGTTGTGGCCTGCGGCGGTGAGCTGGTCCTTAACCTCGTCGTAGATGCCGAGGTCGATCATGTTGTTGATGAGCAGCTTGCCGATCAAAAATTCGGCGGAAATGTAATAGAGCTTTTTCTTGCCGT
>UROZ01000050.1 GCA_900549655.1 uncultured Collinsella sp.
AACTGCGGGAATGGCCTATTTGCTCAATGTGTTCGGCTGAGATCGGAAATCAACCGATACAGCCCCTTGGTGCAAAGTAACCTGTCCCCTTTGCACCAAATTAGGACCAGAGGAGGTCGCTGCGGGTGATGGTGGCGCCGATGGCAAAGGGCATGCAGGCGATGACCGGATACAGGTAGCGCATGTAGGTCGAGCCGTTGCAGGGACCGATCAGGCACACGGCGAGCACGCCCAGCAGCGGCACCCAAATGGCCAGCCCGCGCCACGAATGACGACGTAGCAGATAGACCACCACGGCGATCATGATCCACACATAGGTGGCCGAGCTCATGGTGAGCGAGATAAACGGGATGCGCTGCACCGCCACGCGATACAGGTTGATCAGGTGGTCGCACCAGCGCACAGCCTTGTTATCGACCGGATGGAAGTCGAAGTACTTGAGATTATCGGGGCGTGCCATAATCTCGGCACTGCGCGCCGTACTGTAAACCCAGGCATCGCGCGCGCTCGGATAAAAGTATCCATAGTAGTTATTGATAAGCGCCGAGATATAGCACTCGGGATCCTTTTTGAACATCTGGGCCCACACCTCAAAATAGGCCTTGATGTCCTCCTGCGATGCGTACTCGTTAAAGCAATTCTTAACGGCGTCGGACTTGTCGGGATTGTAACGACGGCCCAAGTTTTCGTACTGGAGCACCCGATCGATCACGGCACGTTCTTCGTCAGTCACCAAGCCATCGCAAGGAGCCTCCACGATGGTGCCGTCTTCCTTGGCCGTGGGATTGACGCCCGAATTGAGGCCGTCGTGCTTTTGGACAAAACGGGCCGTCTGCTGAAACGGAATCGAGAGGATTTCGCGCTTGGAGCCAGGCGTGATGTCGTGCGCCGGCATAAAGACCTTGGTGAAGTACATATTAGAGGCAAGGCAGAGTGCGAGCACCGCAAGAACTCCCACCCAGCGGAAACGCGGGGTGACGCCCGCAGGCGCAGCACCCGTCTGCTTGGCCGCACGACGAGCCACATGCACGTCCCATACGCAAAACGCCGCCGCGATTACGCACGCCGCAAGCGGAAACACCAGACCGCCGTTGCGCAAAAACGTGGAACCCATGGCACCCAGCACGAGCAGCAGCCAGTCATGGCGCGCAAAGAGCACGGGCCTCTGTTCGCCCGCACGCTCGGCATTGGCATCGCGACGGGGCAAGCCGCAGGCAACGAGCTTAACGGTCTGCACCAGCAACAACAAAAACGCGTCGGCAAAGAGCACGTCTTTGGTGAGCAGCGCCGCGTAGTTGGAGAACATCGGCATAAACGCAAAGAACAGCAAGATAACGCCGCGGACCGGCAGGCTCACGCCCAGCTTGCGCAGCGACGAGATGGAATAGGCCATGCAGGCAGCCGTGATGACAAACTGGGCGCAGGTGTAGATGATGAGGCCGGCGTTAGCGCTGTTGAACAGCGAAAGGCCCAGCTGCACGCACGAACCGATGATGGCCGTGTGCACCACGGGGTGATGCCCATTGAGCAACACATTGGGGTTGAGCAGACGCAGGTAGTCGCTCGTGCCGTTGGGGTAGTTGAACCACTGGCGAATCTGCGCGCCCGTGTCTCCCATAAAGAGGCCGGGCAGCGAGGCGATGAGTGTGGGCGCCCAGGCGATCATAAGCACCAGGAAGGGCCCGGCAAAGGGATGGACCGAGAGCACGGTATGAGCCATGCGCCATACGCGGCCAAAGTGCGCTTCGGAAAACGGAATGCGCCGAGAGCTCAGCCAATCCAGACACTCAAAAGCCAGGTAGAAGGCAACGACCGCCAGGAGCATCCAGCCCGCGCCGCCGATCCAGGCGCAGATGATGCGGGCCTTGTCGCCGAGCACAATCTCGGCAGAGTCGGTGAGGTCATAGCTGCGGCCAAACACCATACAGATGGCAAAAAACAGCGAAGGCAGGATGACCGAGGGACGCCAGGCGTCGCCGCGGCCAAAGAAGACGTAGCGAAACGGCAGCGTAAGCAGGCAGGCAAGCGCGAGCAACATGACCGCATCGGTATGCCCGGCAAACGAGAGGAGCACCTCGTAGCACACGTACAGCATGCCCGAGGCTTTGGGGTCAATCGCCAAGACCGCGTTGCTCGACACGGGGGCGGGGTCGATGGAAAACGCCGTGGTCGCCAACAGCGCAAGCAAAAAAGCGATGAGCGTCTGCTTGGCGGGGTAGCGCTTAAACCAGACGATGCGAGCGGCGTCGCGCGCAGCCGTTGTGGAGAGATCGGAATCCTTCACAGTCCAAAGAGCCTTTCTAGAAACCTGCCAAAAAGGGACAGGTTTATTTTGGCAGGTTTTATCTGGGGAAACGTTACGGTTCTGTCATCGTTGCCCAGCGAACCACCACAAAGGTGCCTGTTCACTTTTTGGTGGTTAAGCGTCGAGGTAGATGCGCTGGGGTTGGTTGCGGCGACGAGCAAAGATGATGAGCGCCAGGCCCGCGATTACGAGCGGCAGGCTCAGCAGCTGACCCATCGTGACGACGCCGCCAAGCAGATAGCCCAGCTGGGCATCGGGCACGCGCACAAACTCAATGAGGAAGCGGACGATGCCGTAACCCATCACAAACACGCCCATAAACGTGCCTTGGGGCAGTAGCGGCTTTTTGCGGCTGAGCACCTGCAGAATGCAAAAGAGCACAATACCCTCGAGGAATGCCTCGTAGAGCTGGGAGGGATGGCGCGGCATATCGCCCGCGGTGCCGCCAAAGATCACGCCCCAGGGCAGATCGGTCGGCTTGCCCCACAGCTCGCCGTTGACAAAGTTGGCACAACGGCCCAGGCACAAGGCCAGCGGCGCGCCTATGACGGCAAGGTCTGCCAAAGTCCATGCGTCGAGCTTATACATGCGGCACACGAGCACGCCGCCGATGATGCCGCCCACCAGGCCGCCATGGAAGCTCATGCCGCCCTCGTTGGTGGCAAAGATCTCGAGCGGGTGCGCCCAGTAGTAGCCATCACCGTAAAAGACGACGTAGAACAGGCGCGCACCGATAATGAGGCCAAAGACCACGCCGACCACGACACTCGTCAGGTCATCAATCGTGATGTTAAAGCCCCAGCGACGCTGTGTGCGGTACATGACAACCGCCGTGAGCAGGGCGCCGACCACATAGGCCAGACCATACCAGTAAATCGTGATAGGCCCCGCCGAAATCGCGACGGGATCAAGCATATGGTAGAAGTCGTTGAGCATGTCGACCCTCCTACTCCCTACATACAAATGCGGCCGCGGGTCTTACGCTCGCAGCCGCATATTTGGGCGTAACGTCTATGCGGAGCGTACCGTCCGCAGCTTTCGCATCTTAGAACGGCGCGTACTCGTCGTACAGGTCGTCGGTCTCGCCGGAGGCATTGACCTGCTCGACACGGGTAACGCCGGGCACGTGCTCCTTGAGGATACGCTCGATGCCCATAGACAAGGTCAGCGAGCTCATGGGGCAGCCGGCGCAGGCGCCCTGCAGCTCCAGCTTGACGACGCCCTCGTCGTCGACGCCCACATACTCCATATCGCCGCCATCGGCCTGCAGGTTGGGACGAATCTCTTCAAGAACCTTCTTAAGCAGCTCTTCGTTAACAGCCACAGGGGCTCCTTTCTCACAATAACGCGGGCACGCCCGCGGACAGAAGCTATGTTACTACAGCCATGTACCCGCTCACGAGCCGTCCATGCGCGCAGACGCGACTTTCACGAGTAGTCAATTTGGGACGGGGCTCTTTGAGCTGCGTTCGTCGTCAGATAGCGACAACGCATGATTACTGTCGAGCCTGTCCCCCGGTACCAATCTGAACATCGACGATGACCTGGCGGTAGCTGATGCCGCAAGAGTCAAGAATGCGGCGGCTGATACGGCCATCATCGGTGTCGGCGTACTTGTTGTCCAGGTAGACAACCTCGCCCACGCCCACCTGCGCCAAAATCTTGGCGCAGTCGTGGCACGGGAACAGCGTGACGTAGACCGTGGAACCCTCGAGGTCCTTGAGCGAGCCACGGTAGTTGAGCACGGCGTTGGCCTCGGCATGGACCACGTAGTTGTGCTTGTCCTGCAGCGGGTCGTCGCTCGTACCCCACGGGAAAAAGTCGTCGTTGAGCGCCGAGGGTGTACCGTTGTAGCCCACCGAAAGGATGCGGTGGTTGGTGCTGGCGATGCACGCTCCCACCTGCGTGTTGGGGTCTTTGCTGCGGCGCTGCGCGGCGATGGCCACGCTCATAAAGAACTCGTCCCAGCTAATGACGTCCAGGCGCTTGCCCGACGCAGTTTGATGAAGATCGTCCGACATGGCAGACACCTCCGTAATCGCAATAGTTTGACCCATTGTAGCAGGTGAAAGGTGGGACTGTTTCCTCTCCCCCGACGTCCTCGGCTTTATGCGCGACGAGGCTTTTGGTTGATGCGGTAGAGCTCGGCGAGACCCCGCAGCGTCAGCGCGTCGTCTACCGTCAGGCTATGGCCGACCAACGCCGCGAGCGCCTCGGCATCATCGCCGGTAATGACGATGGGCACGCTGCCCTCGCCCGCCGCCTTGGTCGAGCGCATCTCGGCAAGCACCATATCGAGCATGCCGTCGATGCGGGCCACCTCGCCCAAGACCACGCCCGAGCGCATGGCCTCGCGCGTGTTGCGACCGATCACATGCGTGGGTGCCGAGGGCTCGACCTGCGGCAGGCGCGCCGCAGCGGCCGAAAGCGAGCGGGCGCCAAGTGCCAGGCCCGGCGCGATGACGCCGCCGACAAAGGTTCCGTGCGTATCGATGACCTCGATATTGGTCGTCGTGCCCAGGTCGATCACGATGCAGGGAGAGCCGTAGACGGCGCGTGCCGCCACAGCGTCGGCGATGCGGTCGGGGCCGATCTCGGCCGGATCGTCGTAGTGTACGGGCATGCCGGTCTTGAGGCCCGGCCCCACGGTGAGCACGCGTCCCGTGCAGGTGCGGGAAAGTGCCGCCTTCCACGGGCGCTCGAGCGCCGGCACCACGCAGCTCAGCACGGCGGCCGCGGGAACGAGCGCGCCCGGCATGCCCGCATCGGCGGCAAGCGCGGCCATGACTTGAGCGAGACGCATACGCACTTCGTCGGCCGTAATACGGGCCGGCGTCGTGATCTCGCACGTCGCGAGCGGGCACTCCTGCGCCGCGGCCGAATCCTCGGCAAACAGACCAAATCGAATGAACGTGTTACCCACGTCGACCGTCAATATATATGCGCACCCATTAAGCATCGTCGGCGCTCCTTTCGTCTGCCCAGCAGTATATCGCCTACCTAAACCAGTCATCCCAAAATGACTACCTTGCGGCTATACTGGTGCGCGGTCGTTTGCGAGCTCACGCGGCGGCCCTTGGTAACCCGACTTCCCGCGCCGTATCCGTAACGGCGCTCCCGGGGGAAGCGGATATACGCAAAGGAGTTTTATATGAGCAATCCCTCGAACCGCGCTTCGATGCGCGGGCAACTCACGCTGCGCGGAGTCGTCATCGGCGTCCTTGGCTGCGTGATCATCACGGCAAGCTCGGCCTACACTGCCCTCAAGATGGGCGCACTCCCCTGGCCGATCGTCTTCGCTGCCGTCATCTCGCTGTTCTTCCTTAAGCTCATGGGCAACGCTAGCCTCAACGAGGCAAACGTCACCCACACCATCATGTCCGCAGGCGCCATGGTCGCCGGCGGTCTGGCGTTTACCATCCCGGGCGCCTGGATGCTGGGCTATGCCGACCAGATCAGCTGGCTCGACATGTTTATCGTGGCACTCGCCGGCACCATCCTGGGCTTGCTGGCCACGGCACTCATCCACCGTCACTTTATCGTGGACGCCGCGCTTGAGTTCCCCACTGGCAACGCCGCAGCTCAGACCCTGCGCGCGACCGAGGCCGGCGGCAAGACCGGCAAGCAGCTCTTTGGCTCCATGGCCATCGCCGGCATCTATAGCGTGCTGCGCGACGCCCTGGGCATTGTGCCCAGCATGCTGTGCACGCTCAACATTCCCGGCGTGACCTTTGGTATCTACAACTCGCCCATGCTGCTCTCCGTCGGCTTCCTCGTGGGCTTCGCCCCGGTCGCCTTCTGGTTTGCCGGCGCCCTGCTGGGCAACTTTGGCATCATCGTGGGCGGCACCGCTGCCGGTCTGTTCGATGTTGTGACCGCGCAGGGCATCGTCAAGTCCCTGGGCATGGGCCTCATGATGGGCTTTGGCGTCGCCGTCGTCCTCAAGGACATCCTGCCGCAGGTCGCCGGTATCGTCCGCGGTCTTGCCGCCGACAGCTCCACCGACACCGACGAGCAGTCGCTCATCTCGGGCTCCCTTAAGCTCGACGCCGGCATCATCGGCCTGGGCGCTGCCGCCATCGCCGTGATCGTCGCCATCGCGCTCGACCTTGGTCCCGTCCCGGCCGTCATCGTGACGCTGTTCACCTTTGTCACCACCATCATGAGCGCACAGAGCTGCGGCCAGACGGGCATCGACCCCATGGAGATCTTTGGCCTCATCGTTATGCTCATCGTGGCTGCCTTCGCACAGATCGCTCAGGTCAAGCTGTTCTTTATCGCCGGCATCGTAGCCGTGGCGTGCGGCCTTGCGGGCGACGTCATGAACGACTTTAAGGCCGGCGCCGTGCTGGACACCAACCCGCGCGCACAGTGGGTCGGGCAGGCCATCGGCGGCATCGTGGGCGCCCTGGTCGCCGCAGCCGTCATGGTCGCGCTCGTCACTGCCTATGGTCCGGACGCCTTTGGACCCGACAAGAGCTTTGTGGCCGCGCAGGCAAGCGTCGTCGCCACCATGGTCTCGGGCATCCCGAGCGTGCCGTGGTTTGCGGGCGGCTTTATCGCCGGCATCGTCATGTACTGGCTCGGCATTCCGGCCATGATGATCGGCCTGGGCGTGTACCTGCCGTTCTACATGTCGCTCACGGCTTTCCTGGGCTCCTGCGTTAAGCTCGCCTACGACAAGTGGTCCGCCCACCGCGATGCCACCGCTGGTCTTTCTGACGAGGAGAGGGCTGCCAAGGACGCCGCCTTCCAGGAACAGGGCCTGGTTGTCGCCAGCGGCCTGCTCGGCGGCGAGTCCATCGTCGGCGTTATCCTGGCGTTTGTCTCCGTGGGCATGAGCCTGCTGGGCTAAGTCGAGCAGCTGCTCGACAGCAACCATATTGCCTACGATTTGCCCGGTCGGTAGCTTTCGCGGCTACCGACCGGGCTTTTTGATATCGAAACAAAGAAAGGCCGGCGCGCTGCGTTTAACAGCGCGCCGGCCTTATCGGTTAAGCTATCGAAGCGTTCCTGCTATGAACCGAAGTTCGTTGCAGAATCTACGCTCGAAACGCTACATCTGCTTGCGACGACGATCGCTCAGCGTCACACCAGCGGCCACGAGGGTGATACCGCCGATGACGAACACCTCGCCCGCAAGAGCGGAGTCATCACCGGTCTGGGCGAGCGCGGCAGGCGCGGCCTGTTTCTTGGCAACGGGGGCCTTTGCAGCAGCCTGCGCAACCTGAGGCTTGGCCTGCGGCTCAGCCTTGGGATGATACTTGTCGTACTCGGCCTGCGCGGCAGCCAGGGCATCCTTGGCATCGCCAAGCTCGGCAAGCGCGGCGGCATAGGCGTCGTTGGCATCGGACAGCTTGGCATCGGCATCGCTCAGAGCAGCCTTGAGACCAGCGGCGGCATCGACGGCGGCCTTATAGCGAGCGTAGGCAGCGTTCAGCTTGACCAGCTTCTCGTTGCCCGTCGTGCCCGCGGCAAGGGATGCCTTGTGATCGACAGCCTCAAGATCGGCCTTGAGTGCCTCATCGTTGGCAAGCTCTGCCTTGGCCTTGACGATCTCGAAGTTCGCATCGACGACGGCTTCGTTGGCGGCCTCGAGCTGCTTCTGGGCATCGGCGACACCGGCGACGGCAGCGTCATAGGCGGCCTTGGCGTCGTCGACCGCCTTCTGGGCACCGGCGAAGCGCTCGAAGGCCTTGTTTGCGGTGGCAAGCTCGTCCTCGGCGGCCTTGGCCTTCGCCTGTGCGTCGGACAGGGTCTGCGTCTTGGCGGCAACTGCCTGCTTGGCGCCCGAAAGAGCGGTCGCGGCGTGCACATCTGCGGCCTGAGCCTTGTCAACGCCAGCCTGGGCAGTGTCGTCGGCCTTCTTGGCATCGTTAAGCGTGCCCTGCTTGTTCGCAAGATCCGTCTTGGCGGCATCGCACTTGGCGGCAAGGTCCTTGACCGAAGCCGTGGCATTGCCATACGCCTCGTTGGCCTTATCGGACTTTGTCTTGGCGGTATCGTAATCGCCCTGTGCCTTCGCCTTGCGGGCGGAAGCCTTGGAGGCGTTCGTCTGGCATTCGGTGAGCTTGAAGTTAGCGTCGTCAAGCGCGGCCTGCGCGACGGTCGCCTCGTCCTTGGCGGCGTTGAGATTTGCCCTAGGAGTTTCGATGTCAACATTCTTCAAATTGACATCGGCAGCGCCATATGCCGCCTTCGCGATAGCGGTGGCCTCTTGCGCAGCTTCATAGTCGCTCTTGGCAGCAGCAACGTTACCGTTCGCTTCATTCGCGGCACTCTTGGCAGCAGCGAGGGATGACTCCGCAGAGCCAAGCGCATCGTTTTTCACATCGCGCGCCTTCCGTGCTGCCGCAAGTTGATCTTGCAGCTGCGCCAGCTGCGCCTTCTGCGCGGCGGTACCACCGGCATGATAAACGGAGTCTACGTACGTGTTTACCAGGTTCTTGAACTCGTCAACCGTAAAATCGCCTTCGGCCCAGTTTCCCTGATAAATTGAAACAGGACTGGGTGCACCGTCATCCTCGGGCGTTGAGCGGTTGCCATCCTTACCGTAGCCGACGGCGAACCCAAAGGAATTAGCACCTGAATCAATAAAGTTCTCATAGTGACCGGTGTTGCTATAGTCACCCCTGTCATAGTCGCGCTTTTCCGCAGTATACCAACCGATAAACGGCCAATCATCGCCGTATTTGTCGCCGTTATCGAAGGATGTTTCCCAATCTTTAGGATTATCTGACCCCTTGTAGGCGCCAGCACGTCCGGCAAGGTTTTCGTTATAGGACATATAAAAGCCCTCGCCGCTGTTCCCTGCGTGGTCCCAAACATTCGACGAATAGCAAACATCGAGCGCCGACTGCGCCATAGAGACAATGCTGACCTTCATGTCACTCAAGCCATTTGCGCGACGAATTCCATTGACCGCATTCATGTAGGTCAAGGTATTCTGCAGATTCACGAGCGAAATAGCATTGTCAGCGTCAGATGCATCCAAGTTGACATAGTCGTCATACCATGCCGCCTTGCTAGCAGACCCATCAAGTAACTTCGCCGCATCGCTCGCGTTGGCACGCTGAGCAGCAGTAAACGACGTACTACTTGCGATGTGATTCATAAAGCCAAGCAGGCCAGCCTTGACAGCATCCGTATCCACCGTCATGTTTGCTTTTAGCTCAGAAATCTGCTGCTCAAGAGCTTTGACGTTTGCGCTGGCCGTGTTGTATTCATCATTCGCTTTGTTGTAGTCGCTGGTAGCATTCTCAAGAGCGCTTTTCTTCTGCTTTGCGACCTCTGCCAGACGGTCGTACTCTGTCTTCTTGTCGGCCTCGGTCTGCTGAGCTTGCTCGTAAGCAGCCTTGGCGGTGTTGTATTTGCTGGTCAAATCACCAAGTTTGCCGTTGGCTTCGTCGTATGCAGTCTGCGCTGACGAAACGGCAGCGTTGGCGGCGTTGACCTTTTCCTGCGCGGCGCTGGCATCAGTCTGTGCGGCCTGGAGGTTCGTTTGTGCGGTGGCGTCGGCAGCCTTCGCGGCATCAAGCTCGGTCTGCGCGTCCTTGAGCTCACCGGCAGCAGCGTTCTTGGCGGCCTCAAGCGCTTTTAGATCGATGCCCGTGCCCGAGATGGCGGCATCGAGCGCTTTCTGGGCGTCGTTCAGCTTATCCTGGGCGTTGCCGCACGCGGTGGTCGCAGCGGCAAGGGCATTGGCGGTCTCCTGCTTCTTGGCCTGGGCAGTCGTCAGAGCAGACTCGGCATCACTCTTTGCCTGCTCAGCATTGTCGGCGGCGGTCTTAGCGGCATCGAGCTCACCCTCGGCCGTCTTCACATCGGCATTCGCCGCATTGAGCTTGGCCTGCGCGTCCTCGACGGCCTTCTTGGCGGCCTCGTACTCGTCCATACCCATGGCCTCGAGCTTGGCCTGCGCATCGTCGAGGGCCTTCTTGGCCTCATCCTGCTTTGCCTTGGCGTCCTTGAGCGCCTGGGTCTTATCCTCGACACTCTTGTTGGCCTGATCGAGCTGATCGTTCAGGTCGCCCAGCTTCTTCTGCTGCTGCTCGGCCTTGTCAACAGCCGCCTTAAGCTCGTCGATCTTCTCCTGAAGCGCGGCTGCCTCGGCCTCGTTCTGCTCGGCGGCGTTATCGGTCACGGCCTGCGAGGCCTGATTCTTTTGCTGCTGCGCCTGCTTTTGAGACTGGCCCGCCGCGTCGGCCTTCTTCTGGGCGGCATCGTAGGCGGCCTGAGCGTCCTTGAGCTGCTTTGCCGACTCCTCGGCCAACTGGGCAGCCGTCTTTACGACCGCCTGGTTACCGGTGGCAACGGTGTTCTCGATAGCGCTGTCGCCCTTCGTGGCGTCACCGTTATCTGCCGTCGGTGCGGCGATTGCCGCCAGTGGCGACATGAGCGGCTGAGCGATGAGGCCCGCCGTCAAAACGGTTGCGACGGCGCGGTTGGCAACGCCCTTGACGTTGACGGCCTTGGCCCGAGGCTCAAAGTGCTGTGGGATATAGTTTGCCATGGCTTTCTCCCTTTGACACGGATGTATCCATACGCCTCAAAATGTAGGAGCTGATTTTTGAATTCTGTTGCGCAACATTGGTCACCAGCGGATTTTTTGAAATTCGTGCTCTCGTGCTTCACAATTTCGTCACATATGTAGGAGCTGGTGCATCATATTCTTGCGGGATCGAATTGAGCCTGTGATTTGCATTTGCTCCCGCGTCATCCGCCCTATCGGATTCCGCATCCAACAGACACCCCGCCCGCCACGGTGTAGAGTTAAGACAACGGGCGCGTTGCGCGGACCGCGCTGGAACGAGGTGGACATGGAGCTCGACAAACAACAGATCAAGCGACTGCGCGAGCGTCATCATCGGCGTCACGGCATCCGCCCCGCTCATAGCGAAGCCATGGAAAACATCACCCGCTTCCTCAAGCGCGCATTCAACATTCGCGAGGGTCGCGCGCCCTATCACGTGATCCGCAAGCGTTTTGTAAACGGGGCACGCCTGACCGGCTCTCACCTATGCATCCTCATCATCGCCATGCTCATCGCAAGCATCGGCCTCGATATCGACTCGGACATCGCCATCGTGGGCACCATGCTCATCTGCCCGCTCATGGGCTCGGTTCTTGCCATGGCATACGGCATTGCCACGCTCGACCGCGAGATCACCGTCGAGGCCATTGCCAGCCTCGCACTGCAGATGGTCTTTTGCCTGGTCACGTCCACGCTGTATTTTAAGCTCTCGCCCCTTGGCACCACCACGGCCGCCATCATCGACAACTCGACACCCACCATATGGGACCTTGCCGTCGCGCTCGCGGGCGGCTTTGCAGGCGGGCTGGGCAACTCGCGCGACCAGGAACCCGCCACGCTCATCGCCGGCGTGGCCGTGGCGACCGCGCTCATGCCGCCCCTGTGCGCGGCGGGCTATGGCATCGCCATTGCAAGCGGGTCACTGTTCCTCTCGGCCCTCTACGAGTTTGGCATCAACGTCGTCTTTATCGCGCTGGCCGCCGAAGCCGTATTGCTTCTTTTGCGCGTGCCGCTCAAGCGTGACCTCAACGGCGACGGCATTGTGACCGCCGAGGAAAATGCCGAGGTCAACGAGCTGTCACGCAAAGTGCGCCGCCGCATCATCGTGGGAACGGCCATCTTTGCCATCCCCTGCATCGTTATGACCGCGGGGTCTATTGGCTCGGCGCAGGCCGGCGTGCAGGACGGCTACGGCGTCACCGAAACCACGCGCGAGCTTGCCGCGGTACTGCCAGGCTTTAAGGATTACACCGTCGCCGTCGAAACCTCGGCCACCGAAGGCGACGAGGAGGGCATCGTCGAGCGCGAGATTGTCGCCCATGTGACGACAAGCGAGGCGCTTGGAGCACACGACCGTCACGTCGCCCGCAAGCTCATTGACCTCAACGTGCCCGAACTCGATCGCGTGGAGTTTGACGTGAAGTGATGCGGGACGCGAGGTGGGCCCGGCGCGAGCGCGCGCAACCACGGGGCACAGGCACAGCCAAGCGCAGCGCTATAGTTCGTACTTGTACACGCGGTAGATGTACTTCTCGGCTTCCATTTCGTAGGTGGCAATGGGCAGTCCATAGCAATCGTACTCGGCAAAGGTCTTGGCCTGGCCCGATGCCACGAGCATGCTATTCGAATTGCCGACGCGCTGCACACTGCCAACGTAGCCCGAGAACGGCACCGCGATCTGGTCTTCGAGCCCGTAGGCGCACGTGGCCTCGTCCACCGTAAAGATGCGCCCAAACGAATGCGTTCCCTTGCTGTAGTCGGTCACCACCGCGGCGCCCAGCTGACCCCAGTCGAACTTGGGATAGCTCTCGGCCGCACCAAAGTTGTTGTCGTACAGCAGCACCTGATAGCGACCGGTCGTTGCCGTGTCAGAACTCGGCAGATACGTCA
>UROZ01000051.1 GCA_900549655.1 uncultured Collinsella sp.
CTGCGTCGTCATCTTCGATAATCTGCTCCGATCCATCCTTGTAGCTGACGGTCAGCTTATTATCAACTGCTTCATAGCCCAAATCATCGATGTGCGTCTGGATGGAAAACGGGCTAATCTCAAGAGGCGAGTCACCGGAGCGGAGTTCCTTTGTATCGACGTACGCTCCAATATTGAACTCGGGTGTCGACGCCTCAAACCGCCTCGCACTCTCACCTTCACCCTCGGTCCAATGGATATTCCAGGTGACAGCATGTTGCAAATCTCGCTCGCGATCCATAGCGGCAAAGTACATCGTGCCATTAATGACAGTATCGCTTGATGTGTCCTTATCAATTGTGCTGCGTGTGTCAGGCCATTCCTCGCCGAACTTCATATCGGGCGTGCCGATGCCTTGTTCTTCTTCACCATAGAGAACAAGTTCGCCCGTCTCTGCTGCCGGCTTGTAGTAGTTAACACCATTTGGATTGGACAACGTAAACGTCACGGCTCCGCAGCCGTTTTGATCGATAGCCATCTCATGGATATCGAGCGTATAGCCGTTGCCCTCGACGGACAGATTAACCTCCTGGACTGCACCCTCCAGGCTTTGGGGTGCAATGCCGTCACCAAATTCTCTGGTATAGGTATATTTAGTCCCCGATGAGCCGCCGTTGGTCCAGGTAATGGAATCCCCGTTGCCGTGGTTTCCCCAGGCTGAGGCAAAATATCTGGAATTGACAACGGCGTAGGCGACCCCTCCAGTCGCCAAAACCCCGGCAAGACATCCGATCACGGCAACATACAGAGGCTTCGCGTGACCCTTTCGGCGAAGCGGCTCACCAGCAGCGGCATAAAGAACACGGTCAGCAAGATCGCTATCGGCTTGGACGGACTCGAAGGCCTGCTTGATTTGATTGGATTTCACGGTCGCCCTCCTCTAGGATGAACTTGAGTTTCGATCTGCCGCGAGCTAAACGCGTTCGAACGGTCGCGGCTGGCACATGCAGTAACTCGGCAATCTCTGAGGTCGAAAAGCCCAGATAGTAATAGAGCACAATAGGAATACGGAATCGTTCCGGAAGTCGCATAACGTCTGACAGGACAGCCCTGGTCTCATCCTGCGCTACCGATAGCGAATCGGCCAGGTTCTCAATATCCTCCACACGCCTCCATGGCTTTCGAAAGAGAGATTTGCATTCATTGATCGTGACCCGGATAAGCCATCGACGAAGATGTTCCCAGCTTTCAAATTGCGCATCGCTTTTGAGTAACTTCAGAAAGACGTCTTGAGCGACATCGTCGGCATCGGCACGATCGCGCAGATACGTCAATGCGATTCGAAACACGACATCCCTGTGATCTTCGACCGCCTGTCTAAAAGCTTGTTCTTCCATAATCACCTCCCGGTGACGTTAATGATTCTTGATGAGGCCCTCACCATAGATACGCTCTTGCCGGACGAAATGTTTCAAATTCAAGCAGGAAAAACCTACCAAAATAAACCTATCCCCTTTTGGCAGGTTTTCTTCACCAAAAAAGACCCGCTTCCCTGTTGGGAAACGGGTCTTTGGAAGGGCGGTTAACGTACTAGGAAATTACTCCTCGTCGTTGTCCTTGGCCTCTTCGGCGTCGTCGGTGTCCACGAGCTGGTTGAGCAGCTCGTCGAGGGACGCCATGTCCTCGTTGATGGCACCGTTGGCGGGAGCCTTCTTGTCGTCGATCGGGGCGCCCAGGAGCTCCTCGTCGGCGTCGGCGTGATGCGTCGGTGCGGCGGAGGTGCCCAGCAGGATGTCGTCCGGACCGTCGGGGCTAAAGACCATCTGCAGCAGCTGCGAGAGGTCTTCCTCGTCGGCAACGTCGTCGTTGTTCTCGAGGATGTAGAGCAGGTCGTGGGCCTCCAGACCGTCACGGAGCTCCTCGATCGCCTTGGCACCGATGCCATCGATGCGCAGCAGATCCTCCTCGGACTTGCCGACCAGGTCGCCGACCGTCTCGATGCCGACCTCGCTGAACTTGTTGGTCCAGCGCTGCGACACGCCCAGGTCGTCGAACAGGTACAGGCGAGCCTTCTCGGCGGAGATGGTGTGGCCGTTGCGGGTGAACGAACCGTCAGCACCACCGAACTCGTCGTAGCCGGCCCAGTCGAGCTGCTGCGGGAGCTGCTCGTCCAGGTCCTTGAGCTCCACCGGAGCCCACTCGGGCAGCGACTTGGCGTTGGGCGAAGCCGGGCCGTCGATGTCGAAATAGCCGTCGGCCGTGCGATACGTCAGCTTGGCGTTGGCGTACGGCTTGAGGCCGGTACCGGCCGGGATCTTCTTACCGACGATGACGTTGGACTTAAGGTCGAGCAGGTGGTCGACCTTGCCCTCAATGGCAGCCTCGGTAAGAACGCCAGCGGTACGGATGAACGAAGCGCTCGACAGCCAGGAGTCGATGTTGGACGCGACCTTGAGCGTACCCAGGATGACGGGCTCGGCCACGGGAGCCTGACCGCCCAGACGGGCAACGCGCTCGACCTCGTCGGCGAACTCATAGCGGTCGACGTACTGACCAAGCAGGTACTTGGAGTCGCCGGGATTGGTGATCTGAACGCGACGCAGCATCTGACGTGCGAGCACCTCGATGTGCTTGTCGTTCAGGTCGACGCCCTGGCTGGTGTAGACGTCCTTGACGCTCTCGACGAAGGTGTGCATCGTCGACTCGATGTCGGTCAGCTTGCGCAGGTTGCGGAAGTTAACGAAGCCCTTGGTGATCTGGTCGCCGGCGCGAACCTCGCAACCGTCCTCGATCTCGGGCATAAAGCGCACCGATGCGGGAACGCGACGCTCGTCGAGGACACGGGTGTGATCCTCGGAGTCGGTGAGCGTCAGCACGTACTCGGACTTCTCGGGCTTAATCGAGAGGTGACCGGAGTACGGAGCCAGCTCGGCCTCGCGACCCAGGATCTTCTCGTTGACGTTGCCGACGATATCGAACATACGGCTGACCGTAGGCAGACCCTGCGTAATATCGTCGACGCCAGCAACGCCGCCGGAGTGAATGGTACGCATCGTAAGCTGCGTACCGGGCTCGCCGATGGACTGGGCGGCAATAATGCCGACCGCGGTACCGATGGCGACCGGACGACGGGTGGAAAGATCCCAGCCGTAGCATTTCTGGCACACGCCGTACTTGGAACGGCAGGTGAGCAGCGCGCGAAGCTTGACCTTCTTAAGGCCGGCATCGACCATCTTCTGGATGTCGGCGACCTTCTCGATGTAGCCGTCCTGCTCAAAGAGCACGGTGCCATCGGGAGCCACGACGTCCTCAATGAAGCAACGGCCGACGAGGTCGGTGTTGAGGTCGGTGGTGCCGGGGATGATGAGGTTGTAGGTGACGCCCTCGTGCGTACCGCAGTCCTCCTCGCGGACGATGACGTCCTGGGCCACGTCGACCAGACGACGGGTCAGGTAACCAGAGTCCGAGGTGTGGGATGCGGTATCGACCAGGCCCTTACGGGCGCCGTAGGTCGAAATGAAGTACTCGAGCGGCAGCAGACCCTCGCGGAAGTTCGCCTTAATGGGAAGGTCGATCGTCTCGCCGGACATGTCTGCCATCAGGCCACGCATGCCGCCGAGCTGACGCAGCTGGGTCTTAGAACCACGGGCGCCGGAGTCGGCCATCATGTAGAGCGGGTTCTCCTCGTCGAACATGTCGAGCATGAGCGCTGCGACCTTGTCGGTGCAAGCGGTCCACTCGTTAACGACTTCGATGTGGCGCTCCGTCTCGTTGATGAAGCCCTCCTCGAAGTACTCGTTGATCTGGTCGACGTTGGCCTGGGCGCGGTCGAGCAGCTCCTGCTTCTCGGCAGGGATGAGAGCGTCCCACACCGAGATGGTGAGGCCGGCGCGGGTAGCGTAGTGGAAGCCGGAGTACTTGATGGCGTCGAGGATCGGGCCGACCTTGGCCTCGGGGTAACGATCGCAGCAGTCGGCAACCAGCTTGGCCACGTCGCCCTTGACCATCTTGTAGTTCATGAACTCATAGTCTTCGGGCAGGCACTGGCGGTTGAAGATGATGCGGCCGATAGAGGTCTCGAAGCGCGCGGTCTTGTTGCCGGTGACGTCGTAGTCGACAAACTCGTTCTTGCCGTTCTTGACGCGGAAGATACGGGTGCCGTCCTCGTTGATGACGTTGGCGTTCTCGGCAGACACGCGGACCTGAATCTTGGCCTGCATGTCGACCTCGGAGCGGCAGTCATAGGCGTGCAGCGCGTCATCGAAGCTCGAGAACACGTGGTTCTCGCCCGGCAGACCGTCGCGGACCTGGGTCAGGTAGTACACACCGATGATCATGTCCTGCGAGGGGATGTTGACCGGCTTGCCGGATGCCGGCGAGCGCAGGTTGTTCGCAGAGAGCATGAGCACGCGGGCCTCGGCCTGAGCCTGGCTGGACAGCGGCACGTGGACAGACATCTGGTCGCCGTCGAAGTCGGCGTTGAAGGGCGAGCAGACCAGCGGGTGCAGGTGGATAGCCTTGCCCTCGACCAGCACCGGCTCAAAGGCCTGAATGGACAGACGGTGCAGGGTCGGTGCACGGTTGAGCAGCACGACGCGGCCGTCGATGACCTCTTCGAGGATGTCCCACACAAAGGTGGCACCGCGGTCGATAGCGCGCTTGGCGCCCTTGATGTTCTCGACCTTGCCAAGCTCGACCAGGCGCTTCATGACGAAGGGCTTGAAGAGCTCCAGCGCCATGGTCTTGGGCAGACCGCACTGGTGCAGCAGCAGCTTGGGGTCGGTAACGATTACCGAACGGCCGGAGTAGTCGACACGCTTACCCAGCAGGTTCTGACGGAAGCGACCCTGCTTGCCCTTGAGGGCCTCGGCGAGCGACTTGAGCGGGCGACCGCCACGGCCAGAGACCGGGCGACCACGACGGCCGTTGTCGAACAGGGCGTCCACGGACTCCTGGAGCATGCGCTTCTCGTTGTTCACGATGATCGCAGGGGCGTCCAGGTCGAGCAGGCGCTTGAGTCGGTTGTTACGGTTGATCACGCGACGGTAAAGGTCGTTGAGGTCGGACGCAGCGAAGCGGCCGCCGTCGAGCTGGACCATCGGGCGCAGATCGGGCGGAATGACCGGGATGACGTCCAGGATCATGTTCGCGGGGCTGTTGCCGCCCTTCAGGAAGGCGTCAACGACCTCGAGGCGCTTAACGGCCTTCTCGCGCTTCTGCTTCTGGGAGTCCTCGTCGGCAATGATGGCCTTGAGCTTCTCGGCCTCGGAGGGGAGGTCGATGGCAGCGAGCAGGTCGCGGACGGCCTCGGCACCCATGCCACCCTTGAAGTACATGGAGTAGTAACGGGTCATCTCGCGGAACAGCGGCTCATCGGAGATGAGGTCGCGCTCGGTGAGCTTCATGAAGGCGTTGAAAGCGTCCGTGCGGAGCTGTTTCTCGTCCTTGCACTCTTCCTCGATGTCGACGATGCCGGAGGCGATCTCCTCGGGGGTCAGCGGCTCCTCGTCAGAGAACTCGTCAAAGTTCTCGGGGTCGCCCTGCTCCTTGAGGGACTCGATCTGGCGGGCGCACTCGGCATCGATCTCTTCCAGATCAGCGGCGAGCTCCTCGCGCAGGTCGTCGGCGTCGGCCTCGCGAGCCTCGTAGTCAACCTCGGTGATGATGTAGCTGGCAAAGTACAGAACCTTCTCGAGGTCCTTGGACTTGATGTCGAGCATACGGCTCATCGGGAAGCTCGTGGGGCTCTTGAAGTACCAGATGTGGGACACGGGAGCGGCGAGCTCGATGTGGCCCATGCGGTCGCGACGCACCTTGGCCGAGGTGACCTCGACGCCGCAGCGCTCGCAGACGATGCCCTTAAAGCGGATGCCCTTGTACTTGCCGCAGGAGCACTCCCAGTCCTTGGCGGGACCGAAGATCTTCTCGCAGAACAGGCCGTCCTTCTCGGGCTTGAGGGTACGGTAATTGATGGTCTCCGGCTTCTTGACCTCACCGTGCGACCAGGAACGGATCTGGTCGGCGGAGGCAAGGGAGATCTTTACCGAGTCAAAATCAGTAGCTTCGAAATCTGCCACAGTCAACTACTCCTTATCAGTGGTCGTGGCGGCGACAGCCTCGGGTGCCTCGGCGGTCTCGGCATCCTGGGCCTCGACGTCGGCGTCAACGCCGGCGAGCGCAGCCAGGTCGTCGAGAGCAGAGGTCTCCTCGGCGGTCACAGGGGCGGAGGCGTCCTCGTCGGCATCGTGCATGGGCTCGATGTCCAGCGCGAGGGAACGGATCTCCTTGACGAGAACCTTGAAGGACTCGGGGATACCCGGAACCGGAACGTTCTCGCCCTTGACGATGGACTCGTAAGTCTTGACGCGGCCCACGGTATCGTCGGACTTGACGGTCAGGATCTCCTGCAGGACGTTGGAAGCACCGTATGCGTACAGTGCCCAAACTTCCATCTCGCCGAAGCGCTGGCCGCCGAACTGGGCCTTGCCGCCCAGAGGCTGCTGGGTAACCAGGCTGTAAGGGCCGGTCGAACGGGCGTGGATCTTGTCGTCGACCATGTGGCCGAGCTTGAGGATGTAGGACGTACCCACGGTAATGGGCTCGCGGAACTCCTCGCCGGTGCGGCCGTCGAACAGACGGGTCTTGCCGCGCTCGTCAAGCTGGGTGACGAACTCGGGGCGCATGTGATCGCCAAAGGCAGCGGTGGCCTTGTTGAGCATGTTCTTGTTGGCACGACGGATGACCTCGGCGATCTCGTCCTCCTTGGCGCCGTCGAAGACGGGCGTCGCGGTGAAGAACGGACCGGGGACGTACTTGTCGGAGTCGGCCTGCTCGGTATCCCAACCGCAGGCAGCAGCCCAGCCAAGGTGGCACTCGAGCAGCTGGCCGACGTTCATACGCGAAGGAACGCCCAGCGGGTTGAGGATAACGTCGATCGGGGTACCGTCAGCCATGTAGGGCATGTCCTCGACCGGCAGAACGTTGCAGATAACACCCTTGTTGCCGTGGCGACCGGCGATCTTATCGCCCTGCTGGATCTTACGACGCTGAGCGACGTAGACGCGCACCTGCTCGTTGACGCCGGGGGCCAGGTCGTCGCCGTTCTCGCGGCTAAAGCGGACGACGTCGATGACGCGGCCGTAAGCGCCGTGAGGCATCTTAAGGGAGGTGTCGCGGACGTCGTGGGCCTTGGCACCGAAGATGGCGCGCAGCAGGCGCTCCTCGGCAGTCAGAGCGCTCTCGCCCTTAGGCGTGACCTTGCCGACCAGGATGTCGCCAGGGCCGACCTCGGCGCCGATGCGGATGATGCCGTCCTCGTCGAGGTTGGCAAGCATGTCCTCGGAGAGGTTCGGGATCTCGCGGGTGATCTCCTCGGGGCCGAGCTTGGTGTCGCGGGCGTCGATCTCGTGACGGGTGATGTTGATGGTCGTCAGCAGGTCCTCGGCCACCAGGCGCTCGGACACGACGATACCGTCCTCGTAGTTAAAGCCTTCCCACGGCATGTAGGCCACGGTGAGGTTCTGACCCAGTGCGAGCTCGCCGTGATCGGTCGAAGGACCGTCGGCCAGAGGCTCGCCCTGCTCAACGGTGTCACCGACGCGCACGAGCGGACGGTGGTTGATGCAGGTGGACTGGTTGGAGCGCTGGTACTTGGCCAGGTGGTACTCGTCCATGCCGCCGGCATGCTTGACGATGATCTTGGCGGCGTCGGCAAAGATGACCTCGCCGGCGTTCTTGGCCAGGGTGACCTCGCCGGAGTCCAGAGCGGCGCGACGCTCCATGCCGGTACCGACATAGGGAGCGGCGGGGTGAACCAGCGGCACGGCCTGACGCTGCATGTTGGCGCCCATCAGCGTACGCTTGGCGTCATCGTGCTCAAGGAACGGGATCAGCGTGGCTGCGACGGAGAGCATCTGACGCGGCGAGACGTCCATGTAGTCGACGTCCTCGACGGGCACGTCGGCGGGAGCGCCGAAGGAGCCGTCGAAGTCGCGGGTACGGGCGATCACGGTGTGCGGACGGACGATCTTACCCTCGGCATCGGTCGTGATGAACTCGTTGGTCTTGGGATCGAGCGGCGTGTTGGCCGGCGCGATGACGTGCTTCTCTTCCTCGTCAGCGGTCATCCAGTCGATCTGATCGGTGGCAACGCCGTTCTCGACGCGACGGAACGGGGCCTCGATGAAGCCATACTCGTTGACGCGGGCGTAGAGGGCGAGCGAGCCGATCAGGCCGATGTTGGGGCCTTCGGGGGTCTCGATCGGGCACATGCGGCTGTAGTGCGAATTGTGAACGTCGCGGACGGCCGTCGGCACGTTGGTGCGGCGGCTGGAGCCGGACTTGTGGCCGGCAAGACCACCAGGGCCGAGTGCGGACAGACGGCGCTTGTGGGTCAGACCGGTCAGGGGGTTCGCCTGGTCCATGAACTGCGAGAGCTGCGAGGAACCGAAGAACTCCTTGATGGAAGCCACGATCGGACGGATGTTGATGAGCGACTGCGGGGTGATCTCGTCGATGTCCTGGGAGCTCATGCGCTCACGGACGACGCGCTCCATACGGCTCATGCCGATACGGAACTGGTTGGCGACGAGCTCGCCGACGGTGCGGATACGGCGGTTGCCGAAGTGGTCGATGTCGTCGACCTTGAAGCCCTGCTCGCCGGCAGCGAGGGACAGCAGGTAGCGCAGCGTCGCGACGATATCCTCGTCGGTGAGCACCGTGACCTCTTCCTCGGTGGTGAGGTTGAGCTTCTTGTTGACCTTGTAACGACCGACGCGGGCCAGATCGTAGCGCTGCGGGTTAAAGAGCAGGCCCTCGAGCAGGCTGCGGGAAGCGTCCACGGTGGGAGGCTCGCCCGGGCGCAGGCGACGGTAGATCTCGATGAGGGCGTCCTCGCGAGTGAGGGCGGTGTCGCGCTCCAGGGTGCGCTTGATCACATCGGAGTTGCCGAGCAGCTCGATGATGTCGTCGTTGGTGACGGCGATGCCAAGGGCGCGCAGGAACATCGTGGCGCTCTGCTTGCGCTTACGGTCGATGGAGACCATGAGCTGGTCGCGCTTGTCGACCTCAAACTCGAGCCAGGCACCGCGGGACGGGATGATCTGGGCCTTGTAGATCTGCTTGCCCGAATCCATCTCGGAGCTGTAGTACACACCCGGGGAACGGACGAGCTGCGAGACGACGATACGCTCGGTACCGTTGATGATGAAGGTGCCCTGATCGGTCATCATGGGGAAGTCGCCCATAAAGACGAGCTGCTCCTTGATCTCGCCGGTCTCCTTGTTGGTGAGACGGACGTCGGTCAGAAGCGGGGCCTGATAGGTCATGTCCTTCTCGCGGCACTCCTCGACGGTGTGCGCGGGGTCGCCGAACTGATGCTCGCCGAAGGTAACCTCGAGAACATGGTTCTGGCTCTGGATGGGGCTGGATTCCTTGAACGCCTCACGAAGGCCCTCGTCCTTAAAACGCTCAAAGGATTCCCTTTGAACAGAGATAAGGTTGGGGAGCTCCATGGCCTCCGGGATTTTCCCGAAGCTGACGCGCTTGCGCTCAGTGGCAGTGTATGCGTAGGTCACCAGGTTTTTCCTCCTTCACGGAAATGCTCGGTGGGTTGGCGAGGCATAGCTTCGCCAGTTATCGCAACCTAATAGTTTATCAGGTACCGACCGTTGGGCAAGAAAAGCCTTGACGCGATTGAGTTTTTGGAGTAGCAAAGTTTTTCGACAGAAAACACGCAGGTAGATGTATGTGTATCGAACATCTGTTCATATATTTTCTGTGAACAGAGAGCCGGCAATCGCAGCTCTTATAAAAAACGGGCGCGAACCGAGGTCCGCGCCCGTAAATGTCGATGCCCGAAGGCTTACTTGCGCATCAATCCGCCGCGCTCGTCGATGGCATCCCAGAAGGCATCGGCAAAGCGGGGGTCGCTTGCGGCCATGAGGGCGTTGGTGGCCATCCAGCCAGAGGGAGTGCCGGTGTCGTAGCCCGACAGCGGGTCAATGACGACGGCATACATGGCCTCGCGGTCGAGCGAACGGGCCATGGCGTCGGTGAGCTGGATCTCGCCGCCCTTGCCGGCCTGCTGATCTGCCAGCAGGTCCATGACCAGCGGGCTCAGCAGGTAGCGACCGACGATGTACAGATTGGACGGAGCCGCCTCGGGAGCGGGCTTCTCGACCAGACCGCCGATGCGCCAGACAGCGCCCGGCTCTGCATCGGCAACGTCCTCGGCACCCTCGAGCGAACCGACGCGCTCACCGGCGATAACGCCGTAGCGGCTGACTTCCTCGGGCGAGCAAGCAGCGACGGCGATAACCGAAGCGCCACCGTGCTCTTTGGAAACGGCGAGCATCTTGTCGCAGATGTCGCGGTTAGGCACAACGTAGTCGCCCAGAAGAACCAGGAAGTTCTCCCCTGCCACGGCGTCGGCAGCAGAGCGAATAGCATGGCCGAGGCCCTTGGGCTCGTACTGATAGCGGAAGTCGACCGGCATACCGCCAGCGTGGGCGACGGCATCGGCATAGGCGTTCTTGCCGCGCTCGCGCAGCAGGTTCTCGAGCGAACGATCGGGCTGGAAGTAGCTCAGCAGCTCGGGCTTACCGGGAGAGGTAACGATGATGGCGTCGTCGACCTCCTCGGGGTCGAGTGCCTCCTCAACGACATACTGAATGACCGGCTTGTCGAGCACCGGCAGCATCTCTTTGGGCGTGCACTTGGTGCCAGGCAGAAAACGCGTGCCAAGACCGGCGGCGGGGATGATTGCCTTCATGTTATTCAAAGATCCTTTCGCAGGCGCAAAAGCGCCCCATGCGTGCGGCACACAGCCGCAGACCAAATTGCGATACCTAAGCATCTTACCGCTGGAACTATATGTCGCTACAAGGCAGAGACAATTCTTCAGCAGGTCAACGCAAATTATTGCTCGAATGGTGCAATTTTATTGCCCAACGGCAGGGTGCCCGATACGACGCAAATCACAGAACATGGCAGTTTGAGCTACCGATGTCGAGGGACCGAAAAACAAAAAAGACGGGGCTCGCAATGCGAACCCCGTCTGCAAAGAAATCTGGCGAGAAAGCCTGATTACTTGAGGGTGACAGCAGCGCCAGCAGCCTCGAGCTTCTCCTTGGCAGCCTCGGCGTCCTCCTTCTTGGCACCCTCGAGAACAGCCTTGGGAGCGCCCTCGACGACCTCCTTGGCCTCCTTCAGGCCAAGGTTGGTGAGCTCACGGACGGCCTTGATGACCTGGATCTTGTTGTCGCCGAAGCCCTCGAGCACGACGTCAAACTCGGTCTTCTCCTCGGCCTCAGCAGCGCCAGCAGCGGGAGCGGCGACAACAGCGGCAGGAGCAGCGGCGGAAACGCCGAAGGTGTCCTCGATAGCCTTGACGAGCTCGGAAGCCTCGAGAAGGGTCATTTCCTTAAGAGCATCGATGATCTCATCGGTGGTAAGCTTAGCCATTTCTAAGTCCTTTCGGTTTCCGTGTCTGTGCACGGAGATCAGTTAAAACACGACGCGAATGCGCCAGGGGTGCGGCGTTGCCGCCGCGGGTGAAAACAGCAACTAGGCTGCCTTCTGCTCGGAGACCTGCTGGATCGAACGAGCGAGACCAGAGGAAACGCCGTTGACGCAGACAGCGATGTCGCGAGCGAAACCGGAGATGAGACCGGCGATCTGGCCGAGAAGCTGATCCTTGGTGGGCAGCTCGGCGATAGCCTTAACATCATCAGCGGAAACGGCCTTGCCGTCGGAGATACCGCCCTTGATCTCAAGGACGCCCTTGGACTTAGCGGAGAAGTCCTTAAGGGCCTTAGCGGCCTCGACCGGCTCGGTCTCGTAGAACACATAAGCGACGGGGCCGGCGAGGATCTCGTCGAGCTCGGGCTGCTCCTGGTTCTTGAGAGCGATCTTGACCAGGTTGTTCTTGTAGACCTTCATCTCGGCGCCGCACTCGCGAAGCTGATGACGCAGCTCCTGAGCCTGCTTAACCGTCAGACCGTTGTAGTTGACGACGAACAGACCGGCGTTCTCGGCGATACGGGACTCGATCTCTGCAACCTTGTCGATTTTGTACTGCTGGGGCATGAATTACACCTCCTCGAATTCTTTCCGGGCACGGTCCGCCACAAGGACGTGACGGGGGCATGTCCAAAAAGAAAGCCCCCGCGCTGCATGAGCGACGGGGGCGAGAAGACATATCTACTCGACCACCTCGGCTGGCGGGATATCCCATTAAGCTCGCGGGCAATGCCCGTTTGCACCGGCTGTCTCTGGCAGCGGATTCGTGCGTGAACCGAAAGTATTATGGCGGGGACCCCGGCGTCGGTCAACGGAAAACCGGGCTGCACACAATTCCACCATCCGGCACGCGCCGCCGAAGGCCAGGCGCAAGGTTTTCGCTCGGTCAAGTCCTGGCTCGCACGAAGAGCACATTAAGTGCTCTTCGGCTCGTGCGGAATCTAC